>NZ_JBFUKK010000005.1:0-502561 GCF_056400885.1 Arthrobacter sp. P4_H3
CTTGAGGTCGTCGAGGGTGAGTTTCTTCATCTGGTGGGTGGCGTTGCGGCCTTCGAAGTGCGGTCCGAGTCCGTAGCCCTTGACCGTTTTGGCCAGGATCACGGTGGGTTTGCCCTTGAATTCGGTCGCTGCCTTGTACGCGGCGTAGACCTTGCGGTAGTCGTGGCCGCCGCGCTTGAGGTTCCAGATCTGGTCATCGGTCAGGTCCGCGACCATTTCCTTGGTCTGCGGGGTCTTCCCGAAGAAGTGCTCGCGGACGAACCCGCCGGACTCGGCCTTGTAGGTCTGGTAGTCCCCGTCCGGGGTTTCGTTCATGATCTTCACCAGCGACCCGTCCTGGTCACGGCCGAGCAGGTCATCCCATTCCCGGCCCCAGACGACCTTGATGACGTTCCAGCCCGCGCCGCGGAAGAACGCTTCGAGTTCCTGCATGATCTTGCCGTTGCCCCGGACCGGCCCGTCSAGGCGCTGGAGGTTGCAGTTGATCACGAAGTTCAGGTTGTCCAGGTTCTCGTTCGCGGCGAGCTGGAGCAGGCCGCGGGACTCGGGCTCGTCCATTTCGCCGTCGCCCAGGAACGCCCAGACCTGCTGGTCCGAGGTGTCCTTCAGTCCGCGGTTGTGCAGGTACCGGTTGGACTGGGCCTGGTAGATCGCGTTCATCGGCCCGATGCCCATGGACACGGTGGGGAACTCCCAGAAYTCCGGCATCAGCCGCGGGTGCGGGTAGGAGGACAGTGCGTGCCCGGCCCTGGACTTCTCCTGCCGGAACCCGTCCAGGTCCTCCTCGGTCAGGCGGCCTTCCATGAACGCCCTCGCGTACATKCCCGGGGAGGCRTGGCCCTGGAAGAAGAYCTGGTCCCCGCCGCCGGGGTGGTCYTTGCCGCGGAAGAAGTGGTTGAAGCCGACCTCGTACAGGGTCGCGGCCCCGGCGTAGGTGGAGATGTGCCCGCCCACGCCGATGTTCGGCCGCTGGGACCGGTGCACCATCACCGCGGCGTTCCAGCGCATGTACGCCCGGTACCKGCGCTCGTACTCCTCGTTCCCCGGGAACGGCGCTTCCTGGTCCGCGGGGATCGTGTTCACATAGTCCGTGGTGGTGACCATCGGAACCCCGACGCTCTGGGCGCCGGCACGCTGCAGGAGACTGCGCATGATGTACTGGGCACGCTCGGTGCCCTGTTCCCTGATCAGCGTATCCAGGGACTCAATCCATTCGGCGGTCTCTTCCGGATCACGATCAGGCAGCTGGTTAGTCAACCCGCTGAGGATATGGGAGGAATCTTCTCCTGCAGCCACGGCAGCCTCTTTTCATCTTTGAATGTCTGGGCTCTTAGTTTTCATATTGTGAGAAAACATTCTTGCCATTCGAGATTATGCAGAAGAGTGCGCGTGGTCAAGGTGATGACGCATGGCCAGTCCGCCAAGTGCGCAGGGCGGGCCTATGGACCGATTGTGACCACCGCCACCCGCGGGAACTCCTTGACCCGGAGGTGATCCAGGTCATACAGTTATTCCACTCTTCAAAACCTAATTTCCGCTTTATGGAATTAGTCGCCGGAAGCACAGACTTCCATCCTCCACCCATCCCTTAGAACTGGAGATCCAGATGCAGACGACCCCATCAGTCGGCGTCGAAACGGCTCCCGTCCCGACAGAGTTGTCGGGCCAGCCGGTCCATCCCGCAACGGGCGTAGATGCCCTGTGCGAAACAGCAAGCGCTGCAGCCGGGCGCACCATTAGTCCCAGCCTCTACAACATCGACCTTGCCCCGACGAAGCGGGAAGGCCGACGCTGGACCAGCTACAGCATCTTCACCCTCTGGGCCAATGACGTCCACAGCCTTGGAAACTATGCCTTCGCCATCGGCCTCTTCGCACTTGGTCTCGGCGGCTGGCAGATCCTGCTGGCCCTGGGCGTCGGTGCCATCCTGCTGTTCGCCCTCCTGAGCTTCTCAGGGTTCATGGGCGTCAAGACCGGCGTGCCGTTCCCCGTCATGAGCAGGATCAGCTTCGGCATCAGGGGCGCCCAGATCGCCAGCCTCCTCCGCGGCGCCGTGGCCGTGGCCTGGTTCGGCATCCAGACCTACCTGGCATCCGTGGTTCTCCGCGTCATGCTTGTGGCCATGGTCCCTTCGCTCCACGAAATGGACACCAACTCCATCCTGGGCCTGTCCACGCTCGGCTGGGCCGCCTTTGCGTTCCTCTGGATCGTCCAGCTGGTCATCGTCAGCTTCGGCATGGAAATGATCCGCAAGTACGAGGCCTTTGCCGGCCCCATCATCCTGGTGACCATGGCGTCCATCGCCATCTGGATCTTCGTTGAAGCCGGCGGCTCCATCGCCTGGGCATCGGACAACGCCCTCGAAGGCGCGGACATGTGGCGCACCATCTTCGCCGGCGGCGCCCTCTGGGTGGCCATCTACGGAACCTTCGTCCTGAACTTCTGCGACTTCACCCGCTCGGCCGTCTCCAAGAAGGCGGTGGTGCGCGGCAACTTCTGGGGCATCCCCATCAACATGCTCCTCTTCGGCGCCATCGTGGTGGTCATGGCAGGCGGCCAGTTCAAGATCAACGGCACGGTCATCCAGAGCCCGTCCGACATTGTCCAGACCATTCCGAACACGCTGTTCCTGGTCCTGGCCTGCCTCGCGCTGCTCATCCTGACCATCGCCGTGAACCTGATGGCCAACTTCGTGGCCCCCGTCTACGCCCTGACCAACCTCTTCCCAAAGCACCTGAACTTCCGCAAGGCGGCTTGGGTCAGCGGCACCATCGGGCTCATCATCCTGCCGTGGAACCTGTACAACAATCCGCTCGTGATCGTGTACTTCCTGGGCGGTCTCGGGGCGCTGCTCGGTCCGCTGTTCGGCGTCGTCATGGCCGACTACTGGCTGCTGCGCCGCGGCCGGGTCAACGTCCTGGAGCTGTACTCGGAAGACCCCTCCGGAGCGTACTACTACAAGAAGGGCTTCAACCCCCGGGCGATCATCGCACTGGTCCCGGCGGCCACCGTCGCGCTCCTGATTGCGTTCGTTCCCGCGCTGGAGGCCGCAGCCCCGTTCGCGTGGTTCTTCGCGGCCGGCATCGCCGCGGTGGTGTACTACTTCATCGCCGACCGCTCGCAGCGGCTGGAAGACGTCGATGGCGAAGCCATCGCCGTGGCCAGCACCCACTGACGACCCGCCCCTCCGGATCCGAAAACGAAAGACCCCACCATGCGCATACTTGTCGCCAACGTGAACACCACGCAGTCCATGACCGATTCCATCGCCGCCCAGGCGCGGTCCGCCGCCGCCCCGGGCACTGAGATCATCGGGATCACGCCGCGGTTCGGAGCGGACTCCTGCGAGGGCAACTTCGAAAGCTACCTCGCGGCGATCGCCGTCATGGACGCAGTGGTCAACTATCCCGAACCGTTCGACGCCGTCATCCAGGCCGGATACGGCGAGCACGGCCGCGAAGGGCTGCAGGAGCTCCTGGACGTTCCCGTCGTCGACATCACCGAGGCCGCGGCCTCCACGGCCATGTTCCTGGGCCACAAATACTCCGTGGTCACCACCCTGGACCGGGCGGTTCCGCTCATCGAGGACCGGCTTAAGCTGGCCGGCCTCGATGCGCGGTGCGCCTCGGTGCGGGCCAGCGGCATGGCCGTCCTGGAACTGGAAGAAGAACCGGAACGGGCCGTCGAGGCGATCATCGAACAGGCGCTGCTTGCCGTCCGCGAGGACAAAGCCGAGGTCATTGTCCTGGGCTGCGGCGGTATGGCCGGGCTGGACGAGGAGATCCGCAAGCGTGCCGGCGTTCCCGTGGTGGATGGAGTGGCGGCGGCCGTCACCATCGCGGAATCCCTCGTGCGGCTGGGGCTGTCCACGTCCAAAGTCCGGACCTACGCCACCCCGCGGCCCAAGACAGTCATAGGCTGGCCCATAACGGCAGCGGAAGTGCCCGCTGCACGGTAGCCCGGGCGTCGGCAGCCCGGCCCTCAACGCTAGGAGCGACCAATGACTGCAACCCACCGGCCCGTACCACCCCACCGGCCGGGGCCGGTCGCCGTCGTGACCGGTGCGGGCTCCGGGATTGGCAGGGCGGTGGCGAGGCTCATGCTGGCCGAGGGCTACCGCGTGGTGCTGGCCGGCCGCCGCGAGGCTCCGCTGCTGGAGTCCGCGGCCGGCCACCGCCAGGCACTGACGGTGCCCTGCGACGTCACGGTGCCCGACGACGTCGGGCGGCTTTTCGCTGCGGCCCTCGGGAAGTGGGGGAGGATCGATGTCCTCTTCAATAACGCGGGCGTGTTCGGCCCGGCGGCGTCGGTGGATGAAATCAGCGTGGCCGACTGGGACGCAGTGGTGGCGGTGAACCTCACCGGGTCCATGCTGTGCGCTGCTGCGGCCGTGCGGGCCATGAAGGCCCAGGAGCCGCAGGGCGGCCGGATCATCAACAACGGGTCCATTTCCGCGCATTCGCCGCGGCCCCGGACAGTGGCCTACACGGTCACCAAGCACGCCATGACAGGCCTGACCAAGAGCATCGAGCTGGACGGCAGGGGCTTCGGCATCACCTGCGGCCAGATCGACATCGGCAATACGGCCACGGACATCATGGGCGCCATCGGCGTGGACTCCGGCGCCCTGCAGGCTGACGGCAGCCGCAGGGTGGAGCCCACGTTTCCGGTGCAGGATGCCGCCCGCGCGGTGCTGCTGATGGCAGGCATGCCGCCTACGGCCAGCGTCGGCTCGGTGGTCATTACGGCGGCCGGCATGCCGTTCATCGGCCGCGGCTAACCTCCTTCTTCGAGTTTTTGTCCACATATCGCGACCTGGGAGGCCTCTAAGTCCCCCGATGTGGACAAAAACTCGCGAGCCGGGATGTTGGCCTGTGGATAACCTCTGCGAGCATGCGGAGGGGTGCCTCAATGGACCATGAGCAGATTGTCTCCCCTTCCAGAAGAGGTCGGCCGGCGTCCCTTTGCTGTTGCGGAGGCCACCGCTGCCGGCGTCGGAACCAGCAGGCTGCTGGGCGCCGACCTGCACCGGCCAAGCCGCGGAATCCGTGTGCCCAAGGCCGGACGGACTGACCTCGCGGCGCTCGTCCGGTCCCACACCCGGTTGGACGCGGTTACCTTCTGCAGCCTTGTCAGCGCTGCTGAGATCCACGGCGTTCCGCTGCCGCCGTGGGCGGAATTCCGGCCCGACGGCGGCGGCCCGGTGACCGCCGTCGTCGAACCTGTTCCCTGGGGTAAGAAAACCGGCCCGCACTTCCGCGAGCCCGGGCGCTTCCTGCACCTTTCGCGCCGGGGCGGCGGAACGCTGCCCCGGCGCAAGGGAGTGGCGGGACACCGGCTCAGGATCCGCGATGGCGACGTCGTCGAAATCGATGGGCTGAGACTTACGTCTGTTGCCCGGACCTGGGTGGATCTTGGCTCACTGCTGCCCTTGGATGACCTGGTGGTGGCGGGCGACGCCATCGTCAGCGAACACGCCAGGTTGTTCGGTCCGCCAAAAGTTGCCATGGTGCCGCTGGCTGAACTCCGGAAGTTCGTGGACAACGCCAACGGCATCCACGGTGTCCGTAAGGCCCGGCTTGCCCTGGACCTGCTGCGCGTCGGCGTCGATTCGCCGCCCGAAAGCAGACTTCGCCTGATGCTCCACGGCGCGGGTCTTCCGGAGTTCACCCCCAACTGCCGCGTGGACGATGCCCTGGGCAGGCCGGTCTGGACGGACTTAGGCAACGCGCGGTACCGGACCTGCGTCGAATACGAGGGCCTGCATCATCTGGACCCGGAGCAGCAGGCCATGGACGCATACCGGGATCAGCGCGTTGCGGACGCGGGCTGGCGGCAGGTCAGGATCAACAGGATCGACATGGAGCGGGGTCCCGAGTGGGTGGCGTCAAGGGTGACGCAGACACTCCGCAAGCAGGGCTGGCGGCGCTAGGGAGTTTTTGTCCAGATGACGTGACTTCAGGCGCTTTCAAGTCCCTCGATGTGGACAAAAACTCGAAAACGGGGACGCAGCAAGACTTTCGCAACTTCCTCTTGTTTTCCACATTGTGAAAACTCAATTTCCCCTTGCGGAATAATGTGAGCGGGGTTACTTTGGAAACAGACCCCGATCTCCGGGGCTGTTCCCGATTGATAGGTACAGATCAATGAAGATCCCAGATTCCGCGGCGCTGAAGGCGAGTTCGGCCCCGCAGAAGAAGAAGCCCCTGTATAGGTCGCTCTTCTTCCAAATTCTGATCGCCGTCGTGGCAGGTGTTCTTATCGGACATTTCTGGCCGGACCTCGGCTCGCAGCTGAGGCCTCTCGGTGATGGATTTATCCAGCTCATCAAGATGATCATCGCGCCGCTGATTTTCCTGGTGATTGTCACCGGCATCTCGGCCGTAGGCGACGTCAAGGCGGTCGGAAGGGTCGGAGTCAAAGCCCTTCTCTACTTCACCGCGGCCACGCTTTTCGCTCTGGTTTTCGGCCTGATCGTAGGCAACATCGTCCAGCCCGGTGCCGGGCTGAACATTGACCCGAGCACGCTGTCCCAGGAAGCCGTGGACGCCAAGACCGGCCATGCCGTGGCCAAGGATGCGGCGTCCTTCATCCTGGACATCATCCCCACCAGCGTGATCGGCGCCTTCGCCAGCAACAGCCTGCTGCAGGTCCTGTTCTTCTCGGTGTTCTTCGGCGCAGCCATCGTGGTCATCGGACGCGAGCGCTGCATGCCGGTCATCAGCCTCATGGAGACCGTCCTGGAGCTCATCTTCAAGATCATGTCCTGGATCATGAAGGTGGCGCCCATCGGTGCCTTCGGTGCCATGGCGTTCATCATCGGCCAGTACGGCCTGGGTACGCTCGGCACCTACGCCAAGCTGATTGCCGCCTGCTACGGTGCCGCCGTCGTCTTCATCGCACTGCTGTTCCTCGTGGCCTGGGGTTTTGCCCGCGTCCCGCTCTGGCACTTCCTGAAGTACACCCGCGAGGAGTTCCTGCTGGCGCTCGGCACCGCCTCCACCGAGGCTGTGATGCCGCGCATCATGACCAAGCTGACCAACGCCGGCTGCTCACGGGCCACCACCGGCCTGGTGGTTCCCACCGGCTATTCGTTCAACCTTGACGGCGCCGCGATCTACCTTTCGATCTCCCTGCTCTTCCTGGCGCAGGCCTTCGGCCACCACCTGGACCTCGGCCAGCAGCTGGCTGCGCTCGGTGTCCTGCTCCTGACCTCCAAGGGCATGGCCGGTGTTCCCGGCTCCTCGTTCCTTGCGCTGTCCGCCACCGCGGCCGCCCTCGGGATCTTCCCGGTTGCCGGCGTGGCCCTGCTCCTCGGTGCGGACCGCCTGATGGACTCCATGCGGGTCGTGGTCAACCTGCTGGGCAACTGCGTGGCCACCTTCGTGGTCTCCAAATGGGAGGGCCAGTTCGACCGCAGCGTCATGGTCCGTGCATTCCGGGGCGAAATCACCAACCACGACTCAGCCATCATGCTCGGCGTCGAGGATGACTTCGAGGACCAGGAACTCGAGCGGATCAGCGGCGGAGGGGCGCCGTCGCCCAAATTCCGCGGCGGTCCCAACCCTGAGGACATTCCCGGATTCCAGATGAGCCGGCCCGCCGGCGCCCACGCCGGGCCGCCGGAGCGCAGCTCGGCCGCCATCAACCACGAATAGCGGAACGCCCCAAAACAGCGCACCCCGCGCAACCGGAAAAATTCAGAACCGGCACAAACGCAGCCCCGCCCCGGAAATCACCGGGGCGGGGCTGCGCGTTGCTGAGCCTGAGCCGGCCGCGTCGCCTAGGATTTCCTCATGACTGCAAACAGGGGGCTTGCACTATTCAGGTTTTTCTTCGCGGCGCTTTGCCTGGCCGCGCTCGTGGGACAGTTCACGTACAACCTCCAGAACATCGACAACTACCGGCCGCTGAACTTCTTCAGCTTCTTCACTGTCGAGTCGAACATCATCGCCACCGCAACGTTCGGCATCGCGGGCTGGTACGCCTGGCAGGGCCGGACCACCCGGTGGCTGGAGCTGTTGCGCGGCGCGGCCACCATGTATATGACCATCACCGGGATCACCTACAGCCTGCTGCTGAGCAATATCGAAGTGGACACGGCGGTCCCCTGGATTAACGTGGTGCTGCACTACACCATGCCCACCGTGATCGTGATCGACTGGCTCGTGGACCTTCCCCGGAAACGGATCTCGCTCAGGGAATCCCTGATCTGGCTGGCTTTCCCGCTGGCATACCTGGCGTACAGCCTGCTCCGCGGTCCTTTCGCGGACTGGTACCCCTACCCGTTCCTTGATCCACGGATCGACGGCTACGGACACGTGGCAATCATGTCCCTGCTGATCGCGGTGCTGGCGTTTGTCCTGGCCGTGGTGATTGCGCTGTCCACCAGGCTCCAGAACACCGTCCCGCACCCGGCTGCGGAGGTTCCGGCCATCCGCTAGGATGTTCGGGCTGGCCGGGCCAAGGGGGGCTACAGCGGGAGCAGCTCCGACAGGTCCGCACGCAGTCCCGACGCGGCTACCTTCCCGGACGCCACGGCGTCCGACCAGCTCAACCGGCCGGTGACCATCGCCAGCCAGGTGGCGGCGTCGCACTCTATGACGTTCGGGGGAGTCCCGCGCGTATGGCGCGGGCCCTCCACGCACTGCGTGACGCCGAACGGCGGAACGCGCACCTCGACGGAGTTGCCCGGCGCCCTCGCGGTGACTTCTTCCAGGGAGTAGCGCACCGCCGTCGCGGTCACCGCACGCGGAACGCCCGACGCCGGAACGCCCGACGCCGGAACGCCCGCGTCCAGCCAGGCGGCCAGCGCGGCGCGGCCCTCGTCGATATCGATGCGTCGGCGTGAAATTGCCATGTCAGTCCAGCAGCGCCGAGACGGCGTGGCCGAGCCGGATCTTGCCCACGGGCCGTCCTCCGCCGAGCACGGGCTCCACGACTTTTTCCAGCACGCTGGAGACGCCCGGGATGTCCACCGCGCCGGAGGCAGCCAGCAGGGTGAGTCCTACCAGGGTGGTGGCGCGCAGGTTTCCGTCCAGGACCTTGATGGCCACGGAAACGCCGGTGGCGGTGGCCATGGCCAGCACGCCTTCGGCGCCGATCTTGGCAATGATCTCCAGTTCGTCCATCACGATGGTGTTGGGCTCGCCCTTGCCCTGGACGGCCCACGGATAGTCAAGCATGGACGTGGCGATGGTGGCGGCACGCGCGTTCGAATTCTTGTCCCCGGGAGCCTTGGCCAGCCGGGAGAAGGCCCGTGCCAGCCCTGTCAGGGAGATGGCCGCTACGGGAGCGCCGCAGCCGTCGATGCCCAGGTGTGCAATCCGCTCGCCGGCGTACTCCTCGATCGCGGACCGGACGCGCTGCTGCAGCGGATGGTTGGGCTCAAGGTAGCTGTGCGTGTCCCAGCCGTTCTCCGTGCATGCCCACAGGAACGCCGCATGTTTGCCCGAGCAGTTGAACGCGAGCTTGGACCGGCCCTGCTCCGACCGGATCAGCCAGTGGCGGGCGTTCTCGTCCTGCGGCCAGGCGGTGGGGCACTGCAGCTGCTCTTCCTTGACGCCGGCGGCCTTGAGCATCCCCTCCACCACATCCATGTGGTCCAGCGACCCGGTGTGGCTGGCGCAGGCCAGGGCAACCTGGGCGCCGCGCAGTGGGACGCCGGCCTGCATGGCCGCCAGGGCCTGTAGCGGCTTCAGCGCAGAGCGGGCGTAGATGGGGGTGGTGATGTCGCCGAGCTGCGTGACGACCGTTCCGTCGGCGGCGAGGACCACGGCTGAGCCGATGTGCCGGGATTCGACGAAACCGCTTCGTTCCACGACTGCCAGTTCGACGGCGGACTCCACTGTGAATGTGGCATGCGGATTTTCTGGCATGGCTAAAGTCTATGGTGCAGGTGCCGGAAACCCAGGCAATCCGGGGCCGTTCCCGGGCTATTGCACCGTCACCATGACTGACTGCCAGCCGGAAGCGCCGTCGGGCACGGGATCGGCGCGCTTGTCCGTCTGGACCTCGCCGGTGCCGTCGGTGGCGCGGGCCTTGATGTAGTGCGGCCCGGGCGTGGCGTCCCATTCGAACGACCACTGGCGCCACGTGACCACGGAGGCTTCCGTGGACAGCATCGCCTCGGTCCAGGGGCCGTTGTCGATCTGCACTTCGACCTTGGTGATCCCCCGGGTCTGCGCCCACGCCGTACCGCCGATGGCGACCTTGCCGGCCGGGACCTGCGCGAAGGATTTGGGCACCTCCACCCGGGCCATGGTCTTGATGGGGCCGCGCTCGGACCAGCCGCGGTCCGTCCAGTACGCCTTGCTGTCGGCGAAGCGGGTGACCTCCAGGTCCACAACCCACTTGGTGGCGGAGACAAAGCCGTACAGGCCCGGGACCACCATGCGCACGGGGTAGCCGTGTTCCAGCGGCAGGGGCTCGCCGTTCATGCCGATCGCCAGCATGGCGTCCCGGTCGTCCTGCAGCACCTCGAGCGGAGTCGACGCGCTGAAGCCATCCTCGGAGGTGGACAGCACCATGTCCGCGCCATCCTTGGGGCGGGCCATCTTGAGGACCTCGCGGAGGGGCAGACCCAGCCATTTGGCGTTGCCGGCGAGGTTTCCGCCGACGGGATTCGACACACAGGTCAGGGTCACATGTGACTCGATCAGCTCGGCGTCAAGCAGGTCCTGGAAGGTCAGCGTGACTTCCTGCTCCACCAGGCCGTGGACGCGGAGCTCCCAGTCCTGGGCGTTGATCTCCGGCACGCTCAGGGCGGTGTCGATCCGGTAGAACTCATTGTTGGGAGTGACCCACGGCGTGACGCCCTGAGCGGCTGACTGCACGCCGGCCGGGACGGCTGGGGCGGCCCTGGCCGGCGAAGGCAGCTGGAGCGATTCGCGGGCCTGGGCCACGTTGCTGCGTGCCGCGCTGAGCAAGCGGCCCCCGGTGGCCGCGATGGCCGCCGCCGCAGCAGTAATCCCGGACGCGGCGAAGAAGGCACGGCGCGTTGTGGCCGGACGTTCGGTGTCCTTGGCTGCCACATCGGCGGCGACTCCAGGCCAGGGGTGCATCCGCCACAGCCGCGTCATCAGCAGGCGCAGCACCACCAGCCCGGCCACGGTGCCGATCAGCGAGGGGATGGCGTCCAGCGGCTTCACGCTGGCCCGGGTGACCACGCTGGCAACAATGACCGCGCCCATCAGCAGGACGCCGGCCACGCCCAGCGCCCACTTCCGGTAGGCCACAACGCCCAGCACACAGGCCAGCAGGAGGATGGTCAGCCCCATGCCCGCGAAGAGTGCCGCCTTGTCATTGGTGCCAAACGTCGCGATCGCAAAATCCTTCAGCCCTGGCGGTGTGAAGTCGATGAAGGTGGAGCCGAGGGCAATGAGCGGCGTTGCCCGCGCCGTGAAGAAGGCGCCGATCAGTTCCGCAACGGAAAGGACGACGGCGGCCGCGGCCACGCCTGCCAAAGCGGCCAGCGCGGTGGGGCCCTTGAGCCAGTTCGTGAGCTTCTTCATGCCGGGGGTTCGTAGCTGCCGGCTTTAAGGATTGATGGGGCAGGTCACGGCTTAGGACCGGACCGGGTGCACAAAGTACCCTTGGAGACTGTGAAGGTACTAGTCATTGGCCCTGGTGGCCGCGAACACGCCATTGTCCGTTCCCTGCTTGCAGACCCCAACGTTTCGGAAGTCCATGCGGCTCCGGGCAATGCGGGCATCGGCAAACTGGTCCCCACGCACGCCATCGACGCCAATGACCCGGACGCTGTTGCCGCCCTGGCCACCAAGCTGACGGTGGACCTGGTGGTGGTTGGTCCCGAGGCGCCCCTGGCGGCTGGAGTGTCCGACGCCGTCCGTGCAGCCGGGATCCCGGTGTTCGGGCCCAGCAAGGCCGCCGCCCAGCTCGAGGCCTCCAAGGCCTTCGCCAAGCAGGTCATGGCCGAGGCCGGCGTTCCGACGGCCATGGCGCGCGTCGCCAGCAACGCCGAGGAAGCCGCCGATGCTCTGGACACCTTCGGCGCCCCATACGTGGTGAAGGACGACGGCCTCGCGGCGGGCAAGGGCGTTGTGGTCACCAGGAACCGGGACGAAGCCCTGGCCCACGCCCAGACCTGCTTTGACGTGGGCGGCTCCGTGGTCATCGAGGAGTTCCTGGATGGCCCCGAGGTTTCCGTGTTCGTCCTGTGCGACGGCCGCAACACCGTGGCGCTCTCCCCGGCGCAGGACTTCAAGCGCATCTTCGACAATGACGAGGGCCCCAACACCGGCGGCATGGGCGCGTACACCCCGCTGGAGTGGGCTCCGGAGGGCCTGGTCCAGGAGGTCATTGACCGCGTGGCCCAGCCCACGGTCAATGAGATGGCGCACCGCGGCACCCCGTTCGTCGGCGTGCTGTTCGTGGGCCTTGCCCTGACCAAGCGCGGTACCCGCGTCATCGAGTTCAACGTCCGCTTCGGCGATCCCGAAACCCAGGCCGTCCTGGCCCGGCTAAAGACCCCGCTCGGCTCGCTGCTGCTGGCAGCCGCCAAGGGCGAACTGGACAAGGCGGAAGAGCTGCGCTGGTCCAAGGACACAGCAGTCGCCGTCGTGGTGGCCTCCGAAAACTACCCGGACACCCCGCGGACCGGGGACCGCATCCGCGGGCTCAAGAAGGTTGATGAGCTGGAGGGCGTGCACGTGATCCACGCCGGCACCAAGCTGGATGAGGAAGGCAAGGTAGTGTCCGCCGGCGGCCGCGTGCTCGCCGTGGTGGCGCTGGGAACCGACCTCGTGGAGGCCCGGGAACGGGCGTACGACGGCGTGGAGCTGGTGCAGCTTGAAGGCGGACAGTTCCGCACCGATATCGGGCGGAAGGCGGCGCGCGGCGAAATCAAGGTAACGTCCCCGGCCACCGGAACGCTGCCCGTGACGAAGGCAAAGGCATAGCATGACTGAGAATTCCCAGCCGGACGCGGCTCCCAAAGCAGGCCTCGACACCGAAACGCTGGACCTGCCGGGCTGGCGCCACGTGTACTCCGGGAAAGTCCGGGACCTGTACGTTCCGGCGGACGATTCCCTCACAGCGAAGTTCGGCCAGGACTGCATCCTGGTAGTGGCCAGCGACCGCATCAGCGCCTACGACCACGTGCTGTCGAGCGAGATCCCGGACAAGGGCCGCATCCTCACCCAGCTCAGCCTGTGGTGGTTCGGGCAGCTGGGCGTGGAGCACCACGTGCTGGCATCGACCGTGCAGGACGGCGTTCCTGCTGCGGTCGAGGGCCGCGCCATGATCTGCAAGAAGCTGGATATGTTCCCGGTGGAGTGCATCGCCCGCGGCTACCTCACCGGTTCCGGACTCCTGGAGTACCAGCAGTCCCGCACTGTGTGCAGCATTCCGCTGCCGGAGGGCCTGGTGGACGGTTCACGCCTCGATAAGGCCATCTTCACGCCGTCCGCCAAGGCGGAGGTGGGGGAGCACGACGAAAACATCACCTATGACGCCGTAGTGGGCCTTGTTGGCGACGACGTTGCCGCGCGCCTGCGTGAGCTGACATTGAAGATCTACACCAGGGCCGAGGAAATTGCCCGTGAACGCGGCATCATCCTGGCGGACACCAAAGTGGAGTTCGGCTTCGACGTGGCCACCGGCGTCATCACCCTGGGTGATGAGGTCCTGACCCCGGACTCGTCGCGGTTCTGGGATGCGGCCACCTACGAGCCGGGCAAGTCACAGCCCTCCTACGACAAGCAGTACGTCCGCGACTGGCTGACGTCCGCCGAGTCCGGCTGGGACCGGGCCTCGGATGTGCCGCCGCCAGCCCTGCCGGAGGACGTGGTGAGCCGGACGCGCGGCCGCTACGTCGAGGCGTACGAAAAACTCACCGGGCTCACGTTCGTCTGACAGGTTCGCCTAACGGACCCGCTTAGCTGGCCTCTGCCGCGGCTTCGGCCGCGGCAGCGCGCCGCTGGGCCAGTTTGATTTCCAGCACGGCGTCCATGGCCTGCTGCACGCGGTCGGAGGCGCCGGCGGCACTGAATTCCTTCTGGGCCTCTTCGAGGAGCACCAGCGCCTCCTCGGACTCCCCGGCGGCCTTGAGCGACTTCCCCAGCAGGAGCGACACTTCGCCTGCGGTGTGACGGGCCAGGGCCTTGCGCTCGGCATGTATCTCGCGTAGCTTCTCCACCGCGGCAGGGATGTCACCGGTGAGGTACAGCCAGCGTGCGCGGATGAACGCCACCTCCAGCTGGTCCGTTTTGTTTCCGCCCACGATGGACAGTGCCAGTTCGGCGCGCTCGATCGCGGAGAGGGTTTCCGGTTCCACGATGCCGGACGAGAGCCGGACGGCGGCGGAGGCCTTGTTGAAGCGGGCCCAGAGCTCGATGTCATTGGCCGGCGAGAGCAGTTTGGCGGCCCGCTCGTGGTACTTGATGCCTTCGGGATAGTCATGCCGCATAAAGGCCACATTGCCGATCACCCAGGCCACTTCGCCTGCGAGCTGCGAGATGGACTGGTCGTCCATCTGGTCGTTCATGGCCTGGCAGTAGGTCCAGGCTTCGTCCAGCCGCCCGCTTTCGGCCAGGGCGCCGATCAGCGCGCGCAGTGCACCGATGATCAGCGTTGACCCCTTCGGCAGCTGGGAGCACAGTTCCACGGCCTTTTGGGCATGTTCGACGGCGGTGGCCAGCTGGCCCTGCCCGTGGCACACCGCGGCGAGCATCTGCCGGGCGCGCACCCCCAGGCCGGCGGACTCAGTGGCCATGGGGTGTTCGAGGAGGTGCAGCATGATGTTCTGGCATTCCTGCAGCTGGCCCTGCTTCATGAGGCATTCCGCCTGCATGTAGGTCATGTTCCACCAGGCGCTGGTGTTCTTGCCCTCGAGGGCTATCTGGGCGGCGGTGGCGGCGTGGGCCGCAGCGAGCGGGTAATCCCGGAGATCCCAGGCCTGGCGTGCGTAGAGCCCCGCCAGTACGTACTCGGCGTCGCTGACCGAGATGGGCTGGCTCCAGGCCTCCAACGCTTTGGGGGCGAGTTCAAGCCTGCGTGCTAACTCTTCTATAACATCGGCGGTTGGTTCACGCCGACCTGTTTCCAAGAGGGAGATGTAGCTGGGAGAATAGAGGTCCTTTCCCAGTTCTGCTTGCGTCAACCCACGTTCGAGTCGTTCGGCGCGGAGCTTCTCCCCGAATCCGTTCCCCACGGGTTTCCTCCTTATTCCGGACAGTCTTTATACCAAATGCTTGACAGTCTCTGTGGAAAACATTTTACAATGTATGTCAACAAGGGCAGTGCTGACTTTGTAACGAATCCGACTCGTATTGAGGAAACCTAATGTTGAAGAAGATCGCAGCCGCCGCCGCTTTGGCAGGCGCACTGGCGTTTTCAGCGGCGGCCCCCGCAGTGTTGTCTGCAGGTCCCGTCGGTAACTGGGCGGATCAGCTGGGAAGCACTACGACGGCCATCGGCAACTGGCCCGATCCCATGCAGGCGATCGGCAACTGGCCGGATCCCATGTCGTTCCAGGCTTCCATTGGCAACTGGCCGGACCCGATGTAGGCAGCTGCCGTACCTCCCGCAAGGGAACGCAGGCTCCGGGACATGCGCGAACCATGTCCCGGAGCCATTTTTTTACCCAAACGACGCAGGGGGAGTGTCATGAAGCGCAGGGAATCGAATGACTTGAAGCGTGCCTACGCCGTGTGGACCATAGCGGGGACATCACTGATCGTGGCCGCTGTGGCCGGGTCCGCGATCTTCGCCGTGTTCGCCGGGACGGCCGACGCCGGAACGCTGGTGTGGGGCGTCGTTGGCATCGCGGCGCTGCTGGAGACCCTGGTGCTCTTTGGCTACGGGCTACGGGCTGCGGCTCCGGCACCGGTACCTCAACCAGGTCCAGACCTACGACACGCGAGGGGACTACCGGGAGGATGACGGCTCCAACCGGCCCGGGATTCCCCTGCTGGGCGACGGCCAGGCCGGCCAGAGAACCACATTCGACAGCCTCTGACACCGGGCCCGGCGGGGCGGCAGGACAAAGCAAAGAGGGCCTTCCGAATGGAAGACCCTCTTTGCTTTTGGTCGGGATGACAGGATTTGAACCTGCGACCTCGTCGTCCCGAACGACGCGCGCTACCAAGCTGCGCCACATCCCGATCCGTTGCTGCAAAAGCAACTTCACAAGAGTATCCGATTCCGGCCCCCATGTGAAATCGACGCCTGATTGGCTCTCCCACCAGCGCCGAATCAGTTCTAGACGAGCGAGTCCTTCCACGCCCCGTGCAGCTGCGCGAACCGCCCGCCCCCGCCGATCAGCTCCTCCGGCGTGCCGTCCTCCACGACCCGGCCGTCATGAACCACCAGCACACGGTCCGCGGTCTCCACCGTGGACAGGCGGTGGGCGATGATCAGCGCCGTGCGCCCGGCGTCGTGCCCCGCCACGCCCGCCAGGAGGCTGGCGAGACCGTGCTGGACCAGGCGCTCCGAGGGGATGTCCAGGGAGGACGTGGCCTCGTCGAGGATGAGCACCGCCGGCCGGGCCAGGAAGGCCCGGGCAAAGCTGATGAGCTGGCGCTGGCCGGCGGAGACACGCCCGCCGCGCTTGTTCACGTCGGTGTCGAAGCCTTCCGGCAGTTCCCTGATGAATTCCTCGGCGCCCACCGCCCGCGCGGCTTCCTCGATTTCCTCCCGGGACGCCTCCGGACGGCCGAGCGCAATGTTGTCCGCCACGGACCCGCTGAACAGGAAGGCCTCCTGGGTCACCATCACCACGTTCCGCCGCAGGTCCGGCGTGGTGAGGCTCCGGAGGTCCACGCCGTCCAGGGTCACCGAGCCCTCGGACACGTCGTAGAAGCGGGCGATCAGCTTGGCCAGCGTGGACTTGCCGGCGCCGGTCTGGCCCACCAGGGCAACGATCTGCCCGGCCGGGATGTGCAGGTCAAGCGTCGGAATGATCACGGGGCCGTCGCCGTACCGGAACGCCACCCCGTTGAAGGCGATGGTACCGCGGGCATCGGGGAGCGCTACGGGGTTCTTCGGGGGCCTTACAGTGGGCACCTCCTCCAGGAGGCCGGAGACCTTCTCCAAGGCCGCCTGGGCGCTCTGGAAGGAGTTATAGAACATGGCCATCTGGTCCACGGGCTGGAAAAAGCGCTTGGTGGACAGGATCAGGGCCAACAGCACGCCGACGGCGAGCTCCCCGCCCAGCACCCGGAAACCGCCGAAGAGCAGCACCACAGCGACGCAGACGTTGCCGATCAGCACCAGCCCCGGCTGGAAGACGCCGTTGAGGTTGATCGACCGGACGGTGACCTTTCGGTAGTCCTCGGACAGTTCGCCGTAGCGGGCTGCGTTTTCGCGCTCCTTGCGGAACGCCTTGACTGCCCGGATGCCGGTCATGGTTTCCACGAAGTGCACGATCAGGCGCGCGGACACCACACGGGATTCGCGGAAGGCAATCTGGGAGTGCTTCTGGTACCAGCGGGCCAGGAAGAACATGGGAACGCCGGCGGCCAGCACAATGAGGCCGCTGCGCCAGTCCAGGGCGAACACCGTGATGGCGGTGAACACCATAAAAAGCATCCCCGAGGCCAGCGAACTGACGCCGGAGTCCAGGAGCTCACGCAGTGCTTCGAGGTCCGAGGTCTGCCGGGCAATGATGCGGCCGGACGTGTACTTCTCATGGAATTCAAGGCTGAGCCGCTGGGTGTGCCGGAAGACGCGGACCCGCAGGTCCAGCAGCATCGCCTGGCTCAGTTTGGCCGTCGAGGTCACGTACAGGGCGGTGAGGCCGGCGGTGGCGATCGCCGCGGCCAGGTACGCGACGCCGGTGAGCACCAGCGGCACGTTGTCACCGGCCCGGAGCGCCGGCAGGGCGTGGTCGATGCCGAAGGCGATCAGCGCCGGTCCGGCGACCCGGGCGGCCTGCGAGAGGACCACCATGGCGATGGTGAGCCAGAACCTCAGCCGGACCGGACGGATCAGGGACCCGAGCAAGGCGAGCGAGCGCCGTCGGACGGTCTTGCTTTCGCTTTTGGTCAGGTGGGCGTTGTCCTCGTTGGCGGTGCCGAACGTTGCGGTGCTCATCGCGAAATCTCCTCGGACTCGTCCCTTAATTCTGAGAGGTCCGACAGTTCGGAATCCAGGTCCCTGGGCCCGGTTTCCAGGCTGGCAATCACGTAGCGGTAGTGCTCGTTGTGCGCCAGCAGTTCCGCATGGGTTCCGACGGCGGCGATCCGCCCTTCCTCGAGCAGCGCCACCCGGTCGGCCAGCGCCACGGTGGACGGCCGGTGGGCGACGATGAGTGTGGTGGTGTCGGCCAGGACTTCGCGCAGCCTCGCTTCGACGAGTTCCTCGGTGTTGACGTCCAGGGCGGACAGGGGATCGTCCAAAACCAGCACCTTGGGCTTGGCGGCGATGGCGCGGGCCAGGGCAATGCGCTGCCGCTGGCCGCCGGAAAGGCTGAGCCCTTCCTCGCCGATCAGGGTGTCCAGGCCCTCGGGGAGGGAGTAGGCAAAGTGTGCCTGGGCAACGTCGAGGGCTTCCTCCAGCGTTTCCTCGCTCCGCTCCCTTGCGCCAAGCAGGACGTTGTCCCGGACGGAATTGGAAAACAGCGTGGTGTCTTCGAACGCGACGCCCACCTCCGTGCGCAGTTCCTCCACGGAGAACTCGCGCAGGTCCACGCCGTCGATGGTGATGGAGCCGGCGGTGACGTCATAAAGCCGGGGGACCAGCTGGAGCAGCGCGCTCTTGCCGCTGCCGGTGATGCCCACCAGTGCCATGGTTTCGCCGGGCCGGATGGCCAGGCTGACTTCCTTGAGGATGGGTTTGTCCGGAGCGTCCTCGAACGCGAACGTGGCGGAGTTGAAACTGAGGGCCCCCTTGAGCCGCGCAGGATTCCGGGGCTGCTCAGGGCTGGTGATGGTGTTGGCCGCGTCCATGACCTCAAAGTGCCGGTCAATGGCCGTTTTGGCCGTCAGCGCCATGGCCAGCAGCATGCCGCAGAATTCCACCGGAGCGGCGATGACGGCAGCGGTGGCGAAGAACGCCACCAGGGAGCCGATGCTGAGCTGGCCGTCCGCGGCCAGCATGACGCCCACCACCAGCCCGGCGCCCAGCGCGAGTTCCGGGAGGAGGGTGACCACCATGCTGAAGGTCGCGAGGTGCTTGGCCTTCGCGATCTCGGTCTGCCGCAGTTCCTCGGCCTGCTCGTTGAAGCTTTCCAAGGCTTCGCGGCTGCGGCCGAACGCCTTCAGCACCCGGATGCCGTGCACTGATTCCTCCACGGTGGTGGCGAGGTCGCCGGCCTGGTCCTGGCTCCGACGGGCCACCTTGCTGAAGCGCGTCCGGAACCGGAAACCGTAGATCATGATGGGCGCCGCGGCGGCCAGGAAGATCAGTGCCAGCTGCCAGCTCATGGAAAACATCACGACGACGCCGATCACCACCGTCAGGGTGGTCACCACCAGCATGATGGCGCCGAACGCCATCCAGCGCCGCAGGAAGTTCAGGTCCGTCATTGCCCGGGACAGCAGCTGCCCGGAGCCCCAGCGGTCGTGGAAGGACACCGTCAGGTCCTGGAGGTGGCCGTAGAGGGATACCCGCATCCGCGTTTCCACGGTGGTTGCCGGGTTGATGACGAACTGGCGGCGGAGGGCAACAAGCCCGGCTTCGGCGACGCCCAGGCCCAGGATGATGAGCGAGGCAATCCAGACTGCGTCCGTTGCGCCGCCCGGCTGGAGGGAGTCATTGATGAGCACCCGCAGCACCTGCGGGATGGCCAGCGCCACGATGCTGGCCAGGAGTGCGCACAGAAGCCCCATAAAAAGCCGCGGGATGATCGGCTTCACATGGGGATAGAGTCGGCTGATTGACGTGAAGAATGGAGTCTGCTTGGCCATGCCCGCTTCTTAAAGCTCAACTGCGAATGTAGTTTCCTTTAGCAACTACCTTAGGCCATGCAGTGACACGGTTCACAGGATTCCGGGCGGCGCGGGAATCTTGGTCAGTCATTGCGTTTCGCAATACGACCGGGCCGCGGTCAGGCCTGGTCCGCCCCGTGGTTGAGCGTGTCGAAACCCGTCAGGGCGAGGTCAGCGTCAGCAGCACGGCCTCAGGCCGGCAGGCGATGCGCACGGGCGCGAAGCGTGAGGTGCCAATCCCGCCCGAGACGTTGACCGGCGTCGTGCTTCCGTTGCTCTCCCAGTCGTTGAGGCCCTTGGCGCGCCACGTGGGGATGTCGCAGTTGGCCACCAGGGCGCCGTATCCGGGCACGCAGATCTGGCCGCCGTGGGTGTGGCCAGCCAGCAGCAGGTCCGCGCCGTCCTCGGTGAAGTGGTCCAGCACGCGCTGGTACGGGGCGTGGATGACCGCCACCCGAAGATGGGGGGTGGTGTCCTGACCCTTGGTCCCGCGGGGCCAGCCTGCGTAGCGCTCCAGCTTCAAGTGGGGGTCGTCCACCCCGGAGAAATCGAAGCGCAGGCCGTTCAGCACGACGGACTGGTTGCGGTTGGTCAGGTCCACCCAGCCGGACATCCCGAAGTAGGAGCGCAGCCGCGGCCAGTCAAGCTCCACGGGTTTCTTCTGGGCCTTTGAGGGACCCAGCAAGTAGGAGGCGGGGTTCTTGATGGTGGGCGCGAAGTAGTCGTTGGAGCCCGGCACGAATACGCCCGGATACTCCAGCAGCGGCGCCAGTGCCTTCAGCAGCGGGTCAATTGCCTTGACGTGGCTGAGGTTGTCGCCGGTGTTGACCACCAGGTCCGGTTCCAGTTCTGCCAGCGAAGACAGCCATTGGGCTTTCCGGTCCTGCCCCGGGACAAAGTGGATGTCACTCAGGTGCAGGATCCGGAACGGTCCGAATCCGGCGGGCAGGATGGGCAGGGTTTCCTCACGGAGGACGAACTGGTTCTTTTCCCACAGTCCGTAACCCGCCGTTGCCAGTCCTACGGCTGCGCCGGCCGCGGCGGTGACGGCAAAGCCGCGCCCGATGCTTCGGGCGCGGCTCACCAGCGACGTTGTGTCCCCCATCAGTGCGCTACCCGTTGCCCTTGCCGTTGTCCTTGCTGGGCTCCGGCGCAGGCGTGGAGGGTGCCGGCGCCGTGCTCTGCGTTGACGGTGTGGTCTGCCGGGTGGTGGGCGCCCCGCCGATCATGTTGGACGGCGGCGCCGTGAACGGGTTGGTTCCGTAGGCCGGAGCCACCTGGGACATGAAGTTGGAGAACATCGGGCCGGCGATCATGTAGCCGTCGATGCCCTTGTAGAACTTGCCGTTGATGGTGACGTTCTGGCCCGCACGCTTCTGGTCACCCAGGGGATCGCCGAACCAGGCCGCTGTGGCAAGGCCGGTAGTGTGGCCCACCACCCAGGTGGATCCGTTGTTGTTGGAGGTACCGGTCTTCGCCGCGATGGGGAAGCTGGTTTTGGTCGAAATCCGGGGCTGGATGAGTGAACCGGATCCCTGGTTGAGCACTTCCTGGAGCGCATAGTTCACGCCGCGCGCGACTTCGGGTTTGAGGGCGTCCCGGCAGTTGGTGGACTGGGCAGGCAGCTGCGCGCCGGTCTGGTCCGTAATGGAGGTGATGGCGATCGGAGCGCAGTACTTGCCGTCATTGGAGAACGTGGCGAATGCGCTGGCCATGGTCAGCGGCGAGGTCTGCGTGGAGCCGAGCAGGTTGGCCAGCGTGAACATGTTGATCTTCGGCTGTGCCTCGACCACCTTGCCGGTGTCGTCCCGCTGGGGCAGGCCGGAGTGCAGTCCTACGGCGTCAACAACCTTCTGGATTCCGCAGAAGTCCAGCTGTGCCGCCGAGGCGAACGTGATGGTGTTGATGGAGTTGTAAAGGCCCTGCAGCACCGACATCGGACGGTAGTAGCCTTCCTCGGCGTTTTGCAGGTCATCCGCCGCGCCGAGGCCCGCTTCCGCAGAGTTGTAGGCGCCTGTGGTCACGCCGCAGCTGTTCCGGAACTTGTAGCTCAGCGGGTACTTCCGCACGGCGCCGTTGACCACGGTGTTCATGGACTTGCCCTCATTGAGCCACTCCGCAAACGTGAACGGCTTCATGGTGGAACCGGGCTGGAACCCGCCCAGGCCGTTTAGGTCGTTGCCGTCTTTGTCGAGGGTGTCCACGTTGAAGTTCTGTTCGGCCTGGAATTTGCCGTCCGAGGGCAGCCATACCGTGTTTTGGGCCATATTGGTGATCTTGCCGGTGTTCGGTTGGACCGACACCATGGAAGCGCCCCACTTGTCCGGGTTGGCGCCGGCAGCACCGTCAACCTGGGCCTGCGCCGCGTTCTGGGCGTTCGGGTCAAGGGTGGTGGTGATGGTCAGGCCGCCGCGGAAGATCTTACGCTCTCGCTCGGTGGCATCGGCGCCGTAGGCGGGGTCGTTCAGCAGCAGGTGCAGGACGTAGTCACAGAAGTACGGGGCCGTGGAGGCGTACGCGCAACCCTGGCGGGCGGGGGTGACCTTGGTTTCCACCGGTGTGGCCACAGCCGCCTCATAGTCGGCCTGGTTGATCTTGCCCTGGGTATACATGGCGTTCAGCACCTGGTCGCGGCGGTTCTTCGCGTTGTCCGGGTTGGTGGTGGGGTCGTAGAACGACGGGCTGTTCACCACGCCGGCCAGCAGTGCGGCCTGGGGGAGCGTGAGGTCCTTGGCCGGAGTGCTGAAGAAGAACTTGGACGCGGCTTCGATGCCGTAGGCGTCCCGGTTGAAGAACACGATGTTGAGGTAGCCCTCAAGGATCTGCTCCTTGGTGAACTTCTTCTCCAGGGCGATGGCCAGCTTCATCTCGCGGAGCTTGTCTCCCACGCCCTTGTTGACGCCGTTGAGCTTGATGTCCTCGGTGTTGCCTTCGGCCTCGAGCGACGCGTTGATGACGTTGTTTACGTACTGCTGCGTGATGGTGGACGCGCCCTGCTTGTTGCCGCGGGCCGTGCTGACCAGCGCACGCATGATGCCTGTGGTGTCCACACCGCCGTGCTCATAGAAGCGGCTGTCCTCGATGGCGATCACGGCGTCCTTGATGTATGGCGACATCTGGTCCAGCGAAACACGCGTGCGGTTTTCGGCATAAAGGTTGGCGATCAGGCTGCCGTCAGCGGCAAGGATCTTGGTGGACTGGCTGGGCGGATCTACCTGCAGCTCTGCCGGGAGAGTGTCGAAGAACTCGATGGAACCGCTGGCTGTGCTGCCGGAAACAGCCGCCGCCGGGACCAGCAGGCCTGCCACCAGGACACCACAAATCGCGCTCACGCCAAGGAAAGCAAGGATCTTTCCGAGGGTGGTGGCCGTGTCGAATAAAGGGTTCTTACCAGTCGCCATGTTTTCCACTTTACCGGCAAGGACTAGTCTTTAGCTCATGACCAAATGGGAGTACGCCACGATTCCGCTCATTATTCACGCCACGAAGCAGATCCTGGACCAGTGGGGAGAGGACGGCTGGGAGCTCGTCCAGGTCGTCACGGGTCCTGACGGCAACGGCCTCGTTGCCTACCTCAAGAGGGAGAAGCAGTAGTTATGACAAGCCCTGCAGGCACGGCGCCGGAAACCCCGGCCCACGCCGAAAATCCGGCCTCCGGCGCGGAAAACGGAGCGCCGGCATCCGCCGTCGAACAGCGCCTGGCCGAGCTGGGACTGGCCCTTCCGGAGGTCGCGGCCCCGGTGGCTGCCTACGTTCCGGCCATCATCTCCGGGAACCACGTTTACACCTCCGGTCAGCTGCCCTTTATTAACGGCAAACTCGAAGCTACGGGCAAGGTTTCCACGGGCACTGAAGGCTTCGCGGACGAGCCCACAGTGTCTCCGGAAGACGCCAAGCGCTTCGCCGCAGTCTGCGCCGTGAACGCGCTGGCGGCCGTCAAAAGCGTGATCGGCGACCTCGACCGCATCACCCGGATCGTCAAGGTGGTTGGCTTTGTGGCCTCCGATCCGTCCTTTACGGGCCAGCCGGGAGTCATCAACGGCGCGTCGGAGCTCCTGGGCAAAGTCCTGGGCGACGCCGGCCAGCACGCCCGCTCCGCCGTCGGCGTGTCGGTCCTGCCGCTGGACTCGCCGGTGGAAGTCGAACTGATCGCCGAATTTAGCTAAAGGCCGGTCACTTCCCTTGCCCCAGTTAGCCCGTCGCCTGTTTGTGCTGCCTCCCGATCTCGAGGGGGCAGCACAAAGCTGGCTCGATCACGGCGAGCGGACACCACGTGCCGCCCGTCCCGCTTCCTCCGTTGTCCTGTTGCGCGATGCGCCCACAGGACTGGAAACCTGGCTGGGCTACCGCCCGGGTTCTTCCCCGCTCGGTGTGCTCGCCTTTCCCGGCGGCTCCCTCGAGGCGTCCGACGACGACGCCGTGGGCTGGCTTGGCCCCACCGCGCAGCATTGGGCGGAGCAGATGGGAACGGACGACGTCGGGCTGGCGCGCCGCTACGTGGTGGGCGCCATCCGCGAACTCTTCGAGGAGACCGGCGTCCTGCTGGCCGGCCCGGACTTGTCCACCACGGTGGAAGCGACGTCCACCCCGGAATGGATGCGCGCGCGCGAAGCCGTGGCCAATCAGGAGAAATCCTTCACTGACGTCCTGGCCAAGCGCGGCCTGTCCATCCGCACCGACCTGCTCAAACCGCTGGTCAACTGGCTCAGCCCGGACTTCGCCCACCGCCGCTTCAACACCCGCTACTTTGCCGCCACCGTGCCCGTGAACCAGCAGCCTACCCTGCTGGGAAGCAAAGGCGTATGGGGCCGCTGGGTCTGCGCCAGCAAGGTCATCGCCGAACGTGACACCACTGCCCTGGGCGACGAAGTGGGCCAGGAAAACACCATCGGCCTGAAGCTCGGCCAGCTGCTGGTCCCCGGGTCCGAAATCATGCTCGAGAAAATGGCTGCCGCCAACGGCTGCATCGCGTACCTGAGCTACAAGCGCAAGGCCCACGTGTACCAGCCGAAGCTGGTCGAAGAAAACGGCACCCTGATGCTCGAAGTCGAGGCCGCCAAGACGGTCGCCGGCGAGCCCCAGCGGGAGCGCTGACGACGCACTATTTTCCTGAAGACGCACAATAAGAATGGCGACACCGGGTCCGGGTGTCGCCATTCTTTATTATTGTTCGCAGCGTATTTTGCGCGTCCGGAACTAGCGGGAGCGCTGGCGGAGGCGCTGCATGTCCAAGATCACAACGGCGCGGGCTTCGAGGCGGAGCCAGCCGCGCTGCACGAACTCGGCCAGGGCCTTGTTCACGGTTTCGCGGGACGCACCCACCAGCTGGGCCAGTTCTTCCTGCGTTAGCTCGTGGGCCACCAGGACGCCGTCGGTTGCCGGGCGGCCGAAGCGGTCGGCCAGGTCCAGCAGTGCCTTGGCCACGCGGCCCGGAACGTCGGAGAACACGAGGTCCGAAAGGGAATCGTTGGTGCGGCGCAGACGGCGGGCCAGGGCCTGCAGCAGCTGGGCCGAGACCTCCGGGCGGGTGCGCAGCAGGGCGTTGAGGCTTTCGTTCTTCAGGCCGGCGAGGCGTGTTTCCGAGACGGCAGTTGCCGTGGCCGTGCGCGGGCTCGGGTCAAACAGTGCCATTTCGCCGAAGAGCTCGCCCGGGCCGAGGATGGCCAGCAGGGACTCGCGTCCGTCCGGGGACGTGCGGCCAAGCTTCACCTTGCCGGAGACGATGAAGTACAGCTGATCACCCTGGTCGCCTTCACGGAAGACCGATGCTCCGCGTGACAGGTCCACCTCTGTGAGTTCGTCCGTGAGCAGACGGAATGCTTCGTCGTCGAGCGTGGCAAATAGGGGTGCGCGGCGCAATACCTCGATGTCCATGAAATCTCCTGAGTAAATGTGTCGGCTGGGGCGCTTCAGCCATTGTTTCAGAATTTTGAAGCTTCTGTGACGTACTTGGCACGTGAAACGCCTGAAACGGGGCCCTGGAGGCCCTTCCCGGGCCGAACCGGGCCTACCGGAGCGGGCTTTGGGAGGGTTTTGCGGAGCGTTTGGGAGCGTCCGGCGGGATGCGCCGGGGTCCGCCCGTCGTCGGCAAACTGTCAGGCTTCGCCACTAGAATTGGGGCTTACCTGTTTCGTGAGGAGCCCGTGTGTTTGGCTTGACCATCCTGGACCTGGCGTTGATCCTGACGCTGCTGTCCTACCTGATCTATGGCCTTCGCAATGGCTTCCTGGTGACGCTTGGCGGCATCGCCGGGTTTGTTGTCGGAGCCGTGGCCGCCTTCGTGTCCGTGCCCATCGTCAGCGACCTCGTGGAGGACAGCGGCTGGAGGCTCACCGCGATTGTGGCCACCGCCGTCGTGCTGATGGTCCTGGGGCATGCGCTGGGAACCATGATCGGCCGCAAAATCCGCAGTGCCGTGCGGATCCAGCCGCTGCGGGCCATGGACCGTGTGGTGGGCGGCGGCGTCAACGTGGTGGTTGCCGCACTGGTCATGTCCATGCTGTCCTTCAGCATCAGCGCGCTGGGCGTTCCGTTTGTGTCCCAGCAGCTGGCGGAGTCCAAGGTCATCCGCTTCATTGACGGCCTCACCCCCGTGCCGGTGAAAACGGCCGTGGCGCAGCTGCGCTCCACAGTGATCGGTGACGGCATTCCCACGCTGATCGAGGGTCTCGGCCAAGGCCGGCAGGTGGCCGTTCCCAACGCGAACACCGACACTCCGGCCCTGAACCGGGCGGGGGAGTCGGTCCTGAAAATCGCCGGTACCGCCTACCAGTGCGGCCAGAACCAGACCGGGAGCGGCTTCGTGGTGTCACCGGGACGCGTTGTGACCAATGCCCATGTGGTCGCGGGCGTGTCGCAGCCCGTGGTGGAGATCCCCGGCGGCGGGGCCCTGCCAGGCAGGGTGGTCTACTTCGACAGCCAGCACGACCTTGCCATCCTTGCCGTTGACGGCCTGCCGTCGTCCCCGCTCCAGCTGAGTGCGGACCTTCCTGCGGGCAGCCCGGCCGCTTTCGCCGGGTACCCGCATGGCGGGCCGTTCCAGTCCAAACCGGCCACAGTGCAGGACATCGCCACCGTCCTGGTGCCGGACATCTACGGCAATAATGCGGCGTCCGAAGACGTCTACCGGCTTGCCGGCGATGTCCAGCCGGGCAACTCGGGCGGGCCGCTCCTGACCACCGACGGCCTGGTCGCCGGTGTGATCTTCGCCAAGGCCACCTCGGATGCCGACATGGGCTTTGCCATCACCATGGACGATCTTGGACCGGTCGCTGCACAGGCACCGGGGCTGAGCAGCGCCGTGTCGTCCGGGCAGTGCATCCAGAAATAGCCGGCCCTCCAGATATAGCCGGGCTGCCGCCAGCCTGCCGAGCGTCGCTCTGAAGGCTTGCCGTCCGTTCAGGTCACCCGCCACCCGGAGCGGCGGGTCCTGCTGCGCTACGGCGATGGCCCGGCGCAGCCGGTCGCGGCGGAAGTCCTGCTCGGGCCAGACTAGGGCTTCCAGCCAGGCGACGTCGTCGGGATTGCTGACGTCGAGGGGGTTCAGGTCGATTCCGGCCCGCCACACCACCTCGGGGAGTTCCGTGGGCAGCGGGACGGCACCTGACACGGCGCACCGCAGGACAGGCGGGCCGTCCGCCGCTGGCCGGGCATCGGGGTCGGGAGCCAGCCGCGTGACGGTCGTGCCGTTGTCGTACTCGTAGGCATATTTGTCCGGAACAGCGCCAGGCCGGCCGACGCTCCCACCTCGATCAGGGCATGCGGACGGCCTTCGGCCGCGGCGATGCCGGCGAGGGACGGCAGCAGGGTGGCGCAGCGGCCTGCCTCGATTCCCAGCGACCATTCGGCGTAGCAAGGGGAGGCACCCGGCGCGTCGACAGTGCCGAAGTTCCGGTACCAGTCCGCCGTGCCCGCCCTCCCGCACCGGCGGATGGCATCTCAGGCCCTGCCGGCGTGCAGCTCTGCGAGGTATTCGACGGCGAAGCGGTAGCCCATGACGCCGGCGCCGGCGATCACGGCCTTGCTGATGTCCGAGAGGTAGGAGTGGTGCCGGAATTCCTCGCGGGCGTGCACGTTGGTGATGTGAACCTCCACGGCCGGTACTTGCACTGCGGAGATGGCATCGCGGATGGCCACGGACGTGTGCGTGTACGCTCCGGCGTTGAGGACGATGCCGATGGCCCTGCCCCGCGCGGCGTGGATCGCATCAACCAGCGCACCCTCGTGGTTGGACTGGAAGCATTCAACCTCCACGCCGTGGGCCACCCCGGCGTCCTTGGCGAGCTGTTCGACGTCGGCCAGGGTTGCCGTGCCGTACTTCTCCGGCTCACGGGTTCCCAGCAGGTTCAGGTTGGGCCCGTTGAGGACCAGGATGGTGCCGCGGCCGGCATCGGTGGCGGGGGAGGCTTCAGTCATGTGTGCCAATCTATCGCTATGCGCGCCGTGCGCGCTGTTCTTTACAGCTGCCCGAGCGGGCCGGCCACAGCACGCGGGCGTAGGCCAGCCTGCGCCTCTGGCCACCCGTTGTGGCGGTGCCTACACTTGAAGGACCATCGTGCGGAGCTCCCGTACCGGTCAGCTCGCGCGGAAAGCCCGATCTGGAGAGAGCGTCATCATGCGCCGGAAAAATGAGGATTCAGGACAAACAATTCGCCGTGCCGCCGTGGGACTCGTGGCCCTCGCAGCACTCATCATTCCGGCACCCGTGGCGTCTGCCGGTCCGCCGACCACGAAGGGCGATGACAAGGTGATTGAGCTTCCGGGGGCCTCGTCCGCCGAAGGCATTGCTGAGGGGGAGGGCACCACCTTTTTCGCCGGGGACCTGTTCAAGGGGGACATCTACCGCGGAGATACCCGCCGCGGAACCGCCAGGCTCTTCATCGACGTTCCGGACGGCCGGATGGCGGTTGGCATGAAAGCGGACGTGGAGAACGGCCTGCTCTTCGTTGCCGGCGGCACCAGCGGCCAGGCCTACGTCTATGACACCGACTCGCGGAAGACTGTGGCCACCTACCAGCTGACCGGGGAGCCGGCCTTCATCAACGACGTCGCGGTGACGGACGACGGCGCCTGGTTCACCAACTCCGCGAAAGGCGAGCTCTACTTCGTCGCCGTGGATCGCCACGGCAAACCGGGCGACGAGGTCAGGACGCTCACGCTGACCGGCCCGGCTGCAGAGACTCCCGCCGACTTCAACCTGAACGGCATTGCGGCCGTCCGGGGCGGCCGGACACTGATCGTGGCACACACCGCCAACCAGGCCCTGTACACGGTGGACCCGGACTCGGGCGCCAGTGCTGGCATCACCGGCGACAGCCTGCCTTACGTGGACGGGATTGTGGTGAAGGGGAACACCCTCTGGGCCGTGCAGAACATGATCAACCAGGTGAGCCGCGTCCGGCTGGACTCCCGGCTGGATTCCTTCGAGGTCAAGGACGTCATCACCAGCGCTGACTTCCAGATCCCGACGACGGCGGCCCTGTTCGGCGATACCCTCGCCGTGGTCAACGCGAAGTTCGGCGTTCAAGGGGCAAGCACGTACGAAGTGGTCCTGGTCGACGCCCGCTAAGTGAGCCTGAGGGCCAAAAAGCCTGCCGGCCGGGTGGTTACCCGGACGGCAGGCTTTTGGGTGAAACGGCCAAGCCGTGACCCGCGCGGCGGTGACTTACACGGCGGTGAAGCGCAGGAGCAGCGCGTGCTCCGGGTTGAGGACGGGCATCGGCAGGCCCACCTCGGCCAGGAACCGGCCGTTGGCTTCTGCTCCGGCGGCCAGCCACGCCGGCGGCTGCACCTGCGTGAAGTTGTGCGCATAGTCGGCGTCGCCCGGCGTCGGGAAGATGGCCTCCACGCGGTAGTTGCCCTCCGGTTCAAGTCCCGGCACGGTGATGCGTCCCGGCTGCTCGGCAAAAGCAGTCCTGGTGCTGACCAAGGTGAACAGGGCGGCAGTTTCACCCGGTGCGGCGGGATGCTGCGAAACCACACCATGGAACATCAGCGAATCCTCGGCCACATCCGCGTGGACCATCCGGCCCGAGTGGATGAGGCCGCGGTGCTCCTTGTAGATGCCGATGAAGCGCTTGAGCTCCTCCCGCTCGGCGCCGTGCACCTGGCGGACGTCCCATTCCAGGCCGAAGTGGCCGAACAGGGCAGTGAGGGCGCGGAACGAAACGTCGTGCGTGCGGGCCGTGGTGTGGGACGTGGTGGGGCCGACGTGGCCGCCCACCAGTTCCGGCGGTACCACGAGCCCGGTCCAGCGCTGGATGGTCTGGCGTTCCAGGGCGTCGTTGCAGTCCGAGCCCCAGATCCGGTCGGTCCGTTCCAGGATGCCCAGGTCCACGCGTGCCCCGCCGGAGGAGCAGCTTTCAATCTCGATGCCCGGGTGCGCCTTCTTGAGTTCGTCGAACAGCCGGTAGGCGGCCAGGGTCTGTTCGTGGACGGAGGATCGTCCGGCGTGGCCGTGCTCGGTCAGGTCCCGGTTCTGGTCCCACTTCAGGTAGCTGACGTTGTTCTCGCGGAGCAGGGCGTCGATGCGGTCGAAGATGTACTGCCAGGCCTCGGGGTTGACCAGGTCAATGATGTGCTGGTGGCGCCACGTCAGCGGCAGCCGGCCGCCGTCCTTGTGCGACAGCGCGGCGGGGCCGACGATCCAGTCCGGGTGGGCGCGCGCGATGTCGGAGTCCAGGTTGATCATCTCCGGCTCGACCCAGAGGCCGAACTCCATGCCCCGGGAGGTGACGGCATCGATCAGGGGGGTCAGGCCGTCGGGCCACAGGCCTTCGTCGACGTACCAGTCGCCCAGTCCGGCCTGGTCGTTGCGGCGGCCGCGGAACCAGCCGTCGTCGAGGACAAAGCGCTCCACGCCCAGGTCCGCCGCGGAGTCTGCCAGTTCGATCAGCGTGTCGAGATTGTGGTTGAAGTAGACGGCTTCCCAGACATTCAGCACCACCGGGCGGGCCTTGCCGGATCCGGCCTTGCCGGCTGCTGACTTGGCTGAAGCCGCTGGCAGCACGTGGTGCGGACGGTTCCTGAACCAGCTGTAGAAGGCTTCGCTGATGCCGTCCAGGCCGCGGTCCGAGTACGCCGCGAAAAGCGCGGGAGTGGTGTAGCTGCCGTTCGGCTGGAGCACGACTTCGGCCGGGCCCAGCAGCTCGGAGCCGCCGATCATGGTACGTCCGTCCCCGATGCTGTCCGCGAACTGTTCGTGGTTGCCGCTCCAGGCGAGGTGGGTGGCCCAGACTTTGCCGTGGCGGTTGCCGAAGCCTGCCGTGCCGGCGGCCAGCACCAGGGAGGAGTCGTGGCCGGTGCGTCCGTGCCGGCCGGTCCGCACCCAGGTGCCCTGCTGGATGGCCCGGCGCTGCGGGTGGCGTTCACGGCACCAGCGGCCGGTCAGGTCAAGGAGTTCGACGGCGTCAGGAGCCACCGGCAGCACGGTGGCCAGCTCGTCGAGCTGAAAGGGTGATGTGCCGGTGTTGGTGACGGTGTGGCGCATTTCCAGCAGGCCGCCGTCGTGCAGTTCCAGCGTGGACTCCACGGTGATGCCGGCATCAGGATCGGACTGAAGAATGACGGCGGATTTTCCGCCGAATTCGACGGCCGAAGCGCGGAGGCGGACGGAGAAGTCGTAGCCGGGAACGCCGTCGGCGATCCGGTGCCCGCGCAGTGCCGGGCGTCCGCGCCAACTGGAGGATGCCTGCGGCAGCAGCCCGGCAGGGACGGTGGCGTCGATGGCTGAATTGGGGATAGCTTCGCCGAGGATGGCCAGATCAGGGAGTGAAGCGCCCAGATCGGCGCCCCAGTGAATGACCTCGGCCTCCCCGCTGTCGAAGCTGATCACCAGGCTGGTGCCGGCGGAGCGGAGGTGCAGGGGATTCATAGGGCGTTCTCTTTCGTTGTGGCGGTGAGCGTATGTGGCGCTGCTCCGTCGGATTCTAAATGTTGAGTTGGGTTCCCCCGGATGCCGCTGCTTCGCGAGGAAGAAACAGCGGCACCCGGGGCTGTGGCTGCGACCACTTACGCAGCCACGTCAGGTTCGGCCTACTTGAAGAGGGCGTTCACCTGGTTGTTGGCTTCGGTCAGGGAGCTGGCAGGCTTCTTGCCGGAGAGCACGGCGTCCATTGCAGGCTTCATGATGCCATCAACTTTGGCCGCTTTGTCCGCGATGGGGAAGAGGAAGGTGGTGCCTTCCTTGACGTGCGTGGTGAAGGCCGAGACATCGGTGCCCTTGGCCTTGAATGCCTCGGCTGCCTTCTCGGAGGAGCTGGTGATGGCGGGGAAGACTACGGCCTTGGAGGCCACGACGTCCTGGCAATCGGTGGAGGCGAGGTATTCAACCCACTTGACCGATGCAGCCGGGTTCTTGGTGCCGGCCCAGACGGAGTCGGCCAGGCCGTTGAACATGGACGCGCGCTTGCCGTCGGGGCCCGTGGGGGTGGGCGCGAACGCGGTTTTCACGCCCTTGTAGCTCTGGTACTGGCCGATCAGCCAGTCGCCGGTGGTGTTGATGGCGGCCTTGCCGGCACCAAAGTTGTCGGCAAGGCTGGCGCCGACGGTGGTTTCCAGCTTGGGCATGTAGCCCTTCTCGACGAGGCCGGCCCACCAGGCGATGGTTTCCTGGAACTTGGGGTCGTCGTAGTTGAACTTGGTGCCCCAGGGGTTCTTGTCTGTGTGGGTCCATCCCGTGGTGGCGCTCAGGAAGCTCCACTCGGTCTGGCCCTGGCCGGAGCCGCTGCCTGCCAGGCCCAGGCCGTAGGTGGCCACGTTGTTCTTGTCGAAACCTGCTTCGTCGCCGCGCACGCCATTCTTGTCCACGGTCAGGTGGGCAATGGTCTTCTCGTAGCTGCCGCCGTCGGAGGGGTTCCAGTCCAGGCTGGCCATGTCTTCGGCGCTGATGCCGGCGGAGTCGGTCAGGGCCGTGTTGTAGAACAGGCCTACGGTGTCCCAGTCCTTGGGCAGGCCGTAGCGCTTGCCGTCCTGGCCGACCCAGAGTTCGGGCAGGCCCTTGGTGTAGCTGTCCAGCTTGATGCCGTCCTTGGAGACGGCCTCATCGAGGGAGAGGAGCTGCTTCTTTGCGGCGTACTCGGGGTACTTCGAGAGGTGGTTGGTGAAGACATCCGGGGCGGTGCCGGCGACGAAGCCGTTGGTGAGCGTGGTCCAGTAGTCGTCCCAGCCGCGCTGGGTGATCTTGACCTTGATGTCCGGGTTGGCCTTGGTGAAGTCGTCAGCGCACTGCTGGTAGGCGGGAAGCTGGTTGGCGTCCCACAGCCAGTAGTTGATCTCGCCCTTGGCTTCGCTGGAGGCGGGACTTCCGCCGCCGCAGGCCGAGAGGGAGAGCGCGATGGCTGCGGCGACAGCTGCGGCGCCGATGGTTTTCTTCATGATGAACCTTTCGAGGGTGTTTCAGGGGAGGGGTGAAAGTGAAGGGGATTACTTGATGCCGGAGAAGCCGATGGAGTTGACCACCTTCTTGCCGAAGGCAATGAACAGCAGCAGCACCGGGATCGCGGCCACCAGGGTTGCGGCCATCAGTCCGGTCCAGTCAGGGGCGCCCTGCGGGGACTGGGACTTGAAGACGCCCAGGCCGACGGTGAGGACACGGACGCTTTCGTCCTGGCCCACCAGCAGCGGCCAGAAGTATTCGTTCCACTGGCCGATGAAGGTCAGCAGGGCCAGGGTGGCCAGAGGTGCGGCGGCGTTGGGCAGGACGATCTGGAAGAAGATGCGCAGGTGCTTGGCGCCGTCGAGCATGGCGGCTTCCTCGACTTCCCGGGACATGCTGAGGAAGAACTGCCGCAGGAAGAAGATGGCGAACGGTGTCATGAACAGGAACGGCAGCGTCATGCCGGCGAACGTGTTGAGCAGCCCCAGGTTCTTGATCATGAGGAAGTTGGGCAGCGCGGTGAAGATCGGTGGGACCATCATGGTGGCCAGGAAGAGGCTGAACACCACGTTCCGTCCGGGCCAGCGGAGCCGGGAGAAGGCGTAGGCGGCCATCGCACTGAAGAAGACCTGCCCCGCGGTGGTGACCGTGGCGAAGATGACCGAGTTCCGCAGGTAGAGCCAGAAGTTGATGGCGGCTCCCGAGCCTCCCTCCGCAATGGCCTCTTCCGGGGTCTGCATGCCGAGGACGCGTTTGAAGGCGCCGAGGTTGAAGTCTGCGGGCAACAGGTTGCCGGCGTTGGATGCCAGCGAGGCATTGGTGGACAGCGCAGTGCGGAGCATCCAGAGGAAGGGCGCCACGGTGACAGCTACGGCGATGGCCACCAGGGCCCAGGCGCCGACGCGGCGCCAATTGACCGGCTTCTTGACGGGAACGATGCTGACGGACTTCTTGCGGGTAAGTGTGGAGGTGCTCATGGCAGGGGTTCCTTAGTCCAGATCCGATTCGTTGCCCTTGAGGAACTTCATTTGTACGAAGGCCACCAGGGCAAGAATGAGGAAGAGAATGACGGACAGGGCCGAGGCGTAGCCGAAGTCCGATTCTCCGAAGGCCTTTTGGTAGATGTACATCTGGATGACGCGGGAGGCGTTGATGGGGCCGCCGGCGGTGGTCACCGCGACGGTGTCGAACACCTGGAAGGAGCCGATCACGGTGACCACCAGCACGAGCACCATGACAGGGCGCAGCAGCGGCATGGTGATGCTCCAGAAGGTCCGGGTGGCCGATGAGCCGTCGAGCGATGCAACCTCGTAGACGTGGTTGGGGATCGACTGGAGTCCGGCGAAGATCAGCAGGGCGGTGTAGCCCATGTGGCGCCAGACGTTGACGGCGGCGATGGTGGGAATGGCCCACTGTTCGCTGCCGAAGAAGGCGATGCGCGGCAGGCCCATCCAGTTGATGATTTCGTTGACGATGCCCATCTGGTAGTCGAGCATCCAGAACCACAGCAGCGCCACGATCACGTTTGCCACCAGGAAGGGCAGCAGCAGCGCGCCGCGGATAAAGGTGGACTTTGCCACCCGGTGCATCAGGAGTGCCAGTCCGAGGGCGATCACGGTCTGGAATCCGATGTTCAGCCCGACGTACTGGATGGTGACTGCCATGGCGTTCCAGAACAGTTCATCGCCGAGCATGGCGGTGTAGTTCTTCATGCCGATCCAGGTGGGCTCACCCAGGATGCTGTACTCGGTAAAGCTGAGGTAGACGCCCCTGACGGTGGGGACCAGATAGAAGAGAACAAAACCGATCATCGCCGGGAAGATGAAGAACAGTGCCACCTTCAGGTCGCCGAGGCGGTGGATGAGGCTTTTCGGGACAGGTTTCGCTGGCTGGGGGCCGCGGGCCCGTGCTGACGGGTCCTGTTGCTGCTTGGTAAGGGTGGTCATCTTCGACCCTTTCCTGACTGTGATGTGGGTAACAACTGGATAGGAATCTACACGAGTAGATTTCGTAGAGCAAGCCTTATTTCTTGAAAACATTGAAAGTTACCTTTGAAACGTTCTCAATCTGTTGACTCGAGTAGATTGCGGTGAAAGACTTTCGGCAGGCCCGCACGGGGCTCTTCATGCCCGGACCTGCGGGCAACCCAGGAAAGGTAACAATGACGTTTTCTATCGGAGTCGTCGGTGTCGGACAGTTCGGCGGCCACTTTGCCCACCTCTTCAAGCTCCACCCGGGCGTGAGCGAGGTTTATGTCGTTGACGAGCGGCCGGAACGCGCCGCCGCCGCGCTGGAGCGCTGGGGGCTCGACGGCACCAAGGCGAGCTTCGAGGAGCTGCTGGCGTCCGACGTCGACGCCGTCGCCATTTTCACGCAGCGCTGGACCCACGGGCCGCTGGTGGAGCAGGCGCTGCGCGCCGGCAAGCATGTCTACTCCGCTGTTCCCATGGCTGTTTCGGAAGACGAGATCGAACGCATCATCGAGGCGGTGAAGGAAACCGGGCTCGTCTACGCCATGGGCGAGACAAGCTACTACAACCCGGCCACGGTCTACGCACGCAACCAGCACGCCGCCGGCAAGTTCGGCCGGATCTTCTACAGCGAGGGCGACTACGTCCACGACATGGACCTCGGCTTCTACGACGCCTACCAGTACAGCGGCGGAGACGCATGGAAGGCGACGGCGAGCTACCCGCCGATGCTGTACCCCACCCACGCAATCGGCGGTGTCCTGGGTGCGCTTCCCGCCCACGCGGTCAGTGTCAGCTGCATCGGCGTCAAGGACGACCGGGAAGACGGCGTCTTCGACAAAGAGGTGAGCATGTTCGGCAACGACTTCTCCAACGCTACGGCGCTCTTTGAACTGAACGACGGCGGTGCCATGCGCACCAACGAGATGCGCCGGGTGGGCTACCCGTCCCACATCCGGGAGTCGCGGTTCCGCTTCTTCGGCACCGAAGCCAGTTTCGAGCAGCTGGCGAAGGTCACGGTGTGGCAGGACAAGGAAAACGTCCACGACATCTCCGAGCAGGTGGAGACCAAACCGAGTATCGCGCTCGATGACCCGTCGTTGGCGGACGTCGCACCCGAACTGCGGGACGCCTTCATCTCCGGCCTTGCGCCCGTGCACGACCGCAGCCGCCTGCCGGAGGAATTCCGTGGCGCCCCGAACGGGCACGAGGGAAGCCACCAGTTCCTGGTGGACGACTTCGTGACCGCGGTCAACGCAGGATCGCTGCCGCCGGTCAATGCCTGGGTCGCCGCGCGGTTCACGCTTCCCGGGATCGTGGCCCACGCCTCGGCCCGGCAGAACGGCGAACGCCTCCCCATCCGCGATTTTGGCGACGCTCCGCAGGGTGGATAGCTAGCATGTACTCCATGACCACTTCCGCAACCCACCCGCCCCGAAGCCCGGTAACCCGCAAGGATGTTGCCCGCTATGCAGGCGTGAGTACGGCTGTGGTCAGTTACGTGGTGAACGGCGGGCCCAAACGGGTTGCGCCGGCCACTGAGGCGAAGGTCCAGGACGCAATCCGCGTCCTGGGCTACCGCCCCAACGCCGCCGCACGCGCGCTGAAACTGGGGTCCAGTGAGACCATCGGCCTGATCATTCCGGACAACAGCAACCCGTTCTTTTCGTTGCTGGCCCACGCTGTGGAGGACGCAGCCGCTGACCGCGGATTTGCGCTGTTCCTAACGAACTCAGACGGCAGTGTGGCGAAGGAACGCCGGAACATCCGCAACCTGGCGGCCCGTCAGGTGGACGGAGTGGTGCTGGCCAGTGTCCTTTTTGAACCTGACCTGGCGGACCTCGAATCGGCAGAGATCCCCTCGGTCCTGCTCAACCACGGCGGCGAATCGCCCGGATTCAACAGCGTCGGCGTGGACCTGGCCGCCGGAGCGAAGATCGGGGTGGAGCACCTGATCGGCCACGGCCACACCAACATCGCACTTGCCATGGGTTCCAACGTCTCCAACGAGTTCGATGGACGCGAGCAGGGCTGGCTTCAGGCCCTGGCCGGCGCCGGGTTACCGGAGGGCCCCGTTGTCCGCGGCGAATTCACCCGCGAGGGCGGCTACAAGGCGGGGCAGCGCCTGGTCGCTTCGGCAGGCCGCCCGACGGCTGTTTTTGCGAGCTCCGACATGCAGGCCATCGGGATCCTCCGGGCCCTGCACGAAGCAGGCCTCTCCGTGCCACAGGACATGGCGCTGACGTCCTTCGACGGTTCGGCAGAGGCGGAATTCAGCTGGCCCGCGCTGACCACGGTGGAGCAGCCCGTGCGGGCCATGGCCGAGGCAGCCGTCAGTGCGTTGGTGGGGGAGACGAAGGGCAGCCCGCCCGAACACAGGCTGTTCCCCACCAAACTGCGCATCAGGCAGTCCTGCGGCTGCCCGTAGGCTCCCTCCTGGCCTGCCGGTTGGGCCCTTTGCTGGCCCCGAGCGGTCGAGTGGCCGGGCTACCCGGCGCTGACGATCCGCAGCCGGCTGACGCTTTCCTGGAGGCGACGCCGCGCGTCCCCGCTGAGGCCGGCGTCGCTGATGACTTCGTCGGCTTCCTCGAACCCCGCGATGGTGCTCATTCCCTGCGTGCCCCACTTGGTGTGGTCGGCAACCACCACCACCTTGCGTGAGGCTGCCACGAACGCCCGGTCAGTCTCGGCCTCCAGCAGGTTGGGGGTGGTGAACCCGGCATCGGGATCCATGCCGTGCACGCCCAGGAACAGCAGGTCCAGATGCAGCTGCTTCAGCGCCGCCGTCGCAATGGGCCCCACCAGCGCGTCCGACGGCGTGCGCTCGCCGCCGATCAGGATCACCGTGGAGCCGTAACGTCCCGCGCCGGACGACGAGCCGTGATGGAAGACATCGGCAATGCGGATGGAGTTGGTCACCACGGTGATGCGCGGGCCGTTGACAAGTTCCTTCGCCAGCGCCCACGTGGTGGTTCCGGCGCCCAGTCCCACCGCCATGCCCTCATGGACCAGGGAAGCCGCTTCCACTGCGATGGCCCTTTTCTCCGCCGTCAGCTGCGTGGACTTCTGCTCGAAGCCGGGTTCATGGGTGCTGGCATCGCCCGGCAGCTTGGCGCCGCCATGGATCCGCTCCACCCGGCCGCCTTCCTCGAGCAGCTCGATGTCCCGCCGGACGGTCATGAGCGACACACCCAGCTGCTGGGCGAGGTCCGAGACGCGGACAACCCGTTCGCGCTGGACGGCGTCCACGATTGCCTGGTGGCGTGCTGCGGGGAGCATGGAGTTCCTTTCGGGCTGCGGCTGGGGGGATGCGGTCCCCGTCAGAGTCCATCATGGTCTACCCCTTGCTGGAACCAAGAGTCAGCCCTGCAACAAACTGCCGTTGCAGGAGCAGGTAGATCACCAAGGTGGGAATGACAGTGATGACGGCACCGGCGGCCAGGAGGTTGTAGTTGTTCAGGAACTGGCCCTGGAGGTTGTTGATGGCCGTGGTGATCGGGAGCCGGTTGCCGCTCTGGATGAAAATCAGCGGCCAGAAGTAGTCGTTGTAAATGAAGATGACCTGCAAGGTGCCGAGGGCGGCAAACGCCGGCCGGCACAACGGCATGATGATCTCCCGGTACTGCCGCCAGATACCGGCGCCGTCCACCAGTGCGGCTTCCGTCAGGTCGGCGGAGAGGGCCTTCATGTAGTTCGACAGGACGAAGGTGCAGAAACCCATCTGGAAAGCCGTGTTGACGGCGATCACCACGATGTACGTATTCAGCATGTTGCCGGAATCGCTGAAGGAGTACGGCACCTGGAAATGCTTTGCCATTTCGAACAGCGGCGCGGCGAGGACCTGCGGCGGCAGCAGGTTTCCGGCGGTGAACATGATCAGCAGCGTGATGTTGAACTTCCAGCTCACACGGCTCACGGCGAAGGCCATCAGGGACGCCAGGAAGAGCGTCAGCAGCACGGCCGGAACCGTGATGATGACGGAGTTCCAGAAATACGTGGAAAACCCGCCCTGCGTCCAGGCCTGGGTGAAGTTGTTGAAGTTGAAGTCGCCGGCCAGGCTGAAATAGCCGTGCTCGTTGGTCGACGCCACCGGGCGGAGGGCCGTGAAGAGCGACCAGCCCAGCGGGACCAGCCACATGACGGCCATGACGGTGAGGAAGATATGGGTGCCGTAGTGGCGCTTCGGCCGGCTGCCGGAGCGGAGTCCGGCCGTGGTATCGGTTCTGCCGGTCCGTGTGGTGGTGCTCATGCTTTGCCCTCCTTGCCGAAGGTGCGGCTGAGGTAGAAGACGATGGGGACAAGGGAAATGACCAGCAGCACCACGGCCAGCGCCGAGCCCACGCCGATCACCTGGCCTTCACCCACGAGGTTCTGGATCACCAGGGCGCTGAGCATTTCCAGGCCGTTGGTGCCGCGGTTGATGACGTAGACGACGTCGAAGGCGCGCAGCGATTCGATGATGGTGATGACCACAATCACGATGTTGATGGGCCGCATGGCGGGAAAGACCACCCGGAAAAAGGTCTGGAAGCCGTTGGCCCCGTCAATGGCCGCAGCCTCCTTGAGGCTGGGATCCACGCCCTTCAGCCCGGCCAGGTACAGGAGCATGACATAGCCGGCATGCCGCCACGTGGCCGCGATCATCGCGGCCCAGATATTGACGGAGGAGTCCCCGAACCAGTCCACGGCCTGCGGCGTCCCGGCTGTGCCCAGGAGGAAGTTCAGCAGCCCGTTGTCCCGCTGGTAGAAGAGCTGCCAGATGATGCCGATGAGGGCCAGCGAGAGCATGACCGGCGCAAAGAAGATGCTCTGGTAGATCTTGCCGCCGCGGATGTTCTGGTCCAGCAGCACGGCCAGCAGCAGACCCAGCGGTGTGGCCACGAGGGCCAGGAACAGGAGCCACAGCAGGTTGTGCTGCACAGCGGGCCAGAACGGCGGGTAGTCCTGGGTGACGTACTGGTAGTTGTCCAGTCCAGCCGGGCGGATGGCGCCCAGGTCCAGGCCGTTCCACCGGGTGAAGCTGAGGCCCACCGACATCAGGGTCGGTAGCCACACGAGCGTCAGCTCGATCAGGGTGGGAATGCCCACCATCAGCGACAGGACAAGCTTGTCGCGTCCGGACAGGCGGCGGACCCGCCCGCCCTTGGCCCGCCTGGTTCTGGACAACTTCGAGGAAGCCCCCTCGGGCTCCCTCGCTTCGGGCGGAACCAGGTCTCTTGCGGTGCTGCTCATGGAAGTCTTCCCTCGCTACTGGGCGGCGTAAAGTGTCTTGGCCTGGGTTTCGAGGTTTTTGACGTCCATCTTGCCGTCCTTGATGAAGGTCTGCAGCGCCGGGATCATCACGTTGTTGGCCATGGCCGGCAGGGCGTCGCGGTCGAAGAACTGGCTGATGTATTTGGCGTTAGCGATGGTATCCGCGCACGTCTTGTTGAGCGGGGAGAACTTGGACGTGTCCGTACCCTTGGCGGTGGCGATGTTCGACGCATCCACCGCAGCGTACGCGTCCTGCGCCTCGGGGGTTCCAAGGAACGCCATGAAGTCGCGGGCAGCCTTGTTCTCGCCGCCCTTCTTGGACAGCAGAAGTCCGTCGATGGGGGCCTCGACGGCGTCCCGGCCTTCCATGGCGATCTCCGGGAAGGCGAAGAATCCGATATCAGCCAGGACTGCAGGATCAGTGAATTGCTGCGTCACGAAGGAACCCAGCAGGTACATTCCGGTCTTCTTGGCCTCGAGGGCCTTGGCGGCATCCTGCCAGGTCTGGCCGAGGGCCGCCGGGTCCTGGAAGGGGAGCAGCTCGGCCCACGTGTCAAAAACGGCGCTGACCTTTTGCTGGTCCCAGGACTCCTTGTGGGCGCACAGGTCCACGTGGAACTGGTAGCCGTTGAGCCGCATGTTGATGTAGTCGAAGGTGCCCATGGCCGGCCAGCCGTCCTTGTCCGCAAAGCCGATGGGAATGATACCGTCGGCCTTCATCTTCGTGGCCAGGGACTTGAGGGCGTCGAAGGTCTCGGGAACTTCATAGCCCCTCTCGGTCCAGAGGCTCTTCCGGTAGAAGAATCCCCACGGGTAGTTGTAGTTGGGTACGAAGTACAACTTGCCGTCGGGGCCGGTAGAGGCTTTCTTCAGCGCCTCCGAGTAGTTGCCCCCGATGCTCTCCCAGACGTCGTCGATGGGGGCCAGTAGTCCTTTCTCCGCGTAATACTGCATGCGGTAGCCGGCGAACCACGTGAAGGTGTCGTCCGGGGAGCCTTGCAGGTAGGAGTTGATCTTGTTCTGGAAATCGTTGTGCGGCACCACGTTGGTGGTGACTTTCTTTCCGGTCTTGGCGGTAAATGCATCGGTGACGGCCTGGTACGCCCGTTTGGGGACATCGTCCGAGGACCCCGAACCGAACGTCAGTCCGGGGGAGTCGGAGCCTGTGGCTGACGGCCCGCTGCCGCCGGTGCAGGCTGCGAGGAACGGAATGCCGGCCAGTCCTGCCGCCCCGACGCCGACGGTCTTGAGGATGGTCCGCCGGCTCGGATATCCAGCTGCCGACGCGTCAAACTGTGCTGCCATGTTCTCTCCCTTGAAAAATAGCTGCATGTGAGGGACCTCACATGCTCATGACTATAACCTCTCAAAAGAGAACAGGAAAGAACGGGAAACAACATCTTGGCCGCAGTCCGTGTTTGAATCGTCACAAAACACAACGGCCCCGTTTACACCCGCCCGGCGGGGTAAACGGAGCCGTATGCTGCCTCGGCGGCAGGCCTGTGGGAACTGCTGTTACTTCTTGAGTGAGGCCGCGATCTGGGTCATGACCGTGTTATCTGCCAGGGTGGTGGCGTCGCCCACTTCGCGCCCTTCCGCGACGTCCTTAAGCAGGCGGCGCATGATCTTGCCGGAGCGGGTCTTGGGCAGTTCGGGCACCACCAGGATGGTTTTGGGCTTGGCGATCGGGCCGATCTCCTTGCCGACATGGTTGCGGAGCTCCTGGACGATCGCGTCGCCGGAGTCCACGGCGTCCTCGCGGAGGATCACGAACGCGACGACGGCCTGGCCGGTGGTTTCATCCGCGGCGCCCACGACGGCGGCCTCGGCCACAGCCGGGTGGCTGACCAGGGCCGATTCGATTTCCGCGGTGGACAAGCGGTGGCCGGAGATGTTCATGACGTCGTCCACGCGGCCCAGGAGCCAGACGTCGCCGTCCTCGTCCTTCTTGGCGCCGTCACCGGCGAAGTACATGGTCTCGAAGCGTGACCAGTAGGTTTCCTTGAACCGTTCCGGATCGCCCCAGATGCCGCGCAGCATCGCGGGCCACGGTTCGCGGATCACCAGGAAGCCGCCGTGGCCGTTGGGCACGGACTCACCGGCTTCATCCACCACGTCCACGGCGATGCCGGGCAGCGGGACCTGCGCCGAGCCGGGCTTGGTGGCGGTGACGCCGGGCAGCGGGGCGATCATCTGGGCGCCGGTTTCGGTCTGCCACCAGGTGTCCACGATCGGTGCCGGGTTGTCCTTCTTCTCGCCGTTCTTGCCGGCGTTGGCGCCGATGACGTCGCGGTACCACATCCAGGCTTCGGGGTTGATGGGTTCGCCCACGGAGCCCAGGACGCGGATGGAGGAGAGGTCGAACTTGGCCGGGATGTCCTTGCCCCACTTCATGAAAGTGCGGATCGCAGTGGGTGCCGTGTAGAGGATGGAGACCTTGTACTTTTCGATGATTTCCCACCAGCGGCCCTGGTGCGGGGAGTCCGGGGTGCCCTCGTACATGACCTGGGTGGCGCCGTTGATCAGCGGGGCGTAGGCGACGTAGGAGTGGCCGGTGATCCAGCCGATGTCGGCGGTGCACCAGTACACGTCTGTTTCGGGGTGCAGGTCGAACACGGCCTTGTGGGTGTAGGCGCCCTGGGCCAAGTAGCCGCCGGTGGTGTGCAGGATCCCCTTGGGCTTGCCGGTGGTGCCGGAGGTGTAGAGGATGAACAGCGGGTGTTCGGAGTCGTGGCCCACGGCCGTGTGCTCCGGGGAGGCGGCGTCAACAGTGTCGGCCCACCAGTGGTCCCGGCCCTCGTGCCAGTCGACGTCCTGGCCGTTGCGCTTGACCACCACCACGTTCCGGACGGTGTGGCCGGACTTGGCGAGAGCCTCGTCAACCGCGGGCTTCAGGGCGCTGGGCTTGCCGCGGCGGTAGGTGCCGTCGGCGGTGACCACCAGCTTGGCTTCGGCGTCGTCGATCCGGGAGCGGAGGGCGTCCGCTGAGAAGCCGCCGAACACCACCGAGTGGACGGCGCCGATCCGGGCGCAGGCCAGCAGCGTGATGACGGCCTCGGGAATCATGGGCAGGTAGACGGCCACGCGGTCACCCTTGGCCACGCCAAGGGACTCGAAGGCGTTGGCAGCCTTCTTGACCTCGTCGGTGAGCTGCGCGTACGTGTAGCTGCGGCTGTCACCGGGTTCGCCCTCGAAATAGATGGCCACCCGGTCCCCGAGCCCGTTCTCCACGTGACGGTCCAGGGCGTTGTAGGCGGCGTTGACCTCGCCGCCGACGAACCACTTGGCGAAGGGCGGGTCGGACCAGTCCAGGGTTTGGGTGAAGTCCTTGCTCCACGTGAGCATCTCACGGGCCTGCCTGGCCCAGAAAGCGGGTCGGTCGGCGTCGGCCTCCGCATAATCCTCGGCGGTGACCACCGCGTTCGCGGCGAAGTCTTCCGAGGGGGCGAACTTCCGGTTCTCGTGGGAGAGGTTCTCGAAGGCGTCGCCGTTCCCGGCCTTGCCCCCGTTGGCCGAGGCGTTTGCGGCTCCTCCGGCGGAGGACTGGTTGAGTGGCACTTCGGCGTGGGCAGCAGTGGCCGTGGAGCTGGGTGTGTCCTGGGACATGGTGAACCTCATCATTCATCGATCTTTGCTTGGCGGCACCCGCCGTCACCGTGCCGCAGCCGTGCCGATTGCGCGGCATCGGGCAGCGGCTGATCACGGCTGTACCGCAAAGAGCTGTTCCGAAATACACACTAACGCCTGCCCGGCACCACACGTGTGCCGGGTCACATAGTGAACCGTGAGCGGCGCGGATTAAGCGCCGAATGGTTCCCGAACGGGGCGTACCGCACCGTGCATGGGAACGCGCCTGGGACTGGTGCGCGGTGCAGGAACCGGACCCCACAGTCCGTGGAAGAACGGCCTGGATACCGTGGTTGTGCTTCCGTATGCGCGGTTCTTTGCCAGCCGGATCACCAGCCGACACCTTGCCGTGTCCGCGGAGACGCGCAATGATCCTGCGAGCTACACGCAGGCGCTGGATTCCTGGACCCGCCTGTCCTCACCGAAAACATTCACCGCGCAAACAGGCGCGTGTGCTAGGCGAATTCCGCCTGCATTCCGGCGCGCCCGCCTCCGGCCCGTCAGCTAGTGATCAGCCAAGCACTTGGCTAGGCTGAGATGAAGTTGTGACATCCGATGGAGGCGACAGGACCGCTTGCGGTCCTGTTCTTGCCTGCCGTTAGGAGGCGCTGTCCAGAGCGCCACCGTGCTAAGGAGAACAGAATGAACCAGCAAAGCCATGGACAGCATAAGGCCGCCCATCCGCATCCCGGTCAGGCGTCCAGCCCGGCGAGTGCCGGCAAGCCGGCCAACGCAGAAGGGCCAAAGCCTGCGGGAAGCCGGCTGACGGCCAGGAAGAATGAGACGGTCCTTGGCCCCTTCACCATCCGGGACCTCACCATCTTCGGATCAACGCTGATTCTGTTTGTAGGGTCGCTGATCCCGATGTTTGCTTCGCGGTACAACCTGTGGAACCTGGGCAGTCTCTTCTTCCTGGGGCTGGGAGTCCTCCTGCCGCTGATCGTCACCGCACTCTTTGTGGCACGCCGCCTCACTCCGGAGTCAAAGCTCCGCGTCGGGTCCCTTTCCATCGACCAGTTCGCGTCCGTGGTTGCGTCCTTTGCGCTCGGCTTCTTCTTCCTGGCCGGTGCCGAGACCTATGCACCTGCCGTGCTGGTGTCGCTGATCGGATCCCTGGGGCTTTTTGCCGCCACCGTCCTTGCGCGCTTCATTCCTTTCTTCGCCGGCGACTTCCTGGACCGCGCCGAGGCGCCTGCACACGTGGTTGCCCGTGACTCCGCCGTGCCGTTCCGCAAGCCCAGCGCCCCGAAGGAGCCCAAGCCGGCCAAGGAACCGGGCTCCGGCGCGCTGGCCGGCTGGACGAAGCGCCTCACGCCGGGCGGTGCAGCTGGGGCTTCGGCTGGCCAATCCCCGCATGGGACAACGCAGCATGGGACAACGCAGCATGGGACAACGCAGCATGGGACAACGCCGCATGGGGCAACGCACGACGGGGCAACGCAGTTCGGTGCTGCCCAGCAGGGCACGGGTCAGCAGGGTTCTGCCTCGCAGAGCTGGGCCCTGTCCGATTCGGCACACGAGCGGTCCACCCCGCAGGCTGACGCCACACCGGCCGCTGCCGCCGCCGGATCCGGCAACGCAGCCGCTGCCGCGGCCGGATCCGGCAACGCAGCCGCTGCCTCTGCGGGGGCCGCTGCAGCGGCAGGTGCCGCCGCTGCAAGCCGCGGTGCCGACGCGTCGCCTACAACCCAGGCCGCCGACGTCGTGCCTTCAGCAGCGGAGCAGACGCAGGCCGCCGCCGTCGTACCGTCCGCACCGGAAGCGACCCAGACGGCCGGCGTTCCCGCCGCCGGCCGCGGGTCCGCCAGCGGTCCCGCCACAGGCGCGGTGCCCGCAGCGTCGGCGCCGGCCCAGACGATGCTGCACCCGCAGGTGACTTCGCAGGAGCCCATCGGTGCCACAGTGGACCCGTCCAGCCGCCCCGAAGAGCACGACGAGGAGCCGGTCCACGAGGCGTTCTGGTTCGCAGTAGCCCAGCCCCGCACCGCGGTCGAAGAACGGACGGGCACGCCGGCATTCGTGATCGAACCCGGTGGTTGGGTTCTTGCCCTGGAAGACCGCGGACATGAATTCCTGGTCCAGCACACTGATGGACGCGTGGGCGTCCTGCGTGACCTCAGCCACATCGAGCGCGGCTAGCCGGCCCCCGATGGCCACCCACTCCGGCACACCGAAGCCGGGCAGCATCACACCGCAGGCGTCCGGGGAGTCACTGCTGGCGCTGAAGCGCCGCGCCCGCAGGATCAACCGGGCGCTCGCGGAACTGTACCCGTATGCGCACGCCGAGCTGGACTTCCGCAGCCCGTTCGAGCTGCTGGTGGCAACGGTGCTCTCGGCCCAGACCACCGACGTGGTGGTCAACCAGATCACGCCGATGCTCTTCGACCGGTATCCGGATGCCCGGAGCATGGCCGAGGCGGACCCGGCCGAGCTTGAGGTGATCCTCAAGCCGACCGGGTTCTTCCGCGCGAAGGCGCGGAACGTCATGGCGCTCTGCAACCGGCTGGTGGACGAGTACGACGGCGAGGTGCCGCCCCGGCTGCAGGACCTGGTGACGCTTCCGGGGGTGGGGCGCAAGACCGCCAACGTGGTGCTGGGCAATGCCTTCGGCATTCCCGGAATCACAGTGGACACGCACTTCGGCCGGCTGTCGCGGCGCTTCGGCTGGACAGAGTCGGATGATCCCGTGCGCGTCGAAGCGGATGTGGCCGAACTGTTCGAGCCGAGGGATTGGACCATGCTTTCGCACCGCGTGGTGTTCCACGGTCGCCGCGTCTGCCATTCACGCAAGCCCGCCTGCGGTGCGTGCGCGGTGGCCACGTGGTGCCCCAGCTACGGGGCAGGGGAGACGGATCCGGAGAAGGCGCGGAAGCTGCTCAAGTACGAGTTGGCCCCGGGCCAGGAGGCCCTGCTGGCGCAATTACTGGCGGAAACACACCGGGCGGCGGAAATCCGGATGGAATCACAAAAGCGGGAGCCATGACCGCCCGCCAGGATCTCGTCGAACTCATTGCCGCCATTGACGCCGGGGCCGGCCCGGCCCGCAACCCGTACTGGCGCGAGCTGAGTGTCGACGACTCCGTGGCCCGCAAGGCCGCCGTACTGATGCTGTTCGGTGCGCTGGATAACGTCCCCGCCGTTTCCTCGAAGCACCTGGCCCCGGCCGACCTCGATGTCCTGCTGCTCGAACGTGCCCACACCCTGGACGACCACCCCGGCCAGGTGGCGTTTCCCGGCGGGGGAATCGATCCGGGCGAGACGCCCATTGAAGCTGCCCTCCGTGAAGCGGAGGAGGAGACCGGCCTCGATTCGGCCGGTGTGGAGGTTCTCGGCGCCATGCCTCAGCTGGCCTTGCCGCGCGGGAATTTCCTGGTGACGCCGGTGCTCGCTTGGTGGCACTCGCCTTCTCCGGTCCGCGTGGTGGACTACGGCGAATCGGCCCAGGTGTTCCGGGTGCCGGTCCGCGACCTGCTGGACCCGGACAACAGGGTGATGGCCACCGTCAGCCGGGGCGGCCAGTCGTTCCTGAGCCCCGCGTTTGTGGTGAACAAAGTAGTGGTCTGGGGTTTCACCGGGATGATCCTGAACGAACTGTTCGATCAGCTGGGCTGGGCCGTTCCGTGGGACCGGACCCGGCTGCACCAGATCGACATCTGACTTACCGGACGCGGTCGCCGCCTCAGGCAGCCCGCCCTGTCAGCCCGGGGCCTACCCTGCAGCCAGTTCCAGCCGGGCGCGGTTGACCACAAGCCCTGTGGCTGCGTTCTCGCGGACGGCATCAATGCCGGCGACCACGCCTTTGAGTGTCTTAAACCGCGGCGAAACCGCCACTACCGTGCCGTCGTCGGCCTTGAGCCGGAAGTAGAAAGCTTCTTCTTCAGCGTTGATGATTTCGAATGTGCCAGCCATTGTGTGGTGCCTCCCCAAATATCCATGCGTCATTGCATCGGCCGGTTCTTTTTCGGTGCTGCACTGCCACTGCTGCAAACCGGCTAATTGAGCTTAACCGGGAGGTGAGACAGTTCACAAAGCTACCCGCGGGTACGTTACAGGCCGCGTCTTATGGGGAACTATTTGGCTTTGTCGTAGGAGTCGACCACGGCAACGCTCACCGGAAATTCGACCGGAATCCGGCCGAACAGCAGCTCCTTGGCCGCAGCGGCTGCTGCCTCGATGGCCGCGATGCAGGCGTCCACCGAATCATCAGGGCAGTGAACCATGACTTCGTCATGCAGGAAGAACACCAGCTCGCCGGCTGGTTGGCCGGCTGACCGCATGGCGCGGAGCCGCCGTCGTAATTCCGCCAGCCAGCAGGCAGCCCAGTCAGCGGCAGAGCCCTGGACCACGAAGTTGCGGGTGAAGCGGCCCCTCGAGCGGGCTACCGCATCTGCCCGCCGCTGTTCCTCGGCGGTGGTGGACTTCTGGCTTTGCAGCCAGCGGTCCGACGGCGGCGGGCTGCTGCGGCCCAGCCGTGAGGAGACTGTCCCGCCTGCTTCGCCGTCGCGGGCGGCCTGTTCCACGAAGCCGACGGCACGCGGATACGTGCGGGTCAGCTGCGGCATGAGGCGCCCGGATTCGCCGGTGGTGGCGCCGTAGATGGCACCGAGCAGGGCGATTTTGGCCTTGGCGCGGTCACCGCCGAAGCCTTGCGCTGCGATGCCGGCGTAGATGTCCTTGTCTCGGGCGGCTTCGGCCATTTTGGAGTCCTGGGCCAGGGCCACCAGAACCCGCGGCTCCAGCTGTGAGGCGTCAGCCACGATGAGTTTGTGGCCGGGATCGGCGTGCACGGCGCCGCGGATCTGGCGCGGTATCTGCAGGGCACCGCCGCCCCGGGAAGCCCAGCGCCCGGAGACGACTCCGCCCACCACGTACTCGGGCTGGAAGCGGCCGTTCTTCACCCAGGCGTCCAGCCAGGCCCAGCCGTTGGCCGCATGCAGCCGTGACAGCTTCTTGTAGGCAAGGAGCGGCTCGATGGCAGGATGGCTGGATTCCTTCAGCTCCCATTGCCGGGTGGTCTTCACTTCGATGCCGTTCCGGTGCAGGGCCCGCATGAGTTCCTGCGGCGAATCCGGGTTCAGGCTTGGCGAGTTCAGGAGCCTGCGGAGCTCGGTGTTCAGCGCCTCGAGCTTGGCGGGCCGGTGTCCCAGCGGCGGGCGGGGGCCCAGATAGTCCGCAAGGATCTGTTCGTGCAGTTCTTCCCGCCAGGGCACGCCGGTGTGCTGCATTTCCGCGGCGATCATGGCACCGGCGGATTCCGCGGCGAGAAGCAGCTGCAGCCGCTGCTTGCGGTTCGCGTCCGTGCCCGCCTGGCCCAGGGCCTCCTGCTGGGCCCCGTACTCGGTGCGCAGCTCCTCCGGCGAGTGCCTGGGCGCACGGCTGAGCCCGGAATCCTCGAACAAAGCCCCCTGGTGTGCCGGCTGGGGCGGTGGCTGGAGGCTCCGGGGCGGTTGCTGCAGGTCGTCGTCCTGCGTGAGCTTTTCCGCGTTCCGGGCGTAGACAGTGTGGGCGGTGAATTCCGAATGTGCCAGGATGGCGCCGCAGAGCGTGAGGTCGTAGCAGCGTTCCAGCTCGACGCCGGCATTCAGCAGCGCCGGGTACCAGTCCTGCGTGCGGTGCCAGATCCAGCGCGGGCGCCGCTTTTCGAGTTCATGCACGACGCCTGCCAGCTCGGCGGCGCTGATCACGCGGGTTTCCGGGTTCGCCGGGGCCGGCGTGCCGTCCGCCGTGAGTTCCTGTAGGGCTGCGCCGTCGGTGTGGGCGGACAGCAGCAGATACATAGCCCTAATTCTGCCCTGTGGTGCGTCATGGTTTGCGCCGTTGGCGGGTCAATTGCGGACAGGGTGTGTCCGCGTAGGGGTCTGGGTCGACGCACTCTCCCTCCACAGGCGCCCGGATGCGAGCGTTGTCCACATGGCACGAGGGTGGTCTGTTGCGCCGCCAGGCTGCTGGGCACAGTGTCAGGATGAGCAGGCAGCATCTTCAGAAACCTTCGCCGGAATTTACCGGCCCCGGACCGGCGGCAGCTTCCGGAGGAGCTTCCCGGGAAGATTCCGGTGGAGCCGCGGGCCCTCCGGAGCCGGCCCCGGCGGCACGCCGTGCTGCTCGCGCCGCGACCGGACGGTCAGCGTGGGGACGGCAAAGTCCCGCAAGGCAATCGGCGGCGGCAAAGTTGCCTGGCCCTGGCCCTCGCCCGGACACTGCGCCTGGCCGCGCCTTTCCGCCGGCAAGGGATGCACCGGCGGGTGCACGGGCTCCGGGCGCATGGCTTCCGGCCGAGTCCGCGGAAACGCTCCTGGTGACGGGCTTCGACTTCCTGCGCGGCGAGGTTGAACGGATCGTGGCCGCTGCCGGCGGCCAGCTCCGCGTGGTGGCCGACGCCACGGAAGCGGCTCCCTTCTGGGACACCGCTGCCGTCGTCCTGGTGGGCAGCGATATCCGGGAGCTGCCGCCACGGCGCCGGGCCCCCGCCGTTCTCGTGGGTCTGGGCGGCGAGGGCGACAGCCTCTGGCACCTTGCCGCGGCCCTGGGAGCCGAACGCGTGGCAGTGCTCCCCGATGCTGCCGCATGGCTGGCTGAATACCTGAGCCGCTCCCGGTCTCCGGAAGCGGGAGGACTTGTTCTGGGCGTGACCGGCGGGTGCGGGGGTGCCGGCGCCACTACCGCTGCCATCTGGATCGCGCAGTCAGCCGCGGAATGGGGAGCCCGGGTCCTCTTGATCGACGGCGATCCCTGGGGCGGCGGCCTCGAGCTTGCGCTCGCCGCCGAGGAATCCCCCGGGCTTCGCTGGACTGACCTTTCGGATGCCAGCGGAAGCATTGATCCGGAACAGCTATCCGATGCACTGCCCGTGGCGGGCGGGTTCTCCTTCCTGTCCTGGCCGGGCAGCCGTGAACGCCAGTCGGGCGTGGAAGCTGCCACTGTCGGCGGGGTTCTCGATGCCGCCCGGCGGGGGTACGAACTGGTCCTCGTGGACATCGGGCGTGGAACGGAGCCGCTGCGGACGTTCGCGTGGGACTGTGACCGCATCCTCGTGGTGGCTCCTGCGCAGCTTAAAGCAGCCGTTGCCTCGGCCAGGCTGCTGCAGGAGCTTCCTCCGGTGGAGACGGCGCTGGTCATCAGGGGCAAGGCCGGGGCAGTTCTCGACGGGCCGCTGATCGCCGAATCCGTGGGCCTGCCGCTGCAGGGACTTGTCCCGGAGGTAAAAGGCACCGCCAGCGCCACAGAACTCGGCCGCCTGCTGGAAATGGGCCGCCGGCGCACCGTACGCCGGTTCGCGGCGTCGGTCCTGGAATTGCTGGGCGGTGAGCTTCCATGAGCACACCCCCGCAGTCGCCGGGGCTGTCCCGGTTTCCAGGCTCTGGCGGGGACTCCAGGCGGCGCCCGCACCGTGCCCTGGATGCGGGCCTGCTCGAATCCGTCCGGGAGTCAGTAATGGCCGATTCCGGCCCGGTGACACCGTCCCGGGTGGCCGCTGCGGTGCAGGCCACCGGCAAACTCCTCGGGACAGCAGGGTCGCTGGCCGCGGTGGAGCGAATCAGTGCCGAGCTCAACGGCCTCGGACCTCTCCAGGTGTTGACCCGGGATCCGTCAGTCACGGACATCTTCGTCAACGCCCCGGACTCCGTCTGGCTGGACCGAGGAAACGGCCTGGAGAATGCGGGGGTATCGTTTTCCTCCGAAACCGAGGTCCGCGCCCTGGCATCCAGGCTCGTGGCGGCAGGTGGGCGGCGCCTCGACGACGGTTCCCCGTGCGTGGACGTCAGGCTCCAGGCCGGCTACCGCATCCACGCCGTCCTGCCGCCCATTTCGACTGCGGGAACCCTGCTGAGCGTCCGTATCCGCCGGCACGAGGTGTTCACACTGGACGAACTCCGGGAGGGCGGCATGTTCGGCGGCCTGGTCCAGGACGTGCTGGAGCGCATGGTTTCCCGCCGGCTGAGCTTCCTGATCAGCGGGGCGACCGGATCAGGCAAGACCACCCTTCTCTCCACGTTGCTGGGGCTGAGCCATCCTGGCGAACGGCTGGTCCTGATAGAGGATGCTTCCGAACTGAACCCTGTCCATCCGCACGTGGTGTCGCTTGAATCGAGGCACGGAAACCTCGAAGGAGGCGGTGGCGTGGACCTTGCCGAACTGGTCCGCCAGTCCCTCCGGATGAGGCCCGACCGGCTGGTGGTGGGCGAGTGCCGCGGAGCCGAAGTCCGTGAACTGCTGACCGCCATGAACACCGGACACACAGGAGGAGGAGGCACCATCCATGCCAACACCGCGGCCGCCGTGCCTGCACGGCTCACGGCCCTGGGCGCCCTAGCCGGGCTGGGCCAGGACGCCATGCGGTTGCAGGTCGCCAGCGCTCTCGACGTCGTGGTGCATGTTGAACGGTCCCGCGAGGGACGCCACGTTGCATGCATCGGCGTCGTCGACGATGCCGCCCACGGACTGGAGGTTTCCGCGGCCGTAGCGGTGCAGGCGGGAACCGTCAGTCTGGGACCGGCATGGCCGGCGCTGGCCCGGAGGCTTGGCCTTGATGATTCCGGGGTGGTGGACGGCGAACGCGGGACGGCGGACCGGGGATCCGTGCCGCGGGGATCAATGCACGGGGCAAGCGAATGATGGTTCTGCTGATCGCCGCGTTGGCACTTGCTGCGTGGCTGGCTCTGCGGCCTCCCGGCGGCCGGTCAGGCAGGATCCGCAAGACACTGGATCCGGGGCACTCAGAGCCTCAGGGGAGGGGCGGCGGCCGGGGCCGGGGTGCCGGCAGAGGTCGTGGCACGGGAAGCGTCGGCCAGCGGGACACACCCGGGGTCGGGCGTGCAATCTGGCGAGGAAAGTCCGGCCGACGCTCCGCCTCTGTGCCGATGACGGTTGTTGTCCAGCAGTTGGCAGCACTGCTCAAGGGCGGCCGTACGGCCGCCCGCCTGTGGGAGGAACCGTGGCTGGTCTATGCCGCGGAAGAGCGCCACGGGGCCGAAGACGGACCGGCACTCACGCCTGCGTCATTGTCGTTGCTGTCGGTGGCCCGGGCAGCCGCCATGAGGGGTTCCCCGGTAGCGGACGCCATTCGGGCAGCGTCTGCCGCTGCCTTCTCCGGGCGACAAAACCGGGAACGGAGAATCTGGGGCGAGCTGGCCGCCTGCTTTGATATTGCGGCCGCCAGCGGATGCCCGCTTGCGGACGTCCTGACCCGCTTGGCCGCCCAGCTTGAAGTGGAGGATGACGCCGAAGCCGCCCGGCAGACTGCCTTGGCAGGGCCGAAGGCTACCGTCACGCTCCTTACCTGGCTGCCGCTGTTGGGTCTGGGGTTGGGGGTTGCCCTTGGCGTGGATCCGTTGGCCATCCTGCTCGGCACACCGTTTGGCGTGGCTGCGCTCGCCACGGGCGTGGTGCTGACAGCCACCGGCCGGATCTGGTCCGCCAGGCTGGTCCGCTCTGCCATTGGAACACCATGACGGTGGAATGGCTGCCGTCCGTATTCTTCGCCCTGGCGCTGGCCGCCGCCGTGACGCTGGCTTTGACCGGCCGTGCCGGTGCGCACAGAAGGCTCCTCAGGCAGCATCAGGTGCACGTGGGAGAAGGCAGAAACGGCGACGGCGGCACAACGGACGGGCCGGATCGGCGGGCCGATGAGGGCCTGCGTGACACGGCCATGATGCTGGAGCTGATCGGGGCGATGCTGGATGCCGGTTCGGGGATCGGGCGGGCGCTGGAGCTGGTCGCAGATTCAGCCTCACCCGAGTATCACCGGTCGCTGCGCCCGGTTGTGTCGGCCCTGGCCATCGGAGCCGACTGGGAAACAGCCTGGCGAAGTTCCGAGGTCCGGACGCCCGAGCTGCTGATCCTGCGCCAGGCGCTGGGGTTTGCCGCCCTGACCGGGGCGCCGTCGTCGGCCATTCTCTACGCCCAGGCCGCCCGGCTGCGGCGGGAGCGCTTCCGCGCGGCGGAAAAGCGCGCCGCCGCGCTCGGCGTCAGGCTGGTTATCCCGCTCGGCCTGTGTTCGCTGCCCGCCTTCATCTGTTTGGGTGTTGTGCCGGTACTGCTCGCCATGCTCCCGTCCGGAGCCTGAGCCCGATGCCCCTGTGCGGCCGAGGTCGGCGTTCGAGTGTTCCTCCACAGCCAGGACTTCACCGGCTTTTCCACTTAGCCGAACTTCTGCCTTATCCGCGTTTGCCGGAGCCGGGAGAGTCGAGTCAGCCGGCAATTCAGCCGGAAACCAATGAAAGGAACTGCCATGTCAACCACGTCCAACCACCGTCCCTATCCCCAGCCGGAGCCCTCTGGCCCCGCCGCATCGGAAGAAGCGGAGGTCCGGGAAATCTACCCCGGAGCCAGGGCCGCGGCACCGGTCTCCGCCCGTGCGCGCGGACGCCTGATGGGATCGGAGATGGGAATGGCCACTGCGGAATATGCCATCGCCACTTTGGCGGCAGTGGGCTTTGCCGGGATTCTGGTGTTCATTCTCCGCAGCGATGAAGTCCGTGGTTTCCTGCTGAACCTGATCCGGACAGCACTGGCGTTGCCATGACCCATGTCGTGCACCGTGGTGCACCCGCCGGGAAGGCACTCGGGGGTCCGGGGAAGGACCGCGGAGCTGTCACCGCCGAATTCGCGGTGGCGCTGCCGGCAGTCCTGCTACTCCTCGCCCTGCTGCTCGCCGGCTCAGCGGCCGGGATTACTCAGCTGCGGCTCGAAGAAGCGGCAAGGGCCGGGGCGAGGGCGCTGGCCCGGGGGGAGGACGCCGGAGCAGTGGACGGAATCGTCCGGCAACTCGCTGGCGCCTCCGCGTCGTCGTCAATCGTGGCCGATGGCGCATGGCTAAGCGTCACGGTTTCCGGCCGGGTCTCCGGTCCCGTCGGGTCGATGGTCCCCTGGACCCTGTCCGCCCGGGCCACGGCGCCGGGCGAAACCGCCGAATCAGCAGGCCTTCGTCAGTCAGTGCCATGGTCCGCACCCGCGGGGGAGCATCATCCGGAAGCTTCGGCCTCATGACCAAACAGCGGAATCGGGAACCTCGGACGGCAGGGCTACGGATGGCTCACCCGCGGAATCCGGTGGAGAGCCGTCCGAAGCGTTCGTATGAGCGCGGATCCGGAACGGTTCTTGCCGCCGGGCTCGGGATGGTGGTGATGGTGGCCATGGCGTTGATGCTCCTGCTCGCCCAATCCGCAGTGATGGCGTCCAGGGCCGCGGCGGCAGCCGACCTTGCAGCACTGGCGGCCGCCGACGCCCTGCGGGGAATCAGCCCGGGTGCGCCGTGCTCGGTCGCGGCTGATGTCGCGGGCAGGCAGGGGGCAAGGGTAGTCGGCTGCACGGAAGGGGGAGATGAAACGGTGGAGATCCGGACGGAGCTCTTGAGCCGCAGTATGTTCGGCGCCGCCACCGGCCACGCCAGGGCCGGGCCGCCCCCATGACGTGCGCGTTCCCACGAAGCCGTGCGGTCGCATGTGCCAGTCAGTCCGCGGGTAGTCAGCCGACCGGGCCCAGAACTCGGGCTCAGAACGGGGCCGCGTGCTCCTCCGTCTGCCTCGTCTGCCCTGCAGGAGCCGGCTGAGGACCTCCCTGCTGCTCAGTAGCGTCTTTCAGCAGCACGTCGATCAGGGTGATCGCAGCCGCCTTGTCCAGCGGGTTGTTCTTGTTGCCGCACTTGGGCGACTGGACGCAGGACGGGCAGCCGGTGTCGCACTCGCAGGCGGCGATCGCGTCACGGGTGGCAGACAGCCACACCTTGGCCTTATCGAAGCCGCGTTCGGCAAAACCGGCGCCGCCGGGGTGCCCGTCGTACACAAAGATCGTGGGCACCCCGGTGTCGGCGTGAATGGCAGTGGAGACCCCGCCGATGTCCCAGCGGTCGCTGGACGCCACGAGCGGGAGCAGCCCGATGGCGGCGTGTTCGGCTGCGTGCAGGGCTCCGGGGAACTGGGCTTCGATCAGCCCGGCCCCGGTCAGCGAACGGTTGTCCACCACAAACCAGACAGCTTTCGTGAACAGGTCCCGGGCGCCGAGCTCCAGCGGTTCCTCGCCCAGGATCTCATTCGAAATCAGCGCCTTGCGCTGGAAGGAGACCACCTGTGTTGTCACTTTCACGTCCCCGAAATGCACGGCAACGTCGCCCCACTGGGCCGTGCGCTGAGTCTCCAGGACTTCGATCTGGGTCACGTCGCGGGCAGTCGTGTAGTAGTCGGGGTTGGCGCGGCGCACCATCACGCAGTGGTCTCCCTCATTCAGGTCTTCCACCACATAGCTGTCGCCCTGATGCACGTACACGGCACCGGTGTGGGCCTGGTAATGCGTTTGCGGGGAGTCCATCGTTCCGAGCAGGGAACCCGTCTCGGCGTCGACGATGCTTACCGGACCGCCGCCGTCCGCCCTCAGGTTCACCATGGCGGCCGCGCTCTGCGGGTGGGTCCAGAACCAGCCGGCCGGACGTTTCCGCAGGTAGCCCTGGGACACGAGCTGGTCCAGCAGTTTCTCCGCTGTGGGTCCGAAGAGCTCCAGCTCTGCGTAGCCCAGCGGCAGCTCAGCCGCAGCGGCACACAGGTGCGGCCCCAGCACGTACGGATTGGAGGGATCGAACACCGTGGCTTCCACGGAAACGTCAAAGATGGCTTCCGGGTGGTTCACCAGGTAGGTGTCCAGCGGATCGTCGCTGGCCACGAACGCGGCGATGGCGTCCTGGCCCGCGCGCCCCGCCCGGCCGATCTGCTGGAAGAGCGATGCCCTCGTGCCGGGCCAGCCGGCAACCAGGACGGCGTCGAGGCCGGAGATGTCGATGCCGAGTTCGAGGGCGGAGGTGCTGGAGACGCCCAGGAGTTCCCCTGACCGAAGGGCTTTCTCCAGCGCCCGCCGCTCTTCCGGCAGGTAACCGGATCGGTACGCCGCCACGCGCTGGTGGAGGCTGGGATCCACCTCGTCCAGGAGCCGCTTGGTGATGGCGGAGATGGTCTCGGCCCCGCGACGGGACTTGATGAACGCGATGGTGCGGATGCGGGAGGAAACCAGGTTGGCCAGCAGGTCCGCAGTTTCAGCGACGGCGGTCCTGCGCTCCTTCGCGCCGTTCTCACCCCGCAGTTCCGTGAGGGCCGGCTCCCAGAAGGCCACGGTGGTGGAGCCGTGCGGCGAGGAATCCTCGGACACAGCCCGGACCGGTGCGCCGATGAGCCGGCCGAAGGACGTGTCAGGCTCGGAGGCCGTTGCCGAGGCCGCGATGAACACCGGGCCCGGCTGGGAGGTGTTGGCGCTGTAATACGCGCAGATGCGCCGCAGCCGACGCATCAGGTTGGCCACGTGGGAGCCAAACACGCCGCGGTAGCTGTGGGCCTCGTCCACAATGACGTACTTGAGCCGGCGGAAAAAGCTGGCCCACCATGCGTGGTTGGGCAGGATGCCGAAGTGCAGCATGTCGGGGTTGGCCAGGATCACGTTGGCGTGGTCCCGGATCCAGCGTCGTGACGCCGGGTCGGTGTCGCCGTCGTACGTTTCCGCCCGGACCGTCGGGAGCTTCAGTGAGCGGATGGCAGCGAGCTGATCGGCGGCCAGGGCCTTGGTGGGGGAGAGGTACAGGGCCACGGCGCCGTCGTCGTGGATCTTTCCCGGCTCGGAAAGTACGCGCAGCTCCGAACGGTGGATCGCGTCCAGCGCAGGCAGTTGGTAGGCCAGGGACTTTCCGGAGGCGGTACCCGTGGCGATCACTACGTGCTCGCCGCCGTGGGCAAAGTTCGCCGCCTGGATTTGGTGACGGTACGGCTCATGGATTCCCAGGGAACCGTAGGCCTTGATGAGATCGGGGTGGGTCCAGTCCGGCCACGGCTCGTTCACGGCCTGGCGGGCGGGAATGATGCGCACATGACGCAGCTGTTCCGGGTCCGGGCCACGGCCCAACAGCGGAATCAGGGAGTCATGGGGGTTCACCTCAATATTGTTTCATCCGGGCTCAAATCGCCCATCAACAATGCCGATGGTGAAGGGGCGTCAGCCGACCGAGAGGTCAGCACCTTCGTCCGACGCGGACAGCATCAGCACGTGGCACAGGGTTTTCCAGCCCAGGTGCGAGTACAGCTTCTGCCCGTCCAGCGACGCCAGCAACAGGCCGTTTTCCACATCGTGCTCGAAGGCCTGCGCCGCCAGGGCCTTCATGATGAAGCTCCCCAGCCCGCGCCGCTGATAGGCCGGTTCGGTGACGATCTTGTCGAAAACGGCCGTGTGGCCCACCACGAATACGCGGCCGCTGGCAGCGACCGATTCGCCGGCGCGCACCACGGCATGATGGACGCCGTCCTCCCTGAACGTGGTCAGCTTCAGATCATCGTCCGACAGCCAGGGATCTTCGGAGTCCTGCGTCTCCATGTCCACGATCATCATGGTCTGGGATGCCGAGGTGACGTTCAGGCCCTGTTGCTCGGCCAGGTAGGTGTACCGCGCGACGTCATTGGTGAGGATGGTGAGGATCCTGGCCGGCGCTTCAGCCGTCTTTGCCGCCAGCTCGGCGAATTCGGTGTCCGAGGGATCGTGGGCGAAGTATTCCCATTCCTTGGTGGTGTCCGCGCGCAGCGCGGCCGGGAATCGGCCTTCCGTTCGCGTCTCGTAGCCCCGGCAACCGGCCCATCCGGTCACCCAGATTTCAACGAGACGGGTGATGTCTTCAACCATGGCGTCTGGACTCATGTGATGAGAGTATTCCAGCCCTGCCGCCAGCAACAGGGGTAGGGTCCGGGAACTGGGCTTGCTTATGGAATTGTGACCGGAGGGACGCACCGGTTGCGGAACGGTGCCGGTTCCGGGTTTGAGGGCAGCAAGTACCCTTAAAACGTGGCTCTGAACAGAATTGTGCTCTTTTACGGCTTTACCCCGATCGCCGACCCCGATGCCGTGCGCCTGTGGCAGCGCGCCCTTTGCGAGAAGCTGGGCCTGACCGGACGCATCCTCATCTCCAAGGACGGCATCAACGCGACCGTTGGCGGCGAGCTGAACGCGGTCAAGCAGTACGTGAAGACCACACGCGAGTACAAAGGCTTTCACGGCATCGACATCAAGTGGTCCGACGGCGGCGCGGAGGACTTCCCGCGGCTCAGCGTCAAAGTGCGTGACGAGATCGTCTCCTTCGGGGCCCCCGGCGAACTCAAGGTGGACGCCGGCGGCGTTGTGGGCGGAGGAACGCATCTCAAGCCCGAAGAGCTCCACCAGCTCGTGGACGCCAAGAAGGAGAGCGGCGAGGACGTGGTGTTCTTCGACGGCCGCAACGCCTTCGAAGCGCAGATCGGCAAGTTCAAGGATGCGATTGTTCCGGACGTGGCCACGACGCACGACTTCATCAAGGAACTCGATTCCGGCAAGTACGACTCCCTCAAGGACAAACCGGTGGTCACGTACTGCACCGGCGGGATCCGCTGCGAAGTGCTGTCCAGCCTCATGGTGAACCGCGGGTTCAAGGAGGTCTACCAGCTGGACGGCGGGATCGTCCGTTACGGCGAGACGTTCAAGGACCAGGGCCTCTGGGAGGGCTCGCTCTACGTCTTCGACAAGCGCATGCACCTCGAATTCAGCGAGGACGCCAAAACCATCGGCGAGTGTGTGCGCTGTTCAGCCCCCACCAGCAAATTCGAGAACTGCTCCAACCTCAGCTGCCGCACACTCACGCTTTACTGCGCGGAATGCGCCTCCAGCCCGGAGACCCTGCGCTGCCCTGAGGGCTGTGCAGCTTAGCCCTGATGCCGGATTTCAGATCCGGCTCACCCGGTAGGCAAAGTTCGCGGCAGACTGCGCGGCCACTTCCACGCTGAGCACGGAGTCCTCGGACACATGGATCACGTTCACGCGTGATGTTCCGCAGCGCAGGCTCAGGTCCACCAGCGCAAACTCACCGTCGCGCACGGTGAACGACACCCTGCGCGGGCTTTTGCAGGCCAGCGTCAGCGAGTACGTACCGCTTGGCAGATGCCCGGTGCTCTCCTGGCGTGTGGTGGCCGCCTGCAGCAGGCCGAAACCCGTGTGGAAAACCTGCCCGGCCGTATCGGGGAGGACCTGCTCCACCCAGGCGTCAAGTTCCGCCCCGGTCACCGGCAGGTTCCGCCGGGGGTCCTGCGGGAGCGCCGCGTCCGTGAACGGCGGCGCCGTCGCGCTCGGCAGCGGCCCGCGGCCGTCGTCGTACACGTACTCGCAGCCGCTCAGCGCCGCCCCGGCGGCCAGCACACCCGAAAGCACGACGGCGGCCGCCGCGGCCGTCCGCCGTGGCACCCGGGGTGCCTGCACAGTGTGCATACCCTGACTCTAGGCCTGCCGCCACTCTCAAGCCAGAGGCCTCCATGGCGGCATACGTGCCCACGCGCGGACCAGATTTCGGATGGAAACCGGTCAGGGCTGACCCGACGGAAAAGCTGCCGCTTCGTTGATACGCACCACCCCACTGGCTGCCTGCAGGTAGCCGTCCCCGACCGCCGCCAGCCGCACAGTCAGGGGCCCCGGCCGGAGCTCAACGTCGCGGCTGAATAGTTCGGCGCAAGGCGTCGTGATTTCCAACAGAGTGTCGCTGGAGGCGGACCTGACCGAAAGCCTGGCCTCTGGCGCACCGATGCAGGCGGCGGTGACTTTGTAGGTGGCGGTCTCGGTCACGCTGGTGGTGAATTCCAACCCGCCCTTGCTGATACCCCCAGCGGCTCCGGCCAGACCGACGGGCACCTCCACCATGGCCAAATCCAGAGTGGCCATGTTGCGGTCCAGTTCAGCCATAAGTTCGGGATCCACGGAAAGCAGCGGCACCGGCGTGACCACGCTGTCGCCCGTCCGGCCGGTGGCTGAAGGGGCCGGCCCGACGTCGTCCGCGTATTCGCACCCGGCCAGGCCGGCGGCGAGCAGGGCAGCGACCAGGAACACCGCACGTCTTGGCGCCCGGACCGCCACTACTGCCCGCTCCCGGCAGCCGGCAGCAGGCTGTACGCGGCCTGGAGGGGGTAGTTGTTCGCGTCCACCATCACCATGACACCCTCCCGACCCACCGGAATATCTGCGGGAACCGGTCTGCCGCAGGGGAAGCCGCTGCCCTGGAACAGATCCTCACCCGTGGGCCGGAGAACGGTGACGTCGACGGTGGCCGGCCCCTCGCAGACGAACGTGAACGTCAGCATGCCGGGCGCGTCAACAGGACCGGAATGATGCCACTTGCCGTCCCACGGATAGCCCCGGAACTCACCTGCCTGCACAGGTCCGAGTTTCCCGGCCGCCCAGACCGTTGTTTCGGCGGCAGAGGGGCCGCGGGGCGCCTGATCCGGATCCAGTTTGACGCCCGTGAAGACGTACGGCGAGCCGGCCGGCGGCACAACTTCAGCGCTGATCCTGCCGCCCTTATGGTCCAGGTACATCACTTTGCCCATTCCGCACCGGAAGGACGTGCGTTCCGGCTCGGCGTTCCCCAGACGCACCACCAGTTCGGCGCCCGGCGCCGCAACGCAGGCCGCCGTCAGGAAGTATTCGCCGGTGGGAACTTCCTCGGACCACGAGGCCGCACCCCCTGCCGCGTAGGGCAGCCCGCTCCCGTCCGGGGGTCCCAGAACTTCTGCCAGCACGTCGATATTGTCCTGCGGGCTTGGCGAGGTGATCCGGTTATCCGGGCCGGCGTTCGACGGCGGGCCGGACGATGCGTCCCCGGGCACATCACTGTCAGCGTTGTATTCGCAGCTGCTTATGCCGCCGGCGAGCAGGCACATAACCGGCAGAACCGCGGCTACGCGGACTAGCCGCTTCCCCCAAAGAGCTGACATGTTCCTGAGCATACGCACCGTCGCCGGCGGCGCAAGTCACAGCTAACTTCCTGCCGCCAGATGGTACGCGTAGAGGAGCGGAGCATCCACGCTGGACGTGCTGATCTGCACGGTTCCGGCAGCGGGCACGGTGATTCTGGCCCGCTCGCGGCTGCCGTTGCAGGCGGCCCCGGCTTCGGCAACCTTGGTGCCGCCCGCCGTCACGGTAAAGAACGCCTTGCCCCCGCCGTCGCACGTCATCGTCAGGGTGTACGCCCCCGCCGGAACGTCGGCCGCGTCTTTGACCAGCGGCTCGCGGTTGAGGATCTTGCCGGCATCCTCAAGCACGGTTCCGCCGGCCGCCGGCAGCGCCGTGGCCTTCCACGCCGGGACGTCGGCGTTCTCGATGGAGACGGCCGGGGAGCAGGCCGAGGCGGCGGCCACGAGGCAGGCGCCGGCAACCGCCGTGCCGGCGACGCGCCGTAGTGCAGTCAGCCGTTGCGGCCCGGATGAACGTGAAAGCATACCTCCAACTTACCCGTTGAAACGGGCCGGTTCGGACGCCTGCCGAGGCTCCGGACACCATTCGAGCGTCGCTTAGCCGGCGACCAGTTCCTGCACTTTTCCCTGGTGCAGGGCAACATAGACGCGGTCCCGCAGCTGGCTGGCCTCCTCACCGGTCAGCGTCCGATCGAGCGGCTGGAGCACCAGCTGGAGCAGGACCGGGGCCATGCGGAGGCGGTCGACGGCGGCCGGCAGCAGCTCCGCCGTCGGCGTCACCGCTTTGATCTCCAGGGCTGCCAGGACGTTGCTGTCCGTCCCGAGGGCGTTGCGGGCCCGGTCGCCGAGCACCTCGACGTCGGCCTCGGCAGGGTCGGCCAGCACCAGGGAAAGGTCCCGGCGGACGGCAGGCATGAGTGAAACCGGAAGCGTGGCTCCGGAGCATCACTGTGGGACTGACATGGCGCAAATACCGTGAGTCCCGGGTGACGTCGGCAGGTGAGTAGCTCAGCCTGTCGTAGTTGTCGGCGGTGGCCACAATCGGATTCAGCCGGTGGGTTTCCGAGGGGATGGTCCAGAGTCGTTCGAGCGCTGACATCACGTCTGCCAGCAGCAGCATGGCGTGGACCCCGGTGGCCGCAATCAGGCGCGCAACAAGAAGCCCGTGCGGCCGGAAAGCGGCCGAGGGCTGTACGGGCAGGCCGTGACGTTGCTGCTACACGAGCTCATCCAGGCGGCGCCAGAATGCCGCCCTGATGGCCTTGCGGATGTCCTGGAGGTCCGTCTTGGCTTCGCCGATCTTCGCGGCGCAATCCTTGATCAGCACCCGGTCAATGGTCGGTGGCAGCAGTGGACGCTCGGCGAGGAGTTCGTTGAGTTCGCGCTGGGTGACGCTGCCGTGCCAGTTGTTGGCAAGGCTGACAGCCACAGCTTCGGCGCTTTCCACGAGATCGAACCAGGGGCTTTGGGCCGCGGGGGCGCCGGTTTCGGTCGAATACACCGGTTCACGGCGAACAGCACCGGCCGCCGGCACCGGCCGCGCATCAGGCTGCACGCGCCGTGGGCCCGGCGTGGGCACCGGCCTGCCGGACGGACCAGCAGGCCCCGGACCTGCCTGACCGGCGGCAGCGGGGGCGAGCGGACCGGCGGGCCCTGAGGCATCAGCCGAGGCACCGGACGGGGCAGTGGACGGGGCCGCGGCAGACGGGCCGGAGGCCCCCGCTGACGCGCCGGCACCCACTCCACCCGCGCCACCGGCGCCTGCCGTACCGGGAAGGGCTCCCGGACGCGGAACCGGGCGGTGCCCCGGAACTGAACGCTGGCCGTTTGCTGAGGCGCTGCCAGCAACCGGCGGGGCCGCGTACGCCGCCACGTCCGCCTCCGTGGGAACGTCAGAAGCTGCCGCAACAGCCCCAATCCGGTCAGCGGCGTCGGCGGTTGCATACGACGGTTCCGCGATGGCCCAGGCCGTCATCGGCGCGGACTTCGCAAAGCAGCGGTCCAGGAGCGACTGCGGCAGCGTGGCGATGTCGTCAACCTGTAACGCCAGGTGCTCTGCCACCGCGGTGACTCCCAGCCGGTGGCCCTGGTTCTCGATTCCCAGCAGCACCACCTTCATGCCGAGGTCCTGGGCTGCTTCCACGGCTTCGGCCAGGTCGTCGTCGCCGGACAGCAGGTAGGCGACGTCGGCCGAGCGGTTACGGGCGACACCCACCAGATCCAGCCCGAGCTTGAGGTCCACGCCCTTCTGCTCGCCGTTGTAGGACATGCGCCCCAGCCGGACCTTGACGCCCGGAAGCAGGCCGATCCGCTTGTGTTCGTCGCTGAACAGGCCGTCCTTGGCGGCGTCGTACCAGTACATCCTCAGCAGGTCCCGGCTGTCGCGTTCGCTCACGAATCCCTGGATCCCGTCCACAAGGCTCTTGTATTGGACGGAAAACGCAGAGCGCAGTGAGTTCCCGGTGACCCGCAGCCCGCCTGTGGCCAGGAGAAATCCTGCGTCAACGAAGATCACACTTTTGCGGCTCATGCTCAAAAGCATATGTGGTGCCGCCCACAATCCGGGGGGAGGCCGTCGGAACCATAGACTTGCACGGTGACTGAAACAGCTATGCACTTCACGGCCGGCAACACTCCCGACGCCCCGCGCAGCGACCTTCCGGAGCTGCTGTCCGCCCTCGCCACGGACCTGCGCAGCGCCGGTTACACCGTGGATGGTGTGGCAGGACTGCTCGGCGAGTCAGCCAATGCCGCCCTCGGCCGCGATCAGCTCATTCCGGCGTTGATTGTCACCGAAGCCGCCGGGAAGGGTGACCGGCACGCCGCGGCGCTTGCCGCCGTCGTACGCCTGTGGCTGCTGGCGGTTCCCCAGGACGCGGAGGTGCTCGACGCCGCCCTCCCGGGGATCCGCACGGAGGGTCTCCTGGCGCTGGGGCTCGTTGAACCTTCCTCGACAGCGGAGGTCGGCACGGGTCCCGGCACGGGAGCTGTCCGGGCGAAGGCAGATCTGCGGCCGTATGGCTGGAGCGGCGATGCCGCAACGGACACTGACGGCAGCGGCGGCGCGGATCTCTGGGTGGCCAGCGACCTCGCGGCGCACCAGCAGCCCGGCGTCCTCCGGCACGACCATGTGCTGGGAATCGGGCAGGCGTCCACCACCCTGGTGCGCACCACGATCCGGCGCCCCGTGGCGAGGGCGCTGGACCTGGGCACCGGCTGCGGCATCCAGTCCTTCCACCTGCTGCACCACGCGGAGCACGTCACGGCCACGGACATCTCTGCCCGGGCACTGGCCTTTACCCGTTTCAACCTGCTCCTGAACGCCGAGGCGCTGCGGATCGACCCGGCCAGCCCGGAGACGCGGGTCAGCCTCCGGCTCGGTTCGCTGCTGGAACCGGTGGCCGGTGAAACCTTCGACCTCGTGGTCTCCAACCCGCCGTTCGTCATCACTCCCCGGAGCCTTGGCGAGGCTGCCGCGGACCAGTTCACCTACCGCGACGGCGGTCTGCCGGGGGACGACATCGTCGCGTCGCTGGTCAGGGCACTGCAGTCGGTCCTCGCCCCGGCCGGAACAGCCCAGCTATTGGGAAACTGGGAGGTCGCCGCCGGGACGTCGTGGCAGGAACGGCCGCAAAGCTGGGCCGGTCCGGACGTGGATGCGTGGTTCATCCAGCGCGAGCTGGTGGGGCCGGAACAGTACGCCGAGACCTGGCTGCAGGATGCTTCCGAGGCCCGGGACCGCCAGCACTACCAGGACGCCTACGCCGCCTACCTGGACGACTTCGCCTCGCGGAACGTGGAGGGGATCGGTTTCGGCATGATCTACCTGCGGCGACCAGTTGCCGGCGCCCGGCCGGTCATCAGCCGCTTCGAGGAGATCACCTATCCCATCGAACAGCCGGTCGGCCCCCACCTGGGCGCAGCCGTGGAGCGGGCCGACTGGCTGGCAGCCAACGAACTGGCCGCCGCGCACCTGCTGGTGGCGGAGGACGTCACTGAGGAGCGCCACCAGCGCCCCGGGGCGGAACACCCCGGCGTGATCCTGCTGCGCCAAGGCGCCGGGCTCCGCCGCACCAACCTGCTGAGCACTGAGCTCGCGGGCTTCGTTTCAGCGTGCGACGGCGACCTGTCCGTCGGGCAGATCATCGGCGCCCTTGAAGCGCTGCTGGGCGGGGGAGAAGGGTTTGACAGCGACGCGTTCCGGGGCGGGCTTCTCGCCGAGGTGCGCAACCTGGTCCTCGACGGATTCCTGCTGCCCGCCTGAATCATGGCCTGCCCGGCGAGACACTGCGGGGCCTGACACCGCTGGGCCGGCAGCCCGGCCGGACAGGGCTGGGCCGGCCGCCTGGCCGGACACCGCCCGGCCTGTTGGGGCGGCCCCGGTGGGGGCGGGTCCGTCCGGGTCATCCGTGCTCCCGTCAGTTTGGCCCGCAGCAGGTTGGCCTGCGTCAGGTTGGCCCGCAGTGTCCGGGCGGGCCGGTGCCAGATCCTGTGAACCGAAACGCCACAGCACGGTTAAGGCGATGGCCAGGGAAACGACTGCGCCGGTTCCGCCGATCAGCAGGAAGCCGGACCGGACGGGCAGCAGCGCGCCCAGGAGCCCGCCGAGGGCCAACGCCGCAATGGTGACGGCCCGGGTCAGGCCTCCGATCATGGACATCGCCTGCCCCCGGCCCTCCTCGGGGATCCGGAGGATCACGATCGCCCCGAAGCACGCGTTGAGGACACCGCAGGAGACCCCCATCCCGGTGTAGGCAACAAACATAATGCCCACGTTCGGCACCATCCCGATGCAGGCCAGCACCGCGGATGTCAGCGCCATGGACCCGAGCAGGACGCGGAGCCGCACCGGGGGCGTTTTGATCAGGCCGGCGAACGCGGCCCCGGCAGACATTCCCAGGGCAAACGCGGCTACGAGCAGGCCGTACTGCGTTTCGGAGGCACCCATCTCGCCCCGGACCAGGAACACTTCAAGGACATTGGTCGCTTCCCCCACGGCAATGAAAAACAGGGCTCCGATTACCAGGGCCCACACCAGGCTGTCCCGTCGGATAAGCCGGAGCCCGTCCAGCAAAGCGGGCCGGTCCCGGCCGGCGAGGTCCGCCGCGGTCCCCCGTCGTGTCCGGATCAGGACGGCGCCCAGCCCCATGGCGACGTAGCAAGCGCTCGCCACGGAAAAGACCAGCACCGGGCCGCCCCATCCGCTCAGCAGCCCGCCGGCCGCGGGTCCGGCCATCCCCGCGATCATGATGGTGGCCTGCATGGTGCCGACGGCGCGGGGTGTCCGCTCCTCACCGACGATCCGGGGCAGCAGCGCCTGCCATGTGGGGCCGGCCACGGCCTGGCAGGCGTTGAGCCCGAGAGTGAGCGCGAAGAGCGCGGGAATGTAATTCTCCAGGTAGTGCATGCTCAGGCCCATGCCAGCCACGGCGGCGGCGCTGCCGGCGGATGTCGCCGTCGCGAGTGTCCGGGAATCCCGCGTGTCAGCCAGCCTGCCGGCCCAGGGGGCGAGGACCACCAGCGGGAGGGCCGAACACAGCAGGTAGGCGGCCACCAGCCAGGAGCCCGCCAGGGGAATGGTGCCGGACGCATCGGCCGCTTGCAGATACAGCATTACGCTGACAATGACGGCCCCCATGCCGGCGGCAGCCATAAAGCGGGCGCTGCTTGCCAGCAGGAAATCCCGGTTTCGCCAGAGCGGTGAATTTGCGCGTTGTAAGGCAGGCGATGGCCCGGACGAGTCCCCCATGTCCGCGAAGCTACTCCCCGCCCTGCGGGAATGTCAAGCGTTTCTTTCAGAGTTGCCGCAGGCTCGATAGAATGAAGGTGTGAATGCAGAAACTCCTGAGGCGGAGCCAGCCGCGCGCCAGGGCGCCAAACGCAGGGTACGGCCGGAGAAGAAGGTGGAGATCACCGATCCCAAGGCCATCCGCGCGCTTGCCCACGCGGCACGGCTGGAAGTGATCTCGGAGCTGTATTCCACGCAGGTCAGCCGGACGGCCACGGAGCTTGCCGCCCAGACGGGCCTGACGCCGAGCGCCATGAGCTATCACCTGCGGGCCTTGCAGAAGTGGGGCATCGTGGAACCCGCCGCCACCGCGGGCGATGCGCGCGAACGGCGCTGGCGGGCTGCCGGGACGGATTTCACCATCAATTCCGGCGGGGGAGTGGCCAGCCCGGAATTTGCCGTCCTGGACCTGGAATTGGACGCCTTCCGGCGCAGGGTGAACGCCTACGCCAAGGTCCGGGACGAACGCCGGCAAAACAGTGAAACGGCCGAATCCCCGGGCCTCGTGGTGCTGTCCACCGACCTCCTGTACCTGACCCCGGCGCAGCGTTCGGAACTGACGGCGAGGGTCTTTGGATTGCTCAGGGAATACGAGCTTGACGATCCGGACCGGGTCCCCGAAGGAGCCGAACGCATGGCCACAATGTGGTCCCTGATTCCGGACGACCGTAAGTGATTCCCGGCACCCGTTTTCCACATGAATGCGCATCCTCCTGCAAAATATGGTGAACTAGGCGAGTATGGGCTCATCTGCCCGAGCCAACCTTTTTCTGTAGGAGCACCGTGCCAAGCAAGGCCAAAACCGGCAAGAAACTCGTGATCGTGGAGTCTCCGGCCAAGAGCAAGACCATCGCCAAGTACTTGGGCGAGGGCTTCATCGTCGAGGCCTCCATCGGTCACATCCGCGATTTGCCGCAGCCTTCGGAACTCCCTGCCGAGCTCAAGAAAACCTCCATCGGCAAGTTCGCCGTCGACATCGAAAACGACTTCAAGCCGTACTACGTGGTGTCCCCGGACAAGAAGAAAAAGGTTGCCGAACTCAAGGCCCAGCTCAAAGACGCTGACGCTCTTTATCTCGCAACCGATGGGGACCGCGAGGGCGAGGCCATCGCGTGGCACCTGCTGGAAGTGCTCAAGCCCAAGGTCCCCGTGTACCGGATGACGTTCGGCGAAATCACCAAGGAAGCCATCCAGCGCGCCATGGGCAACCTGCGCGATGTCGACCAGGACCTCGTGGACGCCCAGGAAACCCGCCGCGTGCTGGACCGCCTGTACGGTTACGAAATTTCCCCCGTTCTCTGGCGCAAGGTGGCCCGCGGCCTGTCCGCCGGCCGCGTCCAGTCCGTGGTCACCCGCATGGTGGTGGACCGCGAACGGGAACGCATGGCGTTCAAGTCGGCGTCCTACTGGGACCTCACCGGCCAGTTCGGCGCCGAGTCGGGCTCCTTCAAAGCGAAGCTGGCTGCCGTTGACGGCGCCAAGGTGGCCAGCGGCCGTGACTTCAGCGACGACGGCGAACTCACCTCGCGCAATGTGGCGCACCTGAACGAGGAACTCGCCACGTCCCTGGCGGCGGGACTGCAGGACGCAGAATTCCGCGTCCGCTCCGTCGACACCAAGCCGTACACCCGCCGGCCGGCCGCTCCGTTCACCACCTCCACGCTGCAGCAGGAAGCCGGCCGCAAGCTGCGGTTCTCCTCCAAGAGCACCATGCAGGTGGCCCAGCGCCTCTACGAAAACGGCTACATCACCTATATGCGTACGGACTCGTCCGCGCTGAGTGACGAAGCCGTGACGGCAGCCCGCCGCCAGGCCTCCGAGCTGTACGGCCCGGAGTACATCCCGGCGTCGCCCCGCGTGTACACCGGCAAGGCTGCGAACGCACAGGAAGCCCACGAGGCCATCCGCCCCGCCGGTGACTCCTTCCGCACCCCCGCCCAGGTCGCCAAGCAGCTCTCCGGCGACGAGTTCCGCCTGTACGAGCTCATCTGGAAGCGCACCGTCGCCTCCCAGATGGGTGACGCCAAGGGTTCTACCGCCACCATCCGCCTCGGCGCGTTGGCTGTGGACGGCCGGGACGCCGAGTTCTCGGCCTCCGGTACCGTCATAACCTTCCCCGGCTTCCTCGCCGCTTACGAAGAAGGCAAGGACGAAAGCCGCGGGGATGACGACTCCGAGGAAGCGCGTCGCCTGCCCAACGTGGCCAAGGGCGATTCCGTTACCGCCGCGGACATCATCGCCGTAGGCCACGAGACTTCGCCGCCGCCGCGCTATACGGAAGCCTCCCTGACCGCGGAGCTGGAAAAGAAGGGCATCGGACGCCCGTCCACGTATGCCTCCACCATCTCCACCATCCAGGACCGCGGCTATGTGCGTAAGCAAGGCTCCGCACTGGTCCCCAGCTGGATCGCATTCTCCGTGATCCGGCTGCTCGAACAGCACTTCCATGACTACGTGGACTACGAGTTCACGGCCGACATGGAAGGTGACCTCGACAAGATCGCCAACGGCCAGGCCGTGGGCGCTGCCTGGCTCAAGCACTTCTATTACGGCGAGGACGCCGATCCCGGACTGTTGAGCATCGTGAACAACCTCGGCGAAATCGACGCCCGGGAGATCAACTCGGTGCCCATTGCCGAGGGAATCACGCTGCGCGTCGGCAAGTTCGGACCGTACCTCGAAAGCTCTATCCCCACGGTGGACCCGAAGACCGGTGAGGTTGTTGAGTCCGCCCGCGCCAACGTTCCCGAGGACCTGGCCCCGGATGAGCTGACGGCCGCCAAGGCCAAAGAGCTGATGGAAACCGCGGCTCCCGAAGAGCGTGTTCTTGGCGAGGATCCGCATACCGGGCACACCGTTGTGGCCAAGAACGGCCGCTACGGCGCCTACGTCACGGAGATCATTCCGGAGATGACGGAGGAGCAGCTGGCCAACCAGCCGGTGGAATATTACAAGAACGGCAAGCCCAAGCCGGCGAAGAAGCCCGTCAAGGCCAAGCCGCGCACCGGTTCGCTGTTCGCGTCCATGACCGTTGACTGCATCACCCTCGATGAGGCGATGCAGCTCATGAGCCTTCCGCGGGTCCTGGGACAGGACGCCGAGGGGAACCCGATCACGGTCCAGAACGGCCGCTTTGGCCCGTACCTGAAGAAGGGCACGGACTCACGCTCCATCGGTTCCGAAGAGGAGATCTTCACGATCACGCTGGAGCAGGCGCTCGAGATCTACTCGCAGCCCAAGCAGCGTGGGGCCCGCGCCGCCGTTCCGCCGCTGGCCGAGTTCGGTCCGGACCCTGTTTCGGAGAAGAACATTGTGGTGAAGGAAGGCCGCTTCGGCCCGTACATCACCGACGGCATCACCAACATCACCGTTCCCCGTGCCACCTCGCTCGAGGAACTGACCCGGGAACAGGCCGTGGAACTCCTGGCGGAGAAGCGTGCCAAGGGCCCGGCCAAGCGTCCCGCCACCGCCCGCAAGGCACCGGCGAAGAAGAAGGCCGCCGCCAAGAAGTAGCATTTCCACTGCTCGCTGAATTCGCCGGAAGCGTGCGGATTCGCCGGAGTTTTCCGGCGAATCCGCAGCTGACCGGCGAATTCGCGTTTGCGCCGCGCCCGGCAAACGTGGTCGAGTAGATGCATGACTGAACAGCCTGCACCCGCGGAAATCCAGCCCCTGAACGACCTCGAGGAGAAGCTCGCCACAGGTGACCACCCGGATGCCAACCCGGTGGACGTCATCCTGTCCTTCCTCAACAACGAGGTCTACATCATCAGCTCCGATGCGCTCGAAGGCGAAGACGCGCAGGTCGAGCCGCTGGTACTGTCCAACGCCGAGGGTAAGCCCGTACTGGCCGTGTTCTCGCACCCGAGCCGCGTTGACCAGCAGTTCCTCGATGCGGCCCCCAACGTCCTGGGCACCCAAGGAGCCGCCATCATCGGCAACCTTGGCGAAGAGCTCGGTATGGTCATCAACCCCGGCAGCGCCTTCGGCTTTGAAATCGATCCTGAGGGCGTGGCGAACATCCGCCGCGACTTCAAGCGCGCGGACCAGCCTTCCGACGGTACCGCCGAAGCAGCAGCCGAGTAACAGCCGCTGTAATCCCGACCCGGACAAGCAAGCCGCCGACGCATTTGCGCCGGCGGCTTGCTATCGGTGAATAATGGCAGAATGCGTCTAGGCGTCCTCGACATCGGTTCCAACACTGTCCACCTGCTCCTGGTTGATGCGCATCCCGGCGCGCGCCCGGTGCCCTTCGCCTCGCATAAACGTCCGCTCTCGCTGGTGCAGTTCCTCGACGCCGAGGGAAACATCAACGACGCCGGCCAGCACGAACTCATCGAATTCGTCCTCGAAGCGTGGGAGTTTGCGGCCAAACACAAAGCGCAGGACCTGCTGGCGTTCTGTACATCCGCCATCCGCGAGGCCACCAACGGGCCGGCCGTTCTGGCCCGGGTCAAGCACGAAACCACCGTGACGCTCCAGGAGCTCACCGGCAGCGAGGAAGCGTCCATGACCTTCTTTGCCGTCCGGCGCTGGTACGGCTGGGGCGCCGGACCCATCCTGAACCTTGACATCGGCGGCGGCTCCTTCGAAATGGCATTTGGCCAGGACGAGCTGCCGGAGCTGGCGACGTCCGTACCGCTGGGAGCGAGCCGCCTGACCCGGGACTGGCTGCACGAGGATCCGCCTTCCGCGAAGAGCGTCAAGGAACTCCGGCGCTACATCCGCGCAACCCTCAAGCCTGCAGTCCGAAGCTTCAACGAGCTGGGCAGGGCGAATGTGGTGGCCGGGACATCCAAGACCTTCCGCTCGCTGGCCCGGATCGCCGGTGCAGCCCCAAGCGCCGCCGGACCGTACGTCAAGCGCGAACTGGGCGCCACGGACCTTGGCCTCTGGGCGCAGCGGATTTCGGCCATGAAGACGGAGGACCGGCTGCACCTCCCGGGCGTTTCCGAGGCCCGCGCCAACCAGCTCCTCGCCGGAGCGCTCGTGGCTGAGGCGGCGCTGGAACTCTTCGAATTCAAGAAGGTCAAGATCTGCCCGTGGGCACTGCGGGAAGGGCTGATCCTGCGCAGGCTGGACCAGCTGATTTTTGAGGGACCGCTGGAGCCGGCGGCCCACGTCGCGCTGCCGCCGGTTGCGGCGGCCACCGCCCTCGCGACAGCTGCGGCCGCGACAACCACCACGGGCCCGGCCACCGTCCCCGCCGCAGCCTCCGGCGGGAGGGCCGACTGAGATGAGTAACGGCGTCGAACCTTCCACTGAAGAAAACCGCGTGATCCCGGTGGCGCTGTCCAGCGCCTCCGTCTACCCGCTGAGCGTGCATGATGCTTTCGCCGTGGCGCAGGACCTTGGCTTTGACGGCGTGGAAGTGATGGTCACCAACAATGCCACCAGCCAGAGCCCGCATTCCCTGCTGGAGCTCAGCCACCGCTACCGGCAGCCGATCGTCTCCATCCATGCACCGACACTGCTGCTGACGCAGAAGGTGTGGGGATCGGCCTGGAACAAGATCGAGATGTCCTGCCGGATGGCCCGTGAGGTGGGCTGCGGCACCGTGGTGGTGCATCCCCCGTTCCGCTGGCAGAGCAACTACGCGGAGAACTTCCCCGCCGGCATACGCCAGCTCGCCGACATGTACCAGGTGCGGATCGCCGTGGAAAACATGTACCCGTGGCGTGTGCGGGGCCGGGAGACGGTTGCCTACCTGCCGCACTGGGACCCGCTGGGCCAGGATTACGACGACGTCACGTGGGACTTCTCGCACGCCGCCACTGCGGGGGCCAACAGTGTTGAGGCGATCAAGGCCCTGGGCAGCAAGCTCCGGCACATCCACCTGACGGACGGATCCGGCTCCGGCCGGGACGAGCACCTCATTCCCGGACGCGGCAATCAGGGCTGCGCCGAGGCGCTGCAGCACCTGGCCGGCAGCGGTTTCGACGGCGTGGTGGTGGCGGAGATTTCCACCCGGCGGGCGAAGTTCGCGGGGGAGCGGGAACAATGGCTGAACGAAACCCTGAGGTTTGCCCGGCAGCACCTGAGCCTCCCGCTGGTCGGAGCAAGGGACGCCTAGGCAGGCCTTCGCAAGGAAAAGATGCACTGGGTGCCGCAGGCGGTGTCGATACGGACGGGCGCCGTTCGTATAGAAGGTGAGAGGCCGGCACCGGGCCGGCCGAATCCTCAAGGAGGAAAACCAAATGTCACAGTACCTGCTCAGCATCTACCAGCCCGACGGTCCCGCTCCCTCGGCGGAGTTCCTGGAGCCGATCATGCGCGACCTGGACACCCTGAACCAGGAAATGAAGGCGGCCGGTGCCTGGGTGTTCGCCGCCGGGCTCCATCCCGCGGATACCGCCACCGTGTTGCGGCCGAAGGACGACGAAGTGCTCATCACAGATGGCCCGTTCACCGAAGGCAAGGAGCACCTCGGGGGATTCACCATCATTGACGTCGAGGACCTGGACGCCGCGCTGGACTGGGGACGCAGACTGGCCAAGGCCGTCACCTTGCCCGTTGAAGTGCGCCCCTTCCAGCACTAGGGACTCGGACGCATCCGGATGACCGGGCCCGGTTCCACGTCGGGGAATTCTGCTGCGGAGGACTCTACGGAGTCGATAGCCCGGATCTTCCGCAAGGAGTACGGCCGCGCCGTGGCAGTCCTGGTCCGGGTCTTCGGCAGCCTCGATATCGCCGAGGACGCCGTCCAGGACGCCTTCACCGCGGCCGTGCAGCGCTGGCCGTCCGCTGGCATCCCGCCCAGCCCGGCAGGGTGGATCATCACCACTGCCAGGAACCGGGCCATCGACCGGCTGCGCAGGGACGCCGCCGGCGAGGACAAATATGCGCAGGCCGCCCTCCTGCATTCCCGGACAGGGGAAGCTTCCGGTGTGGCGCCCGAGGACCTGTTGCTGGACGAGTTGGCGGACGAGGCTGAGATGCGCGATGACACACTGCGGCTGATCTTCACGTGCTGCCACCCGGCCCTGGGAATGCCGGCCCGCGTGGCACTGACGCTGAGGCTCCTGGGCGGACTGACCACCGCTGAGATCGCCCGGTCCTTTATGGTTCCCGAAGCAACCATGGCCCAGCGGCTGGTCAGGGCGAAGGCGAAAATCCGGGACGCCCGGATTCCGTACCGGGTGCCCCGCGGCGCGGAACTGCCGGAGCGGCTGACGGCTGTCCTCGCCGTCGTCTACCTCATCTTCAATGAGGGCTACAGCGCGAGCTCCGGCGAGGCGCTGATCCGGGACGATCTCTGCACGGAGGCTGTCCGGCTGGCCCGGCTCCTTGTTTCGCTCATGCCGGATGAACCCGAAGCCCAGGGGCTTCTGGCCCTCATGCTTCTGATTGAGTCGCGGCGCGCGGCCAGGATGACGGCCGACGGCGGCCTGGTGCTGTTGCCGGACCAGGACCGGACGCTGTGGGACAAGGACCTGGTCACGGAGGGCCAGGCCATCGTGCGGCAGTGCCTGCGCCGAAAGCGGCCGGGACCGTACCAGGTGCAGGCCGCTATCAACGCGGTCCACAGTGACTCCCCGTCAGCCGAAGCGACGGACTGGGGCCAGATCCTGGCGCTGTACGATCAGCTGCTGCAGTTGTCACCCGGTCCCGTAGTGGCCCTCAACCGCGCGGTGGCCGTTGCCGAAGTGCACGGCCCTGCGGCGGCCCTCGGACTGGTGGACGGGCTGGATCTGGCTGGCTACGGGCTCTTCCACGCTGTGCGGGCGGACCTGCTCCGGCGCCTGGGCCGCTTCCGGGAGGCCGGTGCGGCGTACCGTGACGCGCTGGGGCTGGCAGGAAATGCAGCTGAGCGGCGGTTCCTTGAGGGCCGGCTCGTGGGGCTGCCCGAAGGGGGCTGAAACCTCGCCTCAAAGCGAATCCTCGGTTAAAGCGAAAACGCCGGGCGGTCCTGCCGAAGGAATTGGGGGAACCCTTCCGCAACCGCCCGGCGCCGCGCCGGTTCCGAGGAACCGACTGTCATCACTCGCACCTATGAGGCACTTTCCAAGTTACAGACCCAGGATGGGTGTTTCAGCAGTTTTCCCTGTGCGTAGGCTGGCAATGCGTTGCAGCGCCGGTAGCTAGGGAAGCCGCCTGATGGTAACGGGACGCAGGTTCAAAGCCGGGACACCGGTCAGGCGGGGAGGCAACGGTTAAAAGAGAAAGCACCGGCGGCCCTGGCAGGAAAATGGGGGAAACCTGCTGTGGACCACCGGTGCCGGGCAAACATCCCCATGCTTGCCTCATCACTCGCACCCTCAATGAGGTAAGTACTACGTTAGGGGCCCACTTTGTGAGGAAGCTGCGGCGAGCATGTGAGTCACCTGTGAATGAGTTTCGGCGGTCCCGCCGACTGCGGCCAGGGGGCCGGTCCATAGACTCCGGATGCGACAACCAGCAGCGAACTGCAATGATGGACCAATGAGTAACCGAATCGCATTCCTTGGCTGTGGATCCATGAACGAGGCCGTCATGAGCGGCATGCTGGAGGCTGGAACGGACCCGGCGGACGTCGTGGCGACTGTCCGGCGCGCGGAGCGTGCTGCCGAACTTGCCCAGCGCCACCATGGCATTACGGCCATCGCAGGCGAAGAGGAGCCGGACAACAACAAGCAGGCCGCCACCGGCTCCGCCGTCGTGATTCTTGGCGTCAAGCCCGTGGGTATCACGGACCTGGCCCGGGAGATCAGCGATTCGCTGTCCCCGACGACCATCGTGATCAGCGTGGCCGCTGCGGTGTCCATCGCGCAGCTCGAGGCCGCGTTGCCGGCCGGCCAGCCGGTGATCCGTTCCATGCCGAACACTCCCGCCAAGCTGGGGCGCGGCGTCGTGTCCGTGTCGCCCGGAACCAACTGCTCGGCCGAACAGCTGCAGCTGGCCAAGGACGTCCTCAAAGGCGCCGGGACTGTGGTGGAGGTGCCCGAGGAGCAGGTGGATGCCTTGTCCGCCATCAGCGGTTCGGGCCCGGCCTACGCGTTCTACCTGGCTGAGGCGATGGCTGCCGCCGGAGTCGAACTCGGGCTGGATCCTGAGCTGTCCCTGCTGCTGGCCCGGGAAACCGTGGCGGGCGCCGGGCTGATGCTGGCAGAGCCCGGCGCGGACCCCTCCGCGCTGCGCAAGGCCGTGACCAGCCCGAACGGCACCACGGAACGCGCCATTGCCACGTTTGACGACCGCGGCATGCCGGCGATCATCGCCGACGGCGCCCGCGCGGCAGCGGCCCGCGCCGCCGAGATCACAACCCAGCTCGGGTAAGCGGGGCCGGGCTACGGCCTGGCAGCGAACCTCTCGAGCAGGTCCACGTGGCCGGACACGATCAGCATGTCCCGGGAGGACACCTTGGTTTCCGGCCGGGCGTAGGTGAAGTCCTCGCCGGGCGATTTCACGCCAACAATGGTGACGCCGTACTTGGACCGAACCTTGGACTCGTCCAGGGTGAAACCCACGGTTTCGCGCGGCGGGTACATCTTGACGATCGCAAAGTCGTCGTCGAACTCGATGAAGTCCAGCATCCGGCCGGAGACCAGGTGCGCGGCCCGGACGCCGGCGTCGGCCTCCGGATAGATCACGTGGTTGGCGCCGATCCTGGTGAGGATCTTGCCGTGCGAGGGCGTGATCGCCTTGACCCAGAGGTGTTCGATGCCGAGGTCCACCAGGTTCACGGTGATCAGCACCGAGGACTCGATCGAGGTGCCTACACCACAGACGGCGGAGCTGAACTCCTGTGCGCCGAGCTGGCGCAAGGCGTCGATGTTGGTGGCATCGGCCTCGACCACGTGGGTGAGCACCGGGGCCCATTTCTGCACCAGATTGCGGTCACGCTCGATGGCCAGTACCTCACGGCCCTGCTTGACCAGCTGTTCGGCGGTCGATGAGCCGAAACGGCCCAGTCCGATCACCAGAACGGGGGCATTGTGGGCGGGGCGGTGGGTGGCGCCTGACGGATCAGCCAATGATGGGCCTCTCTTCCGGGTAGTGGTACAGCTGGCTGCGCTGGCGCAATGCCAAGGCAGCGGCAAGGGTTACGGTGCCGACGCGGCCCGCAAACATCAGCATGGACAGGACATAAACGCCCGACGGCGGCAGTTCGGCACTGAGGTTCGTGCTGAGCCCCACGGTGGCGAAAGCTGAAATGGTCTCGAACAGCACCCGGTCCAGGGAAGCACCGCTGATGTGCAGGAGCATGAAGGCTGAAACGGAAACCAGCGTTGCGCCGGCCACGATCACAGAGATGGCAACCCGCATGGTTCCCTGCGGGATGGTGCGGCCGTAGACCTTCACGTCTGCATCGCCGCGGGCTTCGGCCACGATGGCCAGGAACATCACGGCGATGGTGGTCACTTTGATGCCGCCGGCCGTTGATGCCGAGCCGCCGCCGGCGAACATCAGCGCATCCGTGAGGAGCATAGTGGTGGATTCCATGTGGTTCTGCTCCACCAGGTTGAAGCCGCCGGACCGGGTCATGACGGAAGCGAAGAGCGAGTGCGTGATTTTGTCGCCGACGTCCATGGAACCGATGGTCCGCATGTTTTCCCACTCCATGAGCCCCCACAGCACGGTTCCGGCAGCCAGCAGGATGAACGACACCTGGATGGTCAGTTTGGTGTGCAGGTTCCATTTCTTCCAATTCAGCCCGTTCTGCTGCAGCACCATCACCACGGGGAAGCCCAGGCTGCCGAAGAACACGCCTAGCATCAGCGGTATGAGGATCCACAGGTCGGTCTCGTAGGGGACGATGCCGTCGGAGTGCGGCGTGAAACCGGCGTTGTTGAAGGACGAGATGGCATAAAAGACGCCGTGCCACACAGACTGGCCAAAACTTTCGCCCAAGGTCAGGAACCGGGGGACCAGCGCCAGCGCCAGGACTGCTTCAATGACCACGGACGTGGTGATGACGATCCGCAGCAGGGTACCGACCTCGCCGAGCCGGCCGGCGTTGTTCATGGCTTCCTGGGCGATCAGCTTGCCGCGCACGCCGAGCTTTTTGCTGACCATCAGCGCCAGCAGCGAGGCCAGGGTCAGGGTGCCGAGGCCGCCCACGAAAATGCCGATCAGGATGACCAGCTGGCCGAAGAAGGACCAGTGCACGGCGGTGGACACCACGGTGAGGCCGGTGACGCAGACAGCGGACACTGCGGTGAACAGGGCCTGGTGCAGGGGGGTGAAGTCGCCTGTGGCGGACGACGCCGGCAGGGACAGGAGCCCCGTGAACACGAGGATGACAACACCGAACGCAGTCAGTGCCAGCCGCGCGGGTGAGGTGTTGGCGATGTTGTCGATGAAGTCGCGGATGCCGGTGAAGATCCACAGGCCCTCACGCTCCGGCATGCCGGGATGCCAGTTAGCCGGGCTCTTGGACCTCGGCTGGCTTTGCGTCATGTGCGGCTTTTCCTCGGTTGAAACGGCTTCCTTCAGTAGTAAACCACTATATTCCGCGCGATGACCGGGAATTTCGGCCACCAGGCTCAGGTAGCCTGTCCTTGATGACATTCCTGCCCGGACTCGCTCAGCCCGCACTGCCAACGACGGTGGTGTGGGACATGGCCATGACTGCCTACAACTTCGGCCACGGGCACCCGATGGCCCCCGAACGCATGGAGCTCACCGCCCGTCTGGCCCAAAGCCTGGGCCTGCTGGACCTGGCGCACGTCACCGTGGCTGCCCCGGACGTGGCTGGAGATGACGAACTGTCCACCGTTCACAGCCCCGAGTTCGTGGCGGCGGTCCGGCGCGTCAGCCTGAACCCGGACGTCCCCGACCTGGAGCGCGGCCTCGGCACAGAGGACGACCCCGCTTTCGCCGGAATGCACGAGGCCAGCGCCCGGCTGGCCGGCGGTTCGCTGCTGGCGGCCGGTGCGATCCTGGACGGCAGTGCGGTGCGGGCAGTGAATTTCGGTGGCGGCATGCATCACGCGGCCCGCGACCGCGCCAGCGGTTTTTGCATCTACAACGACGCCGCCCTGGCGATCCAGAAGCTGCTCGACGGCGGCGTGCAGCGTGTGGCATATATCGACGTCGACGCCCACCACGGCGACGGGACGCAGAGCATCTTCTGGGATGATCCCCGGGTCCTCACCATCTCCCTGCACGAGACCGGACTGACGCTGTTCCCCGGCACGGGTTTCGCCAACGAGATCGGCGGCCCCAACGCCCAGGGCAGCGCAGTCAACGTGGCCCTTCCGTCAGGGACGGGCGACGCCGGCTGGCTGCGGGCCTTCCATGCCGTGGTCCCGCAGCTCATCGGTGCCTTTGAACCCGAGGTCATCGTGAGCCAGCACGGCTGCGACTCGCACCGGCTGGATCCCCTCACGCACCTCAACATCAGCGTGGACGGCCAGCGCGAGGCCGCCACCGCCGTCGGGAACCTCGCTGCCCGTTACTGCGGCAACCGGTGGATTGCCACGGGTGGAGGCGGCTACAACGTCATCAGTGTTGTGCCGCGCTCCTGGAGTCACTTGATTGCGATCGCGGCCGGCCGGCCGGTCCCGCTCCGCACCCCGGTTCCCGAGGATTGGCGGCAGTACGTCCAGGACAAATACGGGGCCAAATACGGCGTCTCTGCGCCCGAGCTCATGGGCGACGACGTGGATCTGTGGTGGCGTTCGTGGGAGGTCGGCTTCGATCCCAATGACGAGGTGGACCGGACGGTGATGGCCACCCGCAAGGAACTGTTCCCGCTCTACGGCCTGGATCCCTGGTTCGACTAGGAAACCGGCTTTTCCGTCTGGAACACCACTCCGGCGGCGCCGATGAGCCAGCCCAGCAGGGACAGCGCGAACGCACCGATCAGGTCCGTGGACGCGGTTCCCTTGACCAGCCAGAGCAGCAGGACCAGCAGCCCCACGGCCAGGTAGACCACTACCGCCGCCACAATCCGTGGGGACAGCCGGGCCGTGACTTCGGCCGGGTTGAAGGCAACGCCGGCGTCGGCGTCGCCGGGCTGGAGATCACGGCGGACTTCTTCGTCGCGGCGGACCTCGGCAATGGTGAACCCCAGGGCCGATGCCGTCAGTGAGCTCAGTGATGTGGCCAGCACACCTGCGGCGGTGACAAGGGCGCCGTTCAGCGGCGGCGCCACAGTCCTGCCGTCCGGAACCCAGAACCCGACGCGGAGCAGCACGGAGGTCCAGACCGCCACGAACAGACCCAAAAACACAAAAGCGATGATGTTGAACAGCTGCTGGCGCAGGAAATCCATGGCCACCCACCCCTCATGTTCGTGCGGCGGCAGCCGGACAGCCCGGGGCAACCGTGAGTCCGTTCTAGCACCGTGGCGGGTACGGGGCAATGGCCGGTGCGCGGGGCGAAATAGTGGATGCCATCCGGCGTATATGTCGCTAGGGTGGATCACATGGTGACAGACGACGTATTTGCCGTCATTGCTGAGGCAACCCGGCGTGACATTCTGGTATCCCTCCGCTCGGGGGACAAAGCAGTGGGGGAGCTGGTTGAGGAACTGGACGCCAGCCAGCCCACCATTTCCAAACATTTGAAAGTACTCCGCGAGGCCGACCTCGTCAGCATGCGTGCCCAGGGCCAGAAGCGCTACTACGCGCTGAATCCCAAACCGCTTGCCGGTGTGGCCAACTGGCTGGAGACGTTCGACGTCGGGCCGCGGGCCGCCGTCGCAAGCGCACCGGCCGCAAGCTCACCGTCCGCGCGGATCCTGGAGGAAAAAACGGAGCAGGACGCCGAACCCGTGGCCGCGTCGCCGTCGCCGGTGCCGGCCAGTGCAGGGACCCGCCCCGCCGCCGCGGCCGCGGAAGTGTCCGGCGTCTCCGCGGGCGGGCAGCTGAGCCCGGCCGTTGCGATTCCGGTGGCCACGGCCGGGGATGATTCGGTGCCGCAGCAGATCGGCCGCACCGTGGGCCGTGCCGCCACGAAGGCCGCCGACCTCATTGCGAACCTGCCAAAGTTCGGCCGCAAGAAGTAGCCCATTAACCTCAACTAGGTAGCAGTAAGTGTCGTTTTGAGCGCTCAAAACGACACTTACTGCTACCTAGTTGAGCCACCGGACACGGGATCCCCGTGTCGGCGGTTGTGTCAGCTAGCCCTGCGCATGGCGTCGGGGGACCGGTGTCGTAGGAAGGCTCGGCACCGGAGGGCGGGCCGTCTGGTCCGAGATATGGGACGTTGCAGCGCCTTCCCGCAGCGCCTCGACACCTTCCACCGCGGCGGAAATGTCGGGATACGTCCGGGAAAAGGCAAGCAGGGTCCCGTTCTTGTCAACGAGCCGTAGGAGGAAGCCTCCTCCGTCGGCGCGGACAATCTCAAACGTACCGGGCGCTGAGCGCCAGGGAAGTTCATCGACGGGAACAGCGTCGGGCCCTGCTGGCGCCGGGACAAGTGGCCGGCCCCGATACACGAGAGCGCCTTTGGCGGCGGAAGGCGGGCCCTGGGAAAACTTCGGCATGGTAGCTCCACAATGAGGTTCCAATGGCCGCGTCTTGACCTTGTCTGACTATACGCCCTCAAGACAGCGCCCGGATTTGCCAGCGACAGAAGGTGGCTGCGCCGTTGCGGCCGCTCAGCTGTCGGCGGCAGAGAACCTCGGAGCGATAAGTTCCCCGCTGCTGGCAAGGTGTTCGGCAATATCCCGGAGTTTGATGTTGGATCTGGAGCTGGCACGGGTGAGGAGGAGGAAGGCCTGTTCCGCTGTGAGCTTGTATCGCTCCATCAGGATGCCTTCTGCCTGGCCGATCAGCTGCCGGGAAAGCAGCGCTTCGCCGAGCTGATTGATTTTCTGGGAGCCCGCGAAAGCAACGGCGGCGTGCGCGGCAACAAGGAGGCCGACCTGCTCGGATTCGTCGTCAAAGGCATTCGGTTCGGCGCCGTAGAGGTTCAGCGCGCCAAGCCGATCACCTTCAACGAACAACTGGAACGAAAGCATGCTCCGTGCCCCGAGTTTCACGGCGCCCTGAGAGAATTCGGGCCAGCGGTCTTCCAGGCTGAGGTCTGGAACACGAACCACGCGGTCCCCGTAAGCCGCGTCCAGGCAGGGCCCTTGCCCGGTGGAGCTCTGCAGGGCGTCGACTTGGCGGGCCAGGTCTCCCGAAGCGACTTCGGAATCAACCTTTTTCCGGCCCGTAACGAGGCTAATGGAGGCATGCGCAGTGCCTGGGATCAGGTCCAGGGCAGCCTGCACGATGCCGGACAGGACGGCGTGGACATCATCGTCCTGCTGCAGCTCCCGTGCGAGGTCACTGAGCTGGGCAGCCAGCTCGGAGCTGACACGGCCGTTTCCCTGCCCGGTATTGCTTACCGCTGGTCCGTTCACGCTCATCCCTAGCCTCCGCTGCTCCGTGTGATTCATCAGCTTCCCGTTTTCAGGCACGACATCCGTCGATGCCAGTACAGATAGCGCTGTGAAAATCTAGATATTTATAGCGTAGGCCACATCCTTCGAACGAGCCCGGCTGGTTCCCGGCCAACAGTCACAGCCCCGATCCGCAAGTAAGTAGCAGCACGTGTCGTTCTGAGCGCTCAAAACGACATCTGCTGCTACTTAGTTGGGCGGGGCCTTCGAAACGGGACCCGGGCTACTTGCCGAGGATCCGCACGTGGTCCGGGGTGAGCTCGGAGAGCTTGCTGACGCCCAGCAGGGCCATGGTGCGGGTCATGTCCTTCTCCAGGATCTGGAGGGCACGGTCCACACCGGCGCGGCCGCCGGCCATGAGGCCGTACAGGTAGGCGCGGCCGATCAGTGTGAAGTCGGCGCCAAGGGCCAGCGCGGCGATGATGTCCGCACCGCTCATGATGCCGGTGTCCAGGATGATCGCCGCGTCGCTGTTGTCCTTGGTGAAGGCTTCCTTCACCTCGGGCAGCAGGTGGAACGGGATGGGGGCGCGGTCCAGCTGGCGTCCGCCGTGGTTGGAGAGGACCACTCCGTCAGCGCCGTGGTCCACCACCTTGCGGGCGTCGTCGACGGTCTGGATGCCCTTGACCACCAGCTTGCCCTTCCACGTTTCACGCAGCCAGTCCAGGTCCTCGAACGTGAGCGTGGGATCGAACATGGAGTTGATCAGGTCCGCCACCGTGCCGGTATAGCGCGAGAGCGAGGCGAACGTCAGCGGCTCGTGCGTGAGGAAGTTGAACCACCAGGCCGGGCGGTAGGACGCGTCCAGGACGGTCTTTAGCGTGAGTGCCGGCGGGATGGTCATGCCGTTGCGGACGTCCCGGAGGCGGGCGCCGGCGACGGCGGTGTCCACCGTGACCATCAGGGTGTCGTTGCCTGCCTTGGCGGCGCGCTCGATCAGTTCGAGGGAGCGGTCCCGGTCCGTCCACAGGTACAGCTGGAACCAGTTGCGTCCGTTGGGCGCCGCCTCGGCGACGTCCTCGATGGATGCCGTGCCCATGGTGGAGAGCGTGTACGGAATTCCGGCGGCCTCGGCAGCCTGGGAGCCGGCGTACTCGCCCTCGGACTGCATCATCCGGGTGAAGCCGGTGGGTGCGATGCCAACAGGCAGCCGCGACGGCTTGCCCAGGATGTCGGTGCTCAGGTCGATACTGGAGACGTTCCGGAGGATGCCCGGCCGGAACTCGAAGTCCAGGAACGCCCCGCGTGCACGGCGAAGGGTGATTTCGGCTTCCGCGGCGCCGTCGGTGTAGTCGAAGGGCGCCTGCGGGGTGCGGCGCTTGGCCATGTCCCTCAGCTCCCAGATGGTGCTGGCGCGCTGGAGCTTTGCGGCGCGGCTGAACTCCGGCTTCTTGAACTGCATCAGCGGGGCGAGGTCCGAGTACTTCGGCACGCGACGCTTGAGCGCGGCGGGGACCGCGGCTGCCGCCCGGTTCACTGCGCCCGTTGCGGAGGCGCCGGGGCCAGCGGGAGCCGGGCCGGTGGCGGTGCCGGGTACGTCGGTCGCGTCGGGGGCCGGCGTGGTCTCCGGGTTGTTGGGCTGGATGGTGTGCGTCATTGCTGCCTCCGGGGCATAGGGATTGGTGGCTCTGGACAGGATGGTGCTGGACAGGAGCCTCTGTGGTCTAACCACACTCTAAAGGATGTGGTCCAACCACATCAAGTACTATTGGCCCATGCGTACCCATCAATTGGTCCTGCAATGGATCGAGCACCAGCTGTCGAGCGGCGAGTTGGCCCTGGGCGGACGGCTGCCGGCGGAGCGGACGCTCGCCGAACAACTGCAGGTCTCGCGCACCTCCGTCCGGGAAGCGATCCGGATCCTGGAGGCCATGGGCGTCGTGCGCGCGGGCGTGGGGTCCGGTCCCGAAGCCGGCACCGTGGTCATTGCAGACCCGACGGCGGCGCTCGGCTCGGCGCTGCGCCTGCATGTGGCCACCTCGCACCTTCCCGTGGCAGACATCGTCCAGACGCGAGTGCTGCTGGAATCCTGGGCAGTGGCCCGGGCCCGCACGGATTCCCCGGCGCTCGCCGAGGCCGCCGCGCTGCTGGAAGAAATGGAGGCGTGCCCGGATACGGACGAATTCCTGGCGCTCGACGTCCGCTTCCACCTGGCCCTCGCCGAAGCCGCCGGGAACGCCGTGGTCAGTGCCATGATGGGCTCGCTGCGGGAGGCCATCCAAAGCTATGCCGGCAAGCTCACGGCCAACCTTCCGGACTGGGAGACCACCGCCGCCCGCCTCCGCGTGGAGCACCGCGAAATCCTGGCAGCCATCCACAGGCACGACGGCGGCATGGCCGCCGGGCTTGTGGCTGCCCACATCGAGGGGTACTACAAAGAAGCCGGGCTGGGCCCGAAGGAATCGGACCCAACCCGGCCTTAGCCCTGGAGTTTTTGTCCAGATAACGTGCCCAAAGGCCTGTTTATCTCACGTTATCTGGACAAAAACTCGGAAGGGAGGAAGGGAGGAAGGGGGGAAGGGAGGGAGGCGGGGGCGTCAGCGGAGTTCGATCTCCAGCACCTGGAAATCGTCAGCCGCGTGCCGGCCCACCAGCAGGCGGAACGTGCCCTGCTCGACCTGCCACCCGCCGTCGTAATGCCCGAAGGCCTTCGCCGGTATGCGCACCTCAATGCTGTCCGTTCCGGCCGGTGCAAGGTGCGTTCCGGCATAGCCGGCGAGCCAGCGGACCGGGCGCTCCACAGCCGACTCCGGGCGGTCAAGGTACACCTGGACCACTTCGCGTCCCGTGCGGGTGCCGGTGTTCCGGACCGGAACATGGACCACAACGTCCTGCCCGGCGGGAACCGACTGGGGCGCGTGGGCGGTACCAAGCTCGAAGGTGGTGTAGCCCAGTCCGAAACCGAACGGCAGGGCCGGGGCGGCTCCGCCGGCAGCTTCCTGCTTGAGCCAGGCCCGGTAGCCGATGTGGATGCCCTCGGAGTAGACCACCTTGCCGTCAACGGGCGTGGTGTTGAGGACGGGCACATCCGCCAGCGCGGCCGGCCAGGTGGTGGGAAGGCGTCCGCCCGGCTCCTCGGCGCCCAGCAGGATGTCGGCGATCGCGGTGCCGAATTCCTGGCCGCCAAACCAGCCCAGAAGCACGGCGCCCACCTTGTCCAGCCATGGCATCAGCACTGGCGAACCGGAGTTCACCACCACCACGGTGCGCGGGTTCACCGCGGCCACGGCCTCCACCAGCTGGTTCTGCCGGCCGGGAAGATCCAGATCCTTGCGGTCGAATCCTTCGGACTCGATGGCCGCATTGGTGCCCACCACGACCACGGCCACGTCGGCGGCCCGTGCGGCTTCGACGGCGGCATCGATCTCGGCCTGCGGGTCGGTGACCACCGTTTCCTCGCCCAGGAGGACCGCGGTGAAGGGGATGACCTGCTGCTTCGGCAGCTGGTACTCGGCCTCGATGCGCACGCGCTGGCCGGCCGCGGTTTCAATCGCGTGGACCGTCTTGGGCGGATCGAACAGGGCGGCGCCGAGGACGTCTGTGTCGTCCTCGAGCTCGCGGTTGAATACCTCGGCGCCGTCGAGCGCGAACCGGATCTGGCCTACCGTACCTACGCCCAGGTGGTGGACGCCCGCCGTCTCGGCGGTCCAGTCGGCCTGCATCCGGATGGCGGCTGCGCCGTCGGGGATGCCCACGCCGAACCAGATCAGGTGCGAAGCGAGGCGGTCCTCGCCGGAAATTTCCGAGCCGTCACCGGCGAGGAACGTGACCCGCATGCCGGGGACGCCGGACACCGGGTTGCGGAGCGAGTTGCGGGGGAACGCCTGCAACCCCTCGGCGACCTTGGCGCCGCGGACGTAGCTGACGTTGACGTTGTCGGGCAGTGCCTTCCGCAGCCCTTCGAGCGGTGAGACGGTGTATTTGGGCATCACGGTGGCGCTGCCGCCGCCCTGGGTGCGCGCTTCCTCGGCGTTGTGGCCGATCACCGCTACGCTGCTGAGCCTGGTGGCGTCCAGCGGCAGGAGGCCTCCTTCGTTGCGGACCAGCACTGCGCCGCGGACAGCCACTTCACGGGCGACGGCGGCACCGTTTAGCTGGGCGGGAAGTTCCGTCACGGCGGGCGTGAATCCCTCGAGGGAACCCACACGGGCTGCCAACCGCAGGATGCGCGTGACCTTCTCCAGGATGGCGTCCAGGCTGACCCGCCCATCATTCACGGCGGCCAGCAGCTTGGGGCCCCAGTGGCCCACCGGGCCGGGCATTTCGAGGTCCTGGTGTGCGTTGGCCGCGTCCACGGACCGGACACCGGTCCAGTCCGAAACCACCACGCCGTCAAAGCCCCATTCGGTGGACAGCGGGGTTTCGAGCAGCTTGTTCTCACTGGCCGTGGTGCCGTTGATGGAGTTGTAGGAGCTCATCACCAGCCACGCGCGGGCCTCCGTGATGGCATCCTCGAAGGCCGCCAGGTAGAGCTCGCGCAGGGGGCGCTCGGCCACCACGGAGTCCGCGGTGAACCGGTCCGTTTCGGCCTCGTTGGCCAGGTAGTGCTTGGGCGTGGCGCCGACGCCCATGGACTGCACGCCGGCGACGTACCCGGCGGCCATGGTTGCCGTGAGCCGCGGGTCCTCGCTCATGCATTCGAAGTGCCGGCCGCCCAGCGGGGAGCGGTGCAGGTTGATGGTGGGGCCCAGGACGGCGTGCACGCCCTTGCGGCGCGCTTCCTGTCCCAGGACCTGGCCGTAGCGGCGCGCCGTTTCGACGCTCCAGGTGGCGGACAGGGCGGACGACGACGGCAAGGAGATGGAGTCGTGGCGTTCATCGAAGTCTTCGCCGCGGACGCCGGACGGCCCGTCCGACATCACCACGCGGCTCAGCCCGATTTCAGGAATGGAATGCGTGGCCCAGACGTCCGCGCCGGTCAGCAGCTGGACCTGCTGCTCGAGGGTAAGGCTTTGGGCGAGTTCGCGGATCCGTGCTTCGGCGTCCGGGGAATCCGGGGCAGGGACCGCTACGGCCGGTGACAGTGCGGGGTTCATTTACTTGACTCCTTTGATGCGGATGACGAGGACAGCGCCGATGATGCCGACGGCTGCACCGCCGAGGAACAGTGCGGGGTAACCGCCGAAGGCGATGACGGGGAAGGCGACGGCGGGCACCAGGGACTGGGGCAGCGCCTGGGCGATGTTGAAGACTCCGAAGGTCTTGGCGTTCTCTGACTGGCTGCCGGGCAGGAGGTCTGCGATGAGGGCGACGTCCACCGCACCGAAGCAGCCGAGGCCGAGCCCGGCGATCGCCTGGCCCACGAGGACCTGGTCGGTGGTGCTGCTGGTGGCAATAACGATGAGGCCCACCATCATGATCAGTGCCGAGGCGATGACCATGCCTTTGCGCTTGCCGATGCGGTCGCTGATCCAGCCTCCGGCAAGGCTGGTGGCGACCGTGCCCGCGGAGCTGACCAGGGTGGCCTGGAACACCAGGCTGGTGACGTCAGTTTCAGCAACGTGAAGGTGGTCCGTGAAGAAGTACGGCAGGTAGAGCAGACCCGCGCAGTAGCCGATGTAGACCATGAATTTGGTGAGCCAGGCCCAGCCCAGTCCGGGATAGGTGCGGGGGTTGAAGTAGAACGACCCCACGATCTCCTTGAGGTTCAGCGGGGCCGGCTTTTCCGTCAGGACGCGGTCCTTGAAGGTGAAGGCAAAGGCAATTGCCACTGCGGTTCCCACAACACCGGGGACCACGGCCATCTGCAGTGCGTTGTCGAACAGCTGCGCGAAGAAGGCCGCTGCGACCAGGCCCACGGGCAGGGTCATGCCGATCAGCCCGGACAGACGCCCGCGCTCGGCCGGGGCGGCCTGGTCGGGGAGCGTTGCCACGAGTGCCGCGAGGGCGGCGTTGAAGCCCAGCTGGGCGATCACCCACGCAATGAGCACGGTGGCGACGTCTGCGGCGGAGCCCAGCAGGAAGAGCGATGCCAGCCCCAGGAGGGAGCCGCCGACGATCCAGGGCTTGCGCATGCCGAACCGCGACGTGGTGCGGTCGCTGAGCCTGCCAAAGAACGGGTTGGCAAGCAGGGCCACCATGGCGCCGACGCCGGCCACGAGGCTCAGCGCCCCTGCCCGGGTGTCGGGTGTGGTGATCTCAGAGACCTTGATGGCCAGCACCACGAGGGCCGGTGCCAGTACGGCCATCCACAGGCCTGCGCTCGCGATGGGCATGCCGATGACATAGGCGCGGGGAGCCTTGCTCGTTGCAGTACTGCCCGTTGAACTACTGCTGTGTGGGGTTCCGCTGGCCGGAGAAGCGGCGGAATCCTGGGTAATGGTCTTGACGGCCACATTGCCTCCTGACGAAAAGTGACCCTCCGTTGGGTCCTGACAATGATGCTAGCGACAAAAACCAAGTCTGACTAGATTTTTAAAGAACAAAGTGAAATACACTGGCTCAATGTCACCGACCAAGACCCGCGGCCCTTATGCAAAAGGGGCGGAACGCCGCGAGCAGATAATCCAGACGGCCACTGACGTTTTTGCCACGGAAGGCTTCGAGGGAACGGCGCTCAAACGGGTTGCCGAGCTGGTCGGCGTGAAGGAAGCAACACTGTTCCACTATTTCCGGGGCAAGCAGGAGCTGTTGACGGCGGTCCTTGCCGAACGGGACCGGCGCGGCCTGGCCGCCAGTGACGAGGCGGATGTGGGCCTCCGGATGTTGGCGTCGATCGCCGAGCGGAACCGCCAGGAGCCGGGGCTTACGACGCTCTACGCCGTGGCGTCAGCCACCGCAAATGACCCGGGGCATGATTCCCACCCCTATTTCCAGGAGCGCTATGCCCAGGTGGTGGAGGAGCTTGCCCAGGACATCGCCCGGCGCCAGGACGCCGGCGAAGTGCGCACGGACGTGTCCGCCACGATGCTCGCCAGGCTGGTGGTGGCGGCCTTCGACGGCCTGCAGTTGCAGTGGCTCTATGACAAGAGTGTGGACATGGCGGATGGTCTGACGACGCTCGTCGACGTCCTCTTGGCTCCGCCCGCGGCCTAGGCCCGGCTGAGAGTTTTTGTCCAGATAATGGCCCCAAAAGGGGTCCCAGGTGCCATTATCTGGACAAAAACTCTCCTCGGGAGGGGCTACTCCTTCGCCGGTCCCGTGCTGCCGCGGCCTTCCAGGCGCGGCTGGAATACCGTGGGGCCTTGGGGGGCTGCATCGGAGGGGACGTTGCGAATCAGGTCCCGCATCCGGTGCCACGCCTGCTGGCCCAGTTCGGTGATGGGAACCGCTGCCGTGGTGAGGGTGGGCGTGGTGTAGCGGGCAAACGGGATATCGTCGAAGCCCGTCACTGAGATGTCCTCCGGGACCCGGATGCCGCGCTCGTGGAGTCCGCTCAGCAGGCCCATGGCCACAAGGTCGTTGAAGGCCAGGACGCCGGTGGCCCCGCTCGCAAGGACCGCATCCACAGACTGGTGCCCCACCTCGAAGTTGGAGCCGCCGTCGAGCATCTGCAGGTCAATCTCCGGGTGGGCGGCCTTGAACTTCTCCAGTCCCAGGAGGCGCAGGCCGTTCGACGCGCTCCTCTCTGGGCCGGCCAGGAAGGCGAGCCGCGTGTGGCCCAGGCCCACGAGGTGTTCCGCGAGTTCCTGGATGCCCTGCCCGTAGTCCACCATCAGGCTGGGGGCGTGGGCGTCGGTGGTCCGGTTGATCAGCACCATCGGGTGCAGTGACGGCGCCAGCTCTTCCAGTTCGGCATCGCTCATGCGCGGCGCGCACAGTACCAGGCCGTCGCAGCGGCGGCGCGCCTCGCCGGCGAGGATGGCCTCCTCGCTGGAAACCTCGGAGGAGTCGGCGATCAGGACGCGGTAGCCGTCCTGTGCTGCGGCCATGCTGAGGCCGCGGAGGATCGCCTGGAACGTGGGGTTGGAGAGGTCCGGCACCACAATGCCGATGGTGTCGGTCTTGCCCAGTGCCAGGCTCCGGCCCACAGGGTTCGGCTGGTAGTTCAGCTCGGTGGCTGCGGCCCGGACCCGGGCGGCGATGGTGGCGTCAACAGTGAAATTGCCGTTCATCACACGCGAAACGGTCGCGTGCGAAACGCCGGCCTTGAGGGCGACGTCGGCAATGCCGATTCGCCGGGTGGTGGCTCTCCTGCCCATGTGGCCCCTTTCCGGGCTTCTCCGACTCCTCCCCGTTCCGGGTGATGGTTGACGTGACCGCCAGAGTCTTGATACAAAGCTTATAACGCTCTGAGAAAACGCTTTCTCATAATTCTCACCGTACCGCTACCGGCCGTCAAGCGGCCAGGGTTCCTGCCTTCCGAAAGGGTTACACCGCAATGGGCAACACAGCCAATACCGTCAATCCAGGCAGCGCCGTCGCAGCCGACGACGCAACTGCCGATGCAGCCGCCCGCTCTGTCCGCTCCGCCAACCCGGTCCGCTCCGCCAGCCCGGTGCGCAAGGCGCGGATCGTCCTGATCGGCACGGGTGGCCGTTCCGAGATGTACATCCGGGCCGTTTACGGCAAGCACTCGGACACGGCGGAACTCGTGGCCCTCTCCGACGTCAACCCCGGCCGGGTGGAGTTCTACCAGAGGCTCATCCAGGAGCTGGGGGCACCCGGTCCCGTTGCGGCCTTTGATCCCGTCGGTCTCACGGCCTTCATTCGGGAGAACGATATCGACCGTGTGGTGGTGACCACGCCTGATTACACCCACGCTGACTACATCGTGGAGGCACTCGAAGCGGGGGCCGACGTCGTCGTGGAAAAGCCGCTGACCATCGATGCCGAAGGCTGCCGCCGCATCACCAAGGCGGTGGAAGAGACCGGCCGCAACGTGGTGGTCACCTTCAACTACCGCTACTCCCCGCGCAACAGCGCCCTGAAGGAAATCATCCAGAGCGGCGTGATCGGCAAGGTCACGTCGATCGACTTCAGCTGGGTCCTGGACACCGTCCACGGCGCGGACTACTTCCGCCGCTGGCACCGCGAAAAGAAGAACTCCGGCGGTTTGCTGATCCACAAGGCCTCCCATCACTTCGACCTGGTCAACTGGTGGATCAACGACGTCCCCGAGCGGGTCTTCGCCTCCGGCGGCCTGAAGTTCTATGGCGACAAGAACGCCGCCGAACGCGGCCTGGGCCCGCGTCCGGAACGCGGAACGCCCGACGCCGAAACCCCCGGCATCGGGGACAAAACGGCCGAAAAGGACCCGTTTGCGCTGGACCTGCGTGACGACGAACGCCTCAAGGCACTCTTCCTGGACAACGAGCACTTCGACGGCTACCGCCGCGACCAGGACGTCTTCACGGCAGGCATCACCATCGAGGACAACCTGGCGCTCGTGGTGGAGTACCAGGGCGGGCCGCGCCTGAGCTACTCCCTGAACGCCCACAGCCCGTGGGAAGGCTACCGCGTGGCGGTCAACGGCACCGAAGGCCGGGCGGAGCTTGAAGTCGTGGAGCGCGCCGCCGTCCTGAACAGCACCGACAAGAAGACCGTGGTTGACCCGTCCGCGACGCCGGTCGAGGAAGAGGACGCGGTCCGCCGCAACGGCGAACGCCTGGTGGTCCAGCGGCACTGGGAGCCGGCCTACGAGGTGCCCATCGTCAACGGCGAAGGCGGCCACGGCGGCGGCGACGAACTCCTCCTGTCCGATCTGTTCAACGGCCCCGGCGAGGATCCCCTGGGCCGGCCCTCCGGCTACCTGGACGGCCTCCGCTCGGTGTCCGTCGGCATCGCGGGCAATGCCTCCCTGGAATCCGGGCTGCCGGTCCGCACCGCGGACCTGGGACTCGGCGTCGATCTTCGCCGCGGCGCCTAGCCCGCGGCCTGAATCCTAAAGGAACCAATATGAGCAGGATCTTTGTTACCGGCGGCTCCGGCCGGCTGGGACGCAGCGTTGTTGCCGGCCTCGCCGGCGCAGGCCACCAAGTCATCTCCGTGGACCGCGACGCCGTTCCCGCCGCCCAGCTGCCCGACGGCGTCGAGCAGCGCACCGCCGACCTCCTGGCGCCGGGAGAGGCGGTACGCCTCCTTCGGAACACAGCCCCAGACGCCGTCGTCCACCTTGCGGCTATCGCCGTACCGTTCAGCGCGCCGGAAGACGTCATCCTCAGCACCAACACGAGGCTGGCGTACGCCGTCATCAGCGCCGCGACGGAACTGCGCATCGGCAAGATCGTTACGGCCAGCAGCCCCACGGTGCTGGGCTACGGTTCGCCCGCGGGCTGGTTGCCGGATAGCTTCCCGGTGGACGAGGACACCACACCCCGGCCCTGGAACGCCTACGCGCTGTCCAAGCTCATCGCCGAACAGACGGTGCAGATGTTCGCCGCCGCCCAGGGGGACGCCATCCGGTACGCGGCCTTCCGTCCCTGCTACGTGATCTCTCCTGAGGAATGGGCGGGCGCGCCCACCCAGCAGGGCCACACCGTCCGCGAACGGCTGGCCGATCCGGCCCTGTCCGCGCCGGCACTCTTCAACTACGTGGATGCGCGCGACGTGGCGGACTTCCTGGACCTGCTGCTGGCCAAGATGGACACCATTCCCAACGGCCAGACCTTCTTCGTGGGGGCCGCTGACGCACTGGCCACGGCGCCCCTTGCCGAACTGATGCCGCAATTCCTGCCCGGCAGTGCGGAGCTTGCCGCCGGACTCACGGGCACCAGCCCGGCATTTTCGATCACCAAGGCCCGCGAACTGCTCGGCTGGGAGCCCACGCGCAGCTGGCGTACCGAGCTGTCCGGGCCACTGTCCGGGCCAAACGATGCACAGCCCCTCAATGTTCCGCCCCTCAACGATGAGAACTCCGACGCGCTGGTCGCGGCCGGCACAGGATCCAAGGAGACCCCATGAAATTCGACGGCGTTCTGTTCTTCCCTGTCACACCCTTCACACCGGAAGGGGACGTGGATGTGCAAATCCTCAAAGAGCACATCACGTCCCGCCTGCCGCACGGTCCGGGCGGAGTGTTCCCGGCCTGCGGCACCGGTGAATTCCATGCCCTGAGCATTGACGAGGTGCGCACAGTGGTGGCTGCCGCCGTCGAGGCCGTAGCGGGCCAGGTGCCGGTGGTTGCCGGTGCCGGCGGACCGCTGGGCCATGCGCTTGCCGCTGCCCGGGTGGCCGAGGAAGCCGGAGCCGACGCCCTGCTGGTCCTCCCGCCGTACCTCGTCACCGGCCCCGCCGACGGCCTGGTGGCATACATCGAGGCCGTTGCCGCGGCCAGCAGCCTGCCGGTGATCGTCTACCACCGCGGGAACGCCACATACACGGCCGCCTCCATGACCCGCCTGGCCGCCAACCCCAAGGTCATCGGCTTCAAGGACGGCCTGGGCGACGTGGGCCTGGCCCAGGAAATCGTCAGCGCCATCAACGCCACCGGCCGCGAGGACTTCCTGCTCTTCAACGGCCTGCTCACCGCGGAACTGACCCAGGGCGCCTACCGCGGCCTGGGCATCCCGCTCTACTCCTCGGCGGCCTTCGCCATGGCTCCGGAAATAGCCAAGGCCTACTACGACGCCTACGTCTCCGGTGACGAGGACCGCCGGCACGCCCTGCTGGAAGGCTTCTACGCCCCGCTGGTCCGTCTCCGCGACCAGACCCCGGGCTTCGGCGTCTCCCTGATCAAGGCCGGGCTCCGGCTGGGCGGCCTGCCGGTGGGCCCGGTCCGCGCCCCGCTGGTCGATCCCACCGAAGAGCAACTGGTCCGGCTCAAGGCCATCCTGGCCAAGGGCTACGAGCTGGCCGGCCGCTAATGAGTGCGCCCGTCGCCGAAGCGGTCCGGACGGCGCCGCTCATTACGGGTCTGTCCGCCCGCCTCCTGACGGTTCCGCTGCTGCGCAGCTGGGGCGCGGAGGCACCGGAAAACCACGTGATCGCCACCGAGATCCACACGGACGACGGCGGCACTGGGTACGGGTTCTCCTGGACGCCCACCATCGGCCCGCAGGCGGTCAAGGCGCTCCTGGACTTCGACATCGCGCCCTTCATCGCCGGGCTTGCAGCGAACCCCGAAACGGTGTGGGACCAGCTGTGGAAACGGCTGCACGAGGCAGGCGGCGGGGGACTGACCACCATAGCGATGGCCGGCGTGGACCTTGCGCTGTGGGACCTGCAGGCCCGCCGGGGCGGCACCTCGGTGACCGGGCTGCTGGGCCAGCGCCAGGATTCGGTGGAGGTGTACGGTTCCGGCGTGAACCTCCACTATTCCCTCGAGGAGCTGGTGGCGCAGGCGGAGCGCTGGGTGGCGGCCGGGCACAGTGCCGTCAAGATCAAGGTGGGCAAGCCGGACGTCCGGGAAGACGCGGAACGTGTTGCCGCTGTCCGGCAGGTGTTGGGGCCGGACCGGAAGCTCATGATCGACGCCAATCAACGCTGGGACCTGCCCACCACCTTCCGTGCCCTGGAGGTCCTGGGGGAGTTCGGCCTGGACTGGCTCGAGGAACCCCTCCGGGCGGACGACCTCTGGGCCTACCGCAGGCTGCGTCAGCACTCACCCGTGCCCATCGCACTGGGCGAAAACCTGCACAATATCTACCGCTTCCGCGATTTCATCGAGGCCGGAGCGGTGGACATCATCCAGCCCAACATCATCCGCGTCGGCGGCATCACGCCCTTCCGCCGCATCGTGGAACTGGCCCGCACCCACAGCATCGGGGTCATGCCGCACCTGCTGCCGGAGCTCTCCGGCCAGCTCGCGCTGACCATGGCCGAACCCACCCTCGTGGAGGACGTCGAAGACGCCTCCTTCGAACAGCTGGGTGTGCTTGACGGGCCGTCGCCCGTGCGGGTCAGCAACAGCCGGCTTACCCTCGCCGGCCGGGCAGGACTGGGCTTCGCCTTCAGCGGTCCATCCGCCGACAACCAGAACAGGAAGTCACTGTGACAACAGCAACCCTTTCACTTTCCGAGCTCACGGCTGCCGCCACCCGGGCCGCCTCCATCGCGGCCGTCGCGTCGGACGCCGAGCGCGCAGGCTGGCTCAACGCCGTCGCCGACGCTCTGGACGCCAACGTGGCCGAACTGGTGGAGATCGCCGACTCGGAGACCAGGCTCGGCACCGTCCGCCTGACCGGCGAGGTGGCCCGCACATCCGGGCAGCTGCGGCTGTTCGCCACGGTGATCACCGAAGGCTCCTACCTTGAAGCGGTGATCGACCACGCCGATCCAGCGGCCATGCCGCCCAAGCCTGACCTGCGGCGGCTGCTGAAGCCGATCGGGCCGGTGGCTGTCTTCTCGGCGTCGAACTTCCCGTTCGCCTTTTCCGTGGCGGGCGGCGATACAGCGTCGGCGCTCGCCGTCGGCTGTTCCGTCATAGTGAAGGCGCACTCCGGCCACCTCAGGCTCTCCGGGCGGACGGCGGAAATCGTCACCGGGGCGCTGGCCGCGGCCGGCGCCCCCAAGGGCCTGCTCGCCCTGGTGAGTGGCCGCGAGGTGGGAAGTGCGCTGGTGCAGGATCCTGCCATCAAGGCCGTGGGCTTCACCGGGTCCATCCCGGGCGGCCGCGCGCTGTTTGACCTCGCCGTCTCGCGGCCCGATCCTATTCCGTTCTATGGCGAGCTCGGCAGCCTGAACCCCGTGGTCATCACCGCGGCCGCGCTGGCCGAGCGTTCCAGCCAGCTCGCGGCGGGTCTTGCAGCATCCTTCACGATGGGCGCCGGCCAGTTCTGCACCAAGCCGGGCCTGGTCTTCATTCCGGCAGGCCCCGGCTTTGCAGCCGAACTGGCTGAGGCAAGCAAGGACAAGCCGACGGCGGCCATGCTCACCAGCCGGATCTCCGACGCCTACCCCGGCGGCCTGCGGAGCGTGGCTTCGCTGCCCGACGTGACCATCGTCAGCGGCACGGCGGACCAGGACGCCACCCGCGACGGCGCCGCACCGGTGGTATTTTCCACCTCCGCCGCCAACGTCCTGGAACGCCCGGACGAGCTGCTGGAGGAGTGCTTCGGCCCCACCACGCTGCTGATCGAATACACGGACCAGGCGGAGCTCTCAGCCGTTCTGGCCAAAGTTCCCGGCAGCCTGACCGCCACCGTCCACGCGCAGCCGGGCGAGGACGTTTCAGGGCTGGTGGAGCAGCTTGCCGGCCTCGCCGGACGCGTGCTGTTCGACGGCTGGCCCACCGGCGTAGCGGTGAACTGGGCCCAGCAGCACGGCGGCCCGTACCCGGCCACCACGTCGCTGTTCACCTCGGTGGGGGCGACGGCGGTCCGCCGCTTCCAGCGTCCCGTGGCCTACCAGGACGCCCCGGAATCTGTGCTGCATCCTGCCCTCCGGGAAGCCAACCCGCTGGGCATCCCGCGCCGCGTTGACGGCGTTCTGGTGCTTCCCTGATCCGGTCCCTGCGCAAGCGACACAGGAAAATCACCCTCCGGAAACGTTGCTGCAATCTTGCTGGAGGATGCTGATCTCAGTTGATGACCAGCCGTAGTTGAAGCGCTGGTCGCAGCACACTTAGCGCCAGGGGAGGGGCTCATTGTGGATGCAGGCGGGAAATCAAACGTCCGGACATGTTCGGAGTTGCAGGCCGGGGAGGAAATCGAGGCCTGGCACAAGGGCCGGCTGTTCCACCGGGGACGCGTGACAGAGACGATTCCGTCCATGGACCTGTTCTGGATCGTGGACTCACGGACGGGGGCACGCAAGCTGCTGGACGTGGAGGCCCTGGAGATCGTCAGGGTGGAAAAGATCATCCCGGCCGAGGCCGTACGGACGGAGAATGTCCGGACTGACACTGTGCGGGCTGAGACGGCCCGCGTTGAAGCCGCCCGGACTGAGCGGGCGGTCCGCGCGGAACTGGCCCCCGTTACGAGGGCGTCCCGACGGGAACCGCACGTCGTGTGGTTCTCCTCGGCCTGAGGCGTGCCGTGAGGCTGCGACAGGCCGAGGAGAAGGGCCACTGAGCGGCTCCGCACTGCGGGTGACCACCGGGCGGGTGACTCCCTAGTGCTTGAGCGCGGCGGGGTCGAGGTGGCTGATGCCGTCCGGCGTGATCTGCAGGACCCGCGCCGTGGCGATGTCATAGAAGAGACCCACCACGTGCACCCGTTCGGCCTGCAAGTCTTCCTGGAGGCCGGGGTGGCGCCCGAGCCTGTCCAGCTGGACTGCTACGTTCACCATCGCCAACTGGTCGACGGCACCGTATCCCGCATCGGCTGCCGCCGCTTGGACCGGATGCCCGTCGCGGAACGCGGCCAGGCTTGGCCGTGCGTGGTCGAGCCAGACGTCGATGGCGCCCCGCGTCCCTGCGGCTGTCCCGGGTGCCGCGCCGGAATCGGGCGCAGCACCACCATCGGAGGCAGCCGCGGCGCCGGCACTGTCCGGATCGGCCCACAGCGCCGTCATGGCACCGCAGCCGGAGTGCCCGCAGACCACGATCGACTCCACGGACAGCTCGCTGAGGGCAAATTCCAGGGCCGCCTCAATGGATGCGTCGCGGCCGGTGTCGCCCACCACGTTGCCCACGTTCCGGACGGTGAAGAGGTCGCCGGGGCCGCTGCTGGTGATCAGGTTCGGCACCACGCGGGAATCCGAGCAGGCAACGAACAGGGTGCCCGGGTCCTGGAAGGATGACAGCTCCTGCACGTGCGGACGCACCAGGTGGGCGTTCCGCCGGTGGTAGTTATCCACCCCGGTGAGCACCGAGCGCAGCGGCGCGGGTACTTCGGGGCCAGCGGCCGTGTGTCCCGGCAGGAGGCGACGCTGCCAGCTTCGCCACGGGGCGAATCCGCTCCGAAGGGCAGAACGGGAGCTGCCGCGGCTCGGCGGACCGGCCTGGGCGTCGTGCAGCGTGGCTGTGCCGCTTTCCTCGATGACCACCGTGCCGCCGTTGCCCACATGCCTGTTGCGCCAGGATTCAATGGTGTCGTGGACGGGATGGTCGAGGAAATCCACCTCCAGTTCAACCGTGACGTGCGCGCCGGCCGGGACCGAGGCCAGCACGGCGCTCAAGCGCGGGAGCGAGAGGAAGCTGCACGATCCGTCAATGACCACGCGCCAGCGGTTCCCGCCGTCGGTCCCGACGTGCTCCGCATGGATGCTGGCCCGCGCCACACGCCAGACAACCAGGGCTATGGCAAGGACCAGACCGGTCAGGACCCCGGCGAGCAGGTTGACGAACACCACGCAGAACAGCGTCACACCGTAGACGGTCAGGTCTCCCGTGCGCCGGGCTGTCCGGATATCCGCTGTCCGGACCAGTCGGGAGCCGATGACAATCAGCAACCCGGCCAGTACTGCCTGGGGAATGAGCTGGATCAGACCGGCCAGCAGCAGCGAGAACACCAGCACCCAGACGCCGTGGAGAATGGCCGATTTCCGGGTGCGGGCGCCTGACTCGACGTTGGTGGCGCTCCGGACGATGACGCCGGTGATGGGCAGTCCTCCCAACATCCCGGAGGTCATGTTGGCTGCGCCCTGGCCCACGAGCTCGCGGTTGAAATTGGTCCGCTGGCCGTGGTGCATCTTGTCCACGGCGACGGCGGACAGCAGGGACTCCACGCTGGCAATCAGCGCGACAGTCACCACGCCAATGACAACCGCAGTCCAGTTCCCGTCAGGGAGCTCCGGAAACGACAGGGCGCCGAGCAGGGAACCGTCGAAGCTGATCCGGTCCACGTTGAAGGGCAGGGAGAGAGTGGTGGCGGCGATGACTGCAACGAGGGGCGCGGGAACCTTGCGGACAGCGGCGGGGAGGTGCTTCCATCCCACCAGCAGCGCAATGACAAGGGCGCCCAGGACGGCTGCGGCGATATCCGCGGCGAAAATGCTGCCCGGCATGGTCATGATGTTCTCCCAGGCCTCACTGGCAGACTCGGCGCCGAGCATCACGTGCAGCTGCTGCAGCACGATGGTGATGCCGATGCCGGCGAGCATGGCATGAACCACAACCGGTGCGATGGCCAGCGCCACGCGGCCTACCCTTGCCAGGCCAAGCAGCGCCTGGAGCACGCCGGCCGCTGCGGTGATGGCGCAGGTGGCCGGCCAGCCGAACTGTTCGATCAGGCCGGCAACGATGACCGTCAGGCCGGCGGCTGGCCCGCTGACCTGCAGCGGTGAACCGCCAAGGCTGCCGGCGACGATCCCGCCCACGGCAGCCGCAATCAGGCCGGCCATGACCGGCGCGCCGGAAGCGGCAGCAATACCAAGCGAAAGCGGGACCGCCACCAGGAACACCACCAGTGATGCCGGCAGGTCCCAACGGAGTCCCGCAGTCAGGAACGTCCGGAAGCTCTTGGGGCCGGGCGGTGCAGGCATGCCTTGCCGGACACTCGCAGGCTCCTGTTCGGCAGGCTTCTGGTCAGTCGGTGCAGGCGGGTCCGTCTTGGCGGGTGCTGATGGCATTGCTGTCCTTCGCTGGTACGTCGCGGTCCCGTGCCACGCTATTGACGCCCCGGTTCAGCCCGCAAGGGAACTGATGGTGAGATAAAACACGCGAAAAACCAGCTCCAGGCAACGTAACGGAGGCTCAACAAACCGGCTGCAAGGGAACGCGGTGCCATCAATTTCCCCATGGCCGGGAGCCGTGCGCGGCCCCACCGAATCAGACTCGGGTTTCAAGTCAAATCCAATCGATGGGGCATCGAATCGGCGTCCAAGGCGGAAAACTTTCTGTGGATTCCTCCCGGAAGCACCTACCGGTCTATACCAGTGACTCCGTATTGCGGCAGGAGTTTGACCCTGTGCGATGCTGTGCGGGTGCTGGGAAGCGAGCGCTCACAGCTGCAGCGTCAGCGGCCGGGCGATGCCGTTCACGACGGCGGTCGGCCAGCGCGGATCCACCGTGAGAGCGGTGATGCCGGACTCCGTCAGCTGCACTGTGTCCTCGATCTTCACCCCCGGCCCCGAAGGGTTCCAGGTGAACGTCTGGTTGCGGACCACAGTGTCGTCGGTGGCGGGCGTGGCCCGGGGATCGCGGCCTGCATAGCCGGCCGGGCCGCCCTGGTGGTGGAGGGTCCACTGGCCTGCGCCGAAGCCGTGCCGGGAGTACGCTTCCTGGATTTCCGCGAAGATGCCGTCCAGCCGGGCACCGGGAACCGTGGCGTCAAAGATGTCCGCCTCCACGGCGGCAATCCGGGCTTCGGCGTCGCGTTCCGCCGGCGTCCCGGCGTCGAACCGCACCCAGCGGGTCACGTTGGCCACCAGCCCGTTGCGGCGCGCACACACCACGGCCATGGCCCGCCGTCCGAGCGGGGCGTGGGTCGGCAGCGGATGCCGGAACTCGCTGCGGCCGGCGCCGTTGCAGAGAAGGACCAACGGCTCGGCTCCCATCGCCACGATCCGTGCGGCCAGGGCCGAGGCCACACCGAACTCCGTAGTCTCCGGCGTGGCCCCGGCCAGGACGTCGGTCATCGCAGCAGCCGCCTCGGCGCAGAGCCTGGCGTACCGGGCACTTTCGCCCGGCAGGAATTCCTGGCGGGCAGCCCTCAGCTCGGCGGCGACATCGGCTTCTGCCAGCGGGTTCCCGCCGGGGGCGAGCATTGCTGCGGCGGCATGCAGCTGTCCGTGCCAGGGCAGAGTATGGAGGGCGACGCCGTCGGGCAGCTCCTCCGCGGCGATCCGGGCTGCCTCGTTGTTGAACGTGACCAGCTGGTCGCCGTCGCGGTCAACCAGCATGGCCGCGATGGGGTCGCCGGCGAGGCTGATGTGGACCCGGCTCCCGTCCAGGTACCAGGTCAGTGCCGTGTTGGTGGTGAGCAGGAGCGAATCCGCGCCCGCGGCATCCAGGATGTCCAGGACGCGCCGGCGTTTCACGGCGCGGTCGGCCGGGTTGCCCGGTGCGGCTCCTTCCGCTGCTGCGGCGTTGGTGCCGCCCGGATCCTGCTGTGTCTGCTGGGTAGCGGTATTCATGTGGTTTCCCCCAATGTAGTGATGAGCTGTTCGATATCGCCGGTGGACAGGAGGCCGTCGGCCACCAGGACCGTGACGGTTCGATGAAGCGGGCTGGCGTGGCTGGCCGTTGCTGCCTGCTCCCACGCCAGGGACAGCCCGACGCCGGGATACGCGGCCGCGCGGACGAACCAGGGATCGCGGGGCTGCCCTGCGCCGGCGCCGGGCAGGCAGGCACGGGGCAGGAAGACCAAAGTTGCCGGGCCGCCGTCGGACTCTCCGCTCCTGAAGGTTCCGGACCAGGCCAGCCAGGGCGCTGCCGGGGAGGGGGCCGTGCCGTGCACGGCGTCCTCCCCGTCCGCTGACGCGGTCCACACCGCAGCCCCGCCGACGGCGGGCAGGCGCCAGAAGAAGCCGCCGTAGCCGCCCTGCGGCCGGCCGTTCGAGCCCGGGCTGCCGAGTTTGACCGGGCCCGGGCCGGAGGGGGTGAGTTCGAAGTCGAGGGTGAGCCGCCATGTGGAGGCATCGACGGCGGCCCAGCTCCAGGTCCGCCGTTCATTGAGGAGGGGAGACCCGTCCGGTGCCAGCCAGCCCAGGGTTTCGGTCCGCGAACTGCCCTCGTGTTCCACAGCGAGCGTGACGATCCGGCCGTGGTCCTTCCGCCAGACGTAGGCGCCGGCGTCGCGGGTGTACGTGCGTCCGCCCCAGAAATTGACGCCGTCCACGTCCTGGATGGCCACCCCCGCGCCGAGGTGCCACACATGGTCCTCGGGCAGGTGGTCCGTCACCACAGTGCCGGCCAGGGTGCTGACCGGATGGAGGTACGGCCGCGGCGATGACGTTGGTGCTATCCGGCTGCTGTCTGCCGGCCGCGCCACCACTGTCCCGTTCACCGTGAACGGAGCTTGGGCGCCGGCAGCCGACGTACCGCCAGCTGCTGCCCCGGCCCCGGGCAGGTCCTGGGGCAGTCCACGGGGCAGCTCACGGGTCAGGTCACATGCCCAGGACACGCCGAGCTCCGCGAACGTGGCCTGCGCCGCCGCGGCCCGGCGCACCAGCTGGCGGATGCCGGCGACCACGGGATGGGCGTCGTCGCCCCCGCCTTCCCAGGTCACGTGCCCGGCGCCGATCGCGCGCGGCGGCTCGGCCGTCCGGATGGCTTCCAGCACCCTCATGAAGGCCCCGTTGCCGGCCAGCGGACTCAGCAGTCCGTGTTCCGGACCGGGGGACCGGCGGGCAGCGAGCAGGTTTTCGAGCAGGTCGGTGCGGCCGAACACCTCGGTGCGCCCGCCGTCGGGCGTGGTGACCGCCAGCCGGTCCTCGGTGTAGAAGAACTCAGCCCGCCCGAGCGTGCCGTGGACCGTGACCGACGGCGCGGTCTGTTCGTCGGCGCAGAGCGTCAGGGCGCACAGCAGCACGGTGCCGCCGGCAGTCCGCACGCGGATCACCGACGTGTCGTCGCTTTCGGTCGCGTTGGCCCGGTACAGGTCCGTTTCAACGGACACGACGTCGGCGGCCAGCGCCGCACCGGCGATCCGCAGCCCGGTGGCCACGGCATGCGCCAGTGCATTGGTGGCGACACCGTCCACGACGTCGGTCCCGTCCAGGCTGCGTTTGCCCGCCCAGCGCGAGCGTTTGAAGTATCCCTTGGTGCGCACCCAGGTGCCGATGGCGCTGACACCGCGGACCTCGCCGATTTCACCGGACGCCACGAGCCGGTCCAGGGCGGGCAGGGCATGGGAGCCGAGGCTTTGGAAGCCCACCTGGATCAGCCGCCCTGCCTGCCGGGCGGCGGCGAGCACGGTGTCGAACTGGGCCAGCGACGCCATGGGCGGTTTCTCAACATAGACGTCAGCCCCGGCGGCGAGCGCAGCCAGCGCCAGCGGCGCGTGCGTCTGGATGGGGGTGGCCAGGATGACGACGTCCGGCGCCGGCCCGGCGGCCAGGAGCTCCTCCAGGGACGGGAACGTTGCCACGCCGTCAGGGAGGGTGCCCTCCGCCGGCGGCCGGGGGTCCGCCACTGAGACGAGCTCCACGAGGTTGAGCGCGGCGAGCCGGGCGAGGTTGTCCAGATGGCGGGCCCCGTAGCCGTGGGCGCCCACGAGCGCGACCCGCGGTGGAAGGGCGGAATCCGGGGCCCCGGTTGATGGCCCCGGCCGCTGGCTGGTCGCGGCGGTGCTGAAGATGTCGGCTGTCATGAGTGTCCGTTCTGGCGGGCGAAGACCCGGTGAGCTGGGGAAAGGGATTCGAGGAGGAAGCCCGCCGCTTCCTCCTGCATGTCCGTGGTGAAGGCGTGCCCGCCCGGCCAGAAGCTGCCGGTGTAGCGGCCGGACGCATGCTGCGCGCCCAACAGGGCATCGGCGTCGCGCATTCCGTTCGCAGGGAACAGCTCGTCGGCGGACGCGTACTGCACCAGGAAACGGTCCGCCGTGGAGCGCGCCGCGAGCTCGGGATAGTCGCCCAGCCGCGATAGGCCGGGGGTCTGGAGGAGCCAGGAGTGGGCATCCAGGTACGACGGGACCAGCGCGCGGTACGTGGTCATCATGCACGTGATCACGAAACTGCGGACGAGCGGGCAGAGAGCGGCGAGCATCAGCGACCGGCCGCCTCCTCCGGAGAAACCGATGCTGCCCAGCCGGCCGGCGTCCACGCCCGGAAGTCCCGCAAGGACGTGGAGGGCCGCGAGGTCGTCGTGCGCCACCATTCCGGCGAAGCTCGTGCCCAGGAGGCCGGCTGCTTTCGCAACGGTGTCCTCGTGCGCCGCCGCGGCGGCGTCGTAGAGGTCCGCTTCGGAAGGTACGACGCCGGCCTCCCGCCAGAGTGCCTTGCGGCCCTCGACGACGGCGGCTGTCCGCCACGGGGGCGTGTCCAGGTCGAAGCGGCGGCTGCCCCAGGAGAAGGCGTCGTGGGCCAGGACCGCGAAGCCCCGGGATGCCAGCCAGGTGGCAAAGGGGCGGCCGCCGTAGAGCTTCTGCTGGAGCGCCGACGTTTGCAGGCCGCGATTGACGGAGCACGGACCCACGAGGTTCGGATCCACGAGGCGGTCCGCGCCGCCGGACTTGATGCCGGCATGGCAGTGGAGGGCCAGGACTCCCGGCAACGGGCCGGACGCGCCGGCCGGGCGCAGGAACCAGGCACGGGTACGGGGACCGAAACCCAACTGCCAGCTGACCCGTGAAGTAGTGACGCCGTCGTGCGTCTCCTCCGACTCGAAGGCAACTGACTCCAGTACAACTGGCCCTGGCACAGGCGCCTCAATCGCAGCGCCGGAGTTCGCCGGAGCGGACGGGACGCCGAGGGCGTCTGCCAGCTCCTGCCCCGCGGGAGTCTCCGCGATGTGGCGCGGGTGTGAGCGCAGGTAGGAAGGCCAGTCCTCGTAACCGCCAATGGCGCTGGGCCGCGGTGCAGTATCCTTGGTGCCCGGATTCATCGGCGCGTCCTGCCGGGTGAAAACATCGTTGTCCTGCCTCTCGCAGCTGCTCTGATCCGGAAGTGGCCGAATTTCAGAAAACGCTTTCTCAAAAATTAGCAAAAGGCTGTACAGCGGTCAAGAAAGCGTTTACTTTGGTACAAAGCCGCTGTTGGCCCGGTCACTCCGGAAGCCAGGCAGGCGGGGGGTGCCGGAACTGTTTGGCACGGCCCGGGACGGCTAGAGCACGTCACACCAGCACGCCGTGGAAGGCCACGATGACCAAAGGAGACCACATGGCCGCACAGCATTACCCGGGGACGCCGGCAGGCGCCCGTCAGCCGAGGGGGACGCAATGAGCGCCATCAGCGAACTGTCCTCCATAGGCCGGCGCAAAGGTCCGGCCACTCCCGAGGAGAAACGCGCTAACCGCCGCGACAACAAGGCGGCCTACATCTTCCTGTTGCCATGGTTGATCGGTCTCGTGGCCATCACCGTTGGCCCCATGATCATGTCCCTCTACCTGTCCTTCACGGACTACAACCTGCTGCAGCCGCCGGAATGGGTGGGGCTGGATAACTTCACCCGCATGCTGGGCGATGCACGGCTGCACAATTCACTCCGGGTGACCTTCACGTACGTGCTGGTCGGGGTTCCGATGCAGCTGGCCGTCGCGCTGCTGATTGCGCTGGTGCTGGACAAAGGCCTCCGCGGCCTGCCGTTCTACCGGTCCATCTTCTACTTGCCGTCCCTGCTCGGCGGTTCGGTGGCCGTCGCCATCCTCTGGAAGCAGATCTTCGGAACCTCCGGCCTGGTGAACCAGGTGCTGGCCATGTTCGGGGTCACCGGACCGGGCTGGATCTCGGACCCGTCCACCTCGCTCGGCTCCATCATCCTGCTCCACGTCTGGACGTTCGGCAGCCCCATGATCATCTTCCTTGCGGGCCTGCGCCAGATTCCCAACATGTATTACGAGGCTGCCGAGGTTGACGGAGCCACTACCCTGCAGAAGTTCTGGCGGATCACCCTGCCGATGCTGAGCCCGATCATCTTCTTCAACCTCGTCCTGCAGATCATCGGCTCCTTCCAGTCCTTCACCCAGGCGTTCATCGTCTCGGGAGGCAACGGCGGACCGTCCGACTCCACGATGTTCTTCACGCTTTACCTCTACCAGAAGGGATTCGGCCAGTTCGACATGGGGTACGCCTCGGCGATGGCCTGGTTCCTGTTGGTGATCATCGGCGCTTTCACGGCCATCAACTTCATCGCTTCAAAGTATTGGGTGTTCTACGATGACTGAACTAAAGACCTTGCCGGCTCCGGAGAAACTGCCGTCCTCCGAAGGGAAAACGAGGGGCAAGAGCCCCAGGGGCGGCAGCAGGAAACGCGAATCCCGGGGATCACTGGCCTTCAGCCGCGGCGCGCGGATCAAGGCGTTGGCCAAGCATGCCGTGCTGATCATTGCCGGCGGCGTCATGATCTACCCGCTGCTGTGGATGGTGGTTTCATCGCTGCGGCCCAACGACCTGATCTTCCGCGAACCCGGGCTCTGGCTGAACAGCCTGGAGATGGGCAACTATGTCGACGGCTGGTCCGCGTTGACCCACCCCTTCGGGCACTACATGCTCAACTCCGCGGTGGTGGTGATCGGCTCCATCCTGGGCAACCTGATCTCCTGCTCCATGGCCGCCTACGCCTTCGCCCGGCTGCAGTTCAGCGGCAAGAAGCTGTTCTTCGGCATCATGCTGCTGACCATCATGCTGCCGTTCCACGTGATCATCGTGCCGCAGTACATCCTGTTCTCGCAGATCGGCTGGGTGAACACCTTCTGGCCGCTGATTGTGCCCAAGCTCCTGGCAACGGACGCGTTCTTCGTGTTCCTCATGGTGCAGTTCATCCGCGGCATTCCGAAGGAACTGGATGAAGCCGCCCGGATCGACGGCGCCGGCCACCCGCGCATCTTCCTGCAGGTCATCCTGCCGCTGATGGTCCCGGCCCTGGCCACCACCACCATCTTCACGTTCATCTGGACCTGGAACGACTTCTTCGGAGCCCTGATCTACCTGACGGATCCCGAGATGTTCACCGTCCCGGTGGCGCTGCGGGCGTTTGTGGACTCGCAGTCCGCGACAAGCTGGGGCTCGCTCTTCGCGATGTCCATCGTGTCCCTGCTGCCCGTGTTCCTCGTGTTCCTTTTCGGCCAGCGCTTCCTCATCAAGGGAATCGCCACCACGGGCATCAAATAGGCAGCGCTGCTCCGCGGCGGGCGGGCCGGGCTACACAGTTCCGGGTCGGGTGCCTGACCGTTCGGCAGTAGTTCCTAGTAGTTCCTGGCAGTTCCTGGGGCGGACGGGTGTTTGGTGCCCCTCCGCCCCAGCCCCTTGGGCCAGGTGCCCAAATTGGCAGGTGAAACGTCTTGTATTACAAGTGCCTTGCTTGTATTCTCAGGTATGAGAAAGCGTTTTCTCGCCTGCTTTCAAGTCATTCAGTTTTCGAACCCCATCAGCTTTCAAGATCAAAGAAGATCGGAGAACCCAGTGCCGCTATTTTCCCGCCCTGCCTCAGCCGCCAGTCGTGGCGCAGCAGGGGAAAAGTCCGCCCAGTCCCGGCGGGGGCTGCGCCGAACCGGCGCGGTCGCCGCAGCTGCCGCCGTCGTCCTGGCCCTCAGTGCCTGCGGTGGGGGAGCCGCTCCGCAGAGTGCCGACGGCAAAGTTGAACTCCGCTTCTCCTGGTGGGGAGGCGACAAGCGCGCACAGCTGACACAGGCCGCGATTGCTGCCTTCGAAGCCGAGAATCCTAACATCAAGATCAAGCCCGAGTTCGGTGACTGGAGCGGCTACTGGGACAAGCTGGCCACCCAGGTTGCGGCCAACGACGCCCCGGACATCATCCAGATGGACGAAAAGTACATCACGGAGTACTCCAGCCGCGGCGCCCTGCTGGATCTTTCCAAGTACGACATCGACACGTCCAAGTTTGATGAAGCCGCCCTCAATGCCGGCAAGAACGAGGACGGTCTGACCGGCATTGCCGCCGGAATCAACGCGGCCACCATCCTGGCCAACCCGGCCGTCTTCAAGGCTGCAGGCGTGGAGATGCCTGATGACAGCACGTGGACGTGGGAGGACTTCGAACGCATCGCCGCCGAGGTCACGGCGAAGTCGCCGAAGGGTACGTACGGCGCCGCCGCCTATGGCACCGACGAAGCCTCGCTCGGTGTTTGGCTTCGGCAGAACGGCAAGTCGCTGTACACCAGTGACGGGAAGCTCGGCTTCGAGCCGAACGACATCGCCGAGTGGTGGGGATTCCTGAAGGAGCTCAGCCAGAAGAAGGCCGTGCCTACTGCCTCCGAGGTGGTTGAGGCCGAGGCTGCACCGCTGGATCAGAGCGGCCTGGCCACGGGCAAGAACGGGCTCGCCTTCTGGTGGTCCAACCAGTTGCCGGCCCTGGAGAAGGCTGCCGGCGGCGAGCTGCAGATCCTGCGGTTCCCGTCCAAGACCGGTAGCTCGGCCGACGCCAATCTTTGGTACAAGGCTTCCCAGTTCTGGTCCGCGTCTTCCCGCACCAAGCATCCTGAAGAAACCGCCAAGTTCATCGACTTCCTAGCCAACAACACCAAGGCCGGCGAAGCGCTCCTGGCCGATCGCGGTGTGTACCCCAACTCCGATGTCCGGGCAGCAATCGAGCCCAAACTGACCCCCGCCGACATCAAGGTGGTCAAGTTCATCGACCAGATCAAGGGCGAACTCGGCGAGGCTCCGGCCCCGCCGCCGAAGGGCGCTGGTGCCATCCAGGAGATCATCAAGCGCTACACCTCGGAGGTGCTCTTCGACCGGCTGTCCACCGAGGAAGCCGGCAAGAAAGCCGTTGATGAAATGAAGTCGGCCATCAGCTAGCTAATCATGTAGGAGCTGGACGGCCCGGCCACTCCGCCGGCGCTGGCTCCAGAAGGTGCCCTCATCGGATCCCAAGCAATCCGATGAGGGCGCCTCTGCGTCGGAGCACACCTTGTGCGCACTCCCCTGCGCACTGAAAATTACGTGCCGCCGCTGGTTTCATGAGGCGTTGTTCAGCATCGGAAGTAGTTGTTCTGTTGTGGCCGTTGGCGTGGGTCGATGTGGGGTGGCGGGATGAACCAGGGGATGCCGGTTTTGACCTGGATGTGCCACTGTTCCTTGTGGATCAAATGGTGGTGATGGCTGCAGAGCAGGGTTCCGTTGTCTGTGCCGGTGGGTCCGCCGTGTGACCAATAGGTGATGTGGTGGGCTTCGCACCAGGGGGCGGGGATGGTGCAGCCGGGGAAGGCGCAGCCTTGGTCGCGGGCGGTGATGGCTTTGCGGATGTGGGGCGGGAAGATCCGGGTGGTGCGGCCGATGTCCAGGATGCGTCCTTCGCTGCCGAGGAGGACGGGGATGATGTCGGCGTCGCAGGCGATTTTCCGGACCGTGGACGCCGGGACCGGGCCGGTGAACGTGAACGAGCCGGTGCCGGTGCCGGTGCCGGGCAACCTGGCGGTGCTTCCGGGGCTGAGGGCGGTCTCGCTGCCGTGGTCCGTGTCCCAGGGTCCGGCCGGCCCAGCAGTGCCGGCGCCAGTGCCAGCGGCCGTGCCCGTGGCCGCGGTCCGGGTGCGGTGGCGGGGTCCCTGGGCGGCGGTGTGTTCGAGCCGGTCCAGGAGGTCGCGGTAGTCGATGGTAACCATGACCTGCGGGCGGAGTCCTCCCGTGGCCGGGAGGGTTCCGGTGGTGAGGGCTGTTTTGCAGGCACTGACGAGGCCGTCCAGGAGCCGCTGCTGCCGGGTCCGCCGGTCCAGGTCGGCATCAGGTGCGCCGCTGGTCCCGTCGCCGCTGTCCCCGGCTCCGTCACCAGTGCTGTCTGCGCTGTCCCCGGGGCCGACGTCCGCGCTGTTGCCCCCAGTACTATCCGCCCCGGTCCGGGGGTTGGTGGCGGTGTTCATGACGGTCAGGAGGGGTTCGCATTGGTCCGGGGTGGCGAAGATTTCGATGTGCTGCAGGCCGCGGCGGGCCTGCCGGAGGAACACACCCTGGCGGCGGCGCAGTTCTTCCTCGGACGGTTCGGACCCGTCCTGGTCGATCGCGTCGGTCCAGCGGCGGGCGACCCGGGTCAGGGCGTGTTCCATCCGGGCCGTGGTCTCCCCGGTCGCGTGGTGCCGGACCCGGTCCAAAGCCATCGTGGTGATGGTCGCGGGCCGGGACGCGACGGTCCCGGCGGCGACGGCGGCGGCGAGTTCGGGCCGCTCCGGAGGCTCGGTGTGGCCTGTGAAGCCCGTTCGGGGCAGGAGCGCGGATGCGAGACTGAGCCGTCGCCGGGCTTCGGCGGCGCTGATCCGGAGCCTGGCGCGGAGGAACTCGGTGGCATTCCTGGACCCGTCATCAGCCGGGTCAGATTCGGCTGGACGTGGAGCTTGGGAGGCGACAGCAGTTTCGGCGCCCCAGCCCGTCACCCAGCCGACGGCCGCTGACCGCGCGGCTACTGCGGCCTGGCGCCGGGTTCGCTCCACTGCGCCGGCCGCGACGATCTGCAAGTACTCAGCGGCCTTGGAGATTTCCTCGACCTGGTCGGCGAAGTCAGCGGCCTCGCGGAAGCTCAGCAGCGCCGCGTCGTCAACCGCCGTCGAGCCCAAGGTCTTGAGCAGCTCAAGGCACCGCGACAGATCACCTGACCCGCCGCCGTCGGACGCTACGCCGGCCGGATGCTGGGGCCCAGCGGGCACGTTGCGCAGGCCGCGGCCCCGCACCGCCGGAGGGGTTTGAACACCAAGAAGCCGAACAGCAGAAGCATCAGCGGGCAGCTTGGCCCAGCGCAGCGTCCCTCCTGCTGCAAGATCCCCCATGGCTTCCATGGGATAAGTCTGCCAAAGGGGGCAGACATTTTTACGGCCAACGTCATGAGATCGGTCGGGGCGGCCAGGCGTCCGGTCCTGGCCGACCCGTCGTCCTAGTCCTCCGCGATCACCGCCACGCCGCCGGCCGGAACCGTACCTGCGAACCGCCCGCCGGACAGCAGTTCTTCCCCTGCCACGCGGACCGTGGCATCGGCGCGCGAGTGGTTGATGGCGAACACGAAGCTCCTGCCGTCGGCGTCGCGGCGGCGCGTCAATTCGACCCCCTGGTCAGCTTCGGTCACTCCGGCAACCCCGGACTCGGCGAGCAGGCGGTCCACCAGTGCTTCGATCCCGTCCCGGTCCGGGAAGGTGGCCAGGTACCAGGCAGAACCCGTTCCCACGGGGCGACGGGTCAGGGCGGGAACGCCGTCGAGTGGATATTCAGTGAACGTCGTGAGGACCTCGGCCGGCCCGTCCGTGGAGGCGCCCGTGGAAGCGTCCGCCGAAGCATCTGCCACGTGCACGTGCTCGCTCCACACCGAGCCCACCCAGCCGTCGCCGGGGCCGTCGCCGGGCCTATCGCCGGGCCTGTCGCCCGCCCCGTCGCCGGGGCCGTTGCTGAGCTTGACCGTCGACCCAGCCAGCAGCGGATGGAATTCCTCCACGGTGACGCCCAGCAGGCCACGGAACGCGCCAGGGTAACCGCCCAGCCGGATGTGGTCCCGTTCGTCGACGATCCCGCTGAAGTAGCTGACCAGGACGGTGGCCCCGGCCCGCGCAGCCGACGCGATGTTGGCAGCGGCGGCATCCGTGACGTTGTAAAGGGTGCACACGAGCACCAGGTCGTAGCCTTCCAGAGACGCGGTAGGGTGCACAAAATCCGCCGCGATCCCGCGCAGGAACAGCGACCGGTGGAAAGCCCGCATCAGGTCCAGGTATTTGACGTCCTGGCTCGGATGGGAATCGATTTCGCTGGCCCACCAGGCCTCGTAGTCGAACACGATGGCCGCCCGGGACTCAACCCGCGACCCGCGCACGGGCGCCAGCCGCTTCAGGGCGGCACCCAGCTCCACCACCTCGCGCCAGACACGGGTGTCGCGCCCGCCGTGGGGGACCATGGCGGAATGGAATTTCTCCGAGCCGGCGAAGCTCTGCCGCCACTGGAAGAACATCACGGCGTCGGCACCGCGGGCCACGTGCGCCAGGGAATTGCGCAGCATTTCGCCCGGCATTTTGGGCTGGTTGCGAGGCTGCCAATTGACGGCCGACGTCGAGTGTTCCATTAGGATCCACGGGTCGCCGCCCGCAACGCCGCGCGTGAGGTCCGCGCTGAACGCGAGCTCGATCTGACGCTCCGGATCGGCGGCCACCAGATAGTGGTCGTTGGCGATCACGTCCAGGTCCTTGGCCCAGTCGAAATAGTCCATGGACTTCGTGGCGCTCGAAACCATGAGGTTGGTGGTGGCGGGCACCCCCGGAGCCACCTCCCGCAGCACCTCGAGCAAGGCACGGTAGTAGTCCATCAGGGCCCAGGAATTGAAACGCCGGAAGTCCAGCTGCTGGCCCGGATTCAGCGTGGAAGGCGCCACGCGCGGCGGCAGTAGTTCCTCGAAGGAGGCGTAGTGCTGGGACCAGAAGGCCGTTCCCCATGCCGCGTTCAGGGCTTCGATGCTCCCGTAGCGCCGTTCGAGCCAAGCGCGGAAGGCAGCCGCGTCCTCGTCGCCGTAGAACTCCGAAACGTGGCAGCCGAGTTCGTTGTCCACGTGCCACAACGCCAGTGCCGGGTGGTCCTTGTAACGCTCTGCCAGGACCCGGGTGATGCCGGTGGCGTACCGCCGGTAAACGGCCGACGACGGCGTGTAGTGCCGCCGTGAGCCCGGCCCCAGCACGGTTCCGTCAGCCGTAACCGGAAGGATTTCGGGGTGTTTGCGCACGAGCCAGGCCGGGGGAGCGGCGGTGGCGGTCGCGAGGGCCACCTTGATGCCTGCGGCCGCCAGGTTGTCCAGGACATCGTCCAGCCAGCCGAAGTCATATTCACCTTCGGACGGCTCGAGCAGCCCCCAGGAGAAGATGCCCACGCTGAGGAAGGTCACCCCGGCTTCCTTCATCAGTTCCAAGTCCTCCATTCGGACACTGACCGGCCACTGTTCGGGGTTGTAGTCGCCTCCGTAGGCGATGCCCTCGAGGCTGGTCCACACCGCGGGCGCAGGTGGTTTTTCCTGGGGTGACATGGGACTCCTTCGTCGTTGCTGATGCATGGTGCCGGCAAGAAAGCAGATGTTTGGAAAACGCTTGCCCAAATGTGGGAATGACGATATTGTATCGTTTCAGAAAGCGTGTGTAAGCCAAGTCACTAACTCTCGTTGTAGAGAATCACAAAGAATCGCGCTTACACAACCGAGCAAGGAGGCTCTAATGATCAACAGAAGGAATTTCCTCACCACCGTGGCACTGGGCACCGCATCTGCCGCCGTGCTGGCGGCGTGTGGTTCCCCGGCCCCCGCGCAGACGGGTTCGGCGGAGAACCCCGTCACCATCAACTACACCTGGTGGGGCAACGACGACCGCGCGGAGCGCACCCGCAAGGCCATCGCCCTGTTCGAATCGAAGAACCCGGACATTAAGGTCAACGGCAACTTCACCGACTTCGCCGGCTACTGGCAGAAGCGCGCCACCGAAGCTGCCGGCGGCGGACTTCCCGACGTGATGCAGTGGGACCTGTCCTACCTGCGTGACTACGGCCAGCGGAACCAGCTCCTGGACCTCGGTACGGTCAAGATCAACACGGACGCCTTCGATAAGTCCCTCCTGCCTTCCGGCCAGATCCGCGGCAAGACCTACGGCATCCCCACCAGCACCAACGCCTTCGCCGTCTACTACGACCCGGCCAAACTCGCCTCACTCGGAGTCGCGGAACCGGACGGCACCTGGACCTACAAGGAATACAACGCCTTCCTGGCCGAGGTCGGGGCAAAGAGCAACGGCGCTCTCTTCGGCGGCACGGACTACACCGGCATCTGGTGGATGTTCAACATCTGGCTGCGCCAGAACAACATCGAAGCCTTCACCGAGGACGGCAAGCTCGGCTTCACCAAGGACGACCTGAAGAAATGGTGGAACCAGACCGCGGCCCTCCGCGGCACTCCTGCCCTCGTTTCGGAAGAGCGCGTCACCCAGCTCGCCCCGAAGTCGCCGTTCGGCTCAAACGTCTCAGCCACCGAATCCACCTGGGACAACTTCATGGCCGCCTACCTTGGGGACAGCGGTGCCAAGGAGCTCAAGCTCGTTCCGGTTCCCTCCGATGACAAGGACAACCTGGGCCTGTTCCTGAAGCCCTCCATGCTGATGGTTGCCAGCGCCAAGACCAAGTTCAAGGACGCCGCCGCCCGGTTCATCGACTTCATGGTCAACGACCCCGAGGTGGGCCAGATCTTCAAGACCTCCCGCGGCGTTCCGGCGTCGAAGACCCAGCGCGACGGCACCACCTTCGAGGGCACCGACAAGCTGGTAGTCGATTACGAGAAGTCCATCGAAAAGTATCTCAAGGACGCCCCCGAGCCGCCCATCGTCGGTTTCGGCACGCTGGAAGCCTCCTTCAAGCGCATCAGCTCGGACCTGAACTTCGGCAAACTCACCGTGGACGGCGCGGCGGATGCGTGGTTCAAGGAAGCCGAAGACCTCATCAAGCAGAACGCCTGAGCAGCGTATTGTCTGCCCGACGTTCACAACTGACGGATTGAACTCGTGACTCAAAGCCCAACCCTGAGCAGGCGTTCGACGCCTTCCGTTCCGTCGCAGCCGCGCAAGTCGCGGCAGCGGGGGGCGGACGCCCGCGCCGGCTACACCTTCCTGCTGCCCTGGCTGCTGGGATTCATCGCCCTGACAGTGGGCCCGATGATTTCCTCGCTCTACCTGTCCTTCACCAACTACAACCTCTTCGATCCGCCCAAGTGGATCGGGCTGGACAACTACTCCACCCTGTTCCAGGACGAGCGGTTCCTGGGGTCGGTCGGCGTGACCCTGTCCTACGTGGTCTTTGGTACCCCGCTCAAGCTCGCCGCCGCCCTGGCCGTGGCCATGCTGCTGAACAGTGCGCGCAAGGGCCAGGGCTTCTACCGGTCAGCGTTCTATGCCCCGTCCCTGATCGGCGCGTCCGTTTCCATCGCAATTGTCTGGAAGGCCATGTTCGGCGATTCCGGTCCGGTGGACCAGGGCCTGTCCTTCTTCGGCATCAACCTCGGCGGCTGGGTGGGCAACCCGTCCATGACCATGCCGATGATGATCCTGCTGACCGTCTGGCAGTTCGGCGCCCCGATGGTGATCTTCCTGGCCGGCCTGAAACAGATCCCGGCCGATCTCTACGAAGCCGCGTCCATGGACGGTGCCGGCCCGGTGCGGAAGTTCTTCAACATCACCTGGCCCATGCTCTCCCCGGTGATCTTCTTCAACCTGCTGATGGAAACCATCCACGCGTTCCAGATCTTCGCCTCGGCCTACATCATCTCCAACGGTGAAGGCGGCCCGGCCGGCTCCACCCTCTTCTACACCCTCTACCTGTACCTGCGCGGCTTCTCCGACTTCCGGATGGGCTACGCCTCGGCCATGGCCTGGCTCCTGGTGATTGTCGTCGGCATCATCACTCTGATCTTCTTCAAAACCTCCAAGTCCTGGGTCCACTACAGCGGGGACGCAAAATGACAACCATGGAAACCCCCACCAAACCGGCAGCACAGGCGCCGGCACCCGTGTACAACCCGAAGTCCGAGTCCGCGGGGGCCAAACGCATCAAGAGCGCCATCTTCCACGTCGTGGCGCTTGCCCTGACCGGCGTGGTCCTCTACCCCGCATTGTGGATGGTCGCGTCGTCCTTCAAGCCGAACTCCGAAATCGGCGGAGCCAACACTTCCCTGTGGTCCAGCAATTTCAGCTTCGATAACTTCGTCACCGCCATGGACGGGATCGGCGGGGTGTCCACCCTGCAGTTCTTCACCAACTCCCTGATCCTGGCCATCGGCGCCGTGGTGGGCACCATCCTCTCGGCCAGCGTCTCGGCGTACGCCTTCGCGCGGATCAAGTTCCCGGGCCGCAGCGTGCTCTTCGGGATGATGATCGCCACCCTGCTCCTGCCGTTCCATGTGGTGATCATTCCGCAGTACATCGTCTTCCAGCAGCTGGGCCTCGTGGACACCTACATCCCGCTGCTGATCGGCAAGTTCCTGGCCGCGGACGCGTTCTTCGTGTTCCTGATGGTCCAGTTCATGCGCAACCTCCCGGCCGAACTGGACGAGGCGGCCCGCATCGACGGCGCCGGCCACGTCCGGATCTTCACCTCGATCATGCTGCCCCTGATGAAACCCGCCCTGATCTCCACCTCGATCTTCTCCTTCATCTGGAGCTGGAACGACTTCCTGGGCCCGCTGCTCTACCTGAACACCCCGGAGAAGTACCCGCTCCCGCTGGCCCTGCGCCTCTTCGTGGACCAGACCCAAAGCTCGGACTATGGAGCCATGATCGCCATGTCCGTCCTGGCACTGCTCCCGGTGCTGATCTTCTTCCTCGTCTTCCAGCGCTACATCGTTGAAGGCGTCTCCACCCAAGGCCTCAAGGGCTAATAGAAAATGAGCATCATGGACCGCGCCACACCCGCGTCAGGCCGCGACGACCGGATCCCGGTCAACCGCTTCGCGCTGTTTTCCGAGACCCTGCTGGCAGGATTGCTGGTGCTGGTGCTGTCCCTTCCGCTGGTCACCATCCCCGCCGCCTACGCCGCGGGCATCGCCCACCTCGAGCGCCACCTCTCCGGCCGGGACGATTCCATGCGTGCCCTCTGGGGCACGTTCCGCTCAGCGCTGCCGGGCAGCTGGAAGCTGGGAATCACGACGGCGGCAGCCGCCGTCGTGATTGCCCTGAACCTCCTGCTCACCATGGTCGGGCAGTTGCCCGGGCAGGGGGTGGTCCTGTCCGCCACCCTGATCCTTGGGGCTGCCGGAGCGATCCTGCTGCTGCGCACCGCGGCGGCATGGTCCGACGTTACGGGCAGCGCGGCTCCACGCGGCGCCTGGACCGCAGCCCTTGAGGCCGCCAAGGCTATTTCGCTCCGCGACTGGACCGGTTCCCTCCTGCTGGCCGCCGCCCTCTTCGCGGGAGTGGTGTTCGTCTGGATGCTGGCAGCCCTGTTCGTTGTAGTTCCCGGAACCCTGATCCTGGCCTCGGCGGCCGTCAAGATGCGCTCGGCGCGCGCGTAGCATCACCAGCGCCCACACACCGTCCCCGCAGGTCCACTTCACTACCGAGTTGAGCCAGACGTGTATTCCGAGCGCCCCCAGTCCGCAGAGTCCCTCCAAGCCGCCACTGACCGTCCGCCGCGCTGGTACCACCCGCTGGCCCAGCGCAACTACCGACTCTTCGTCGCCATCCAGCTCGCCGGGAGCACCGGAATCTGGATGCAACGGCTCGCCCAGGACTGGCTGGTCCTGCAGCTGACGGGTAGCCCCGCGGCAGTGGGTGTGGCCGTGGCCCTCCAGTTCCTGCCCATGCTGGTGGTGGGCCCGCTGAGCGGCATCCTCGTGGACCTTTACCCGAAGCGCCGCATCCTCCTGGTCTGCCAGGCGATCACGGCCTTGCTCGCCTTGACCCTTGCGGTCCTGGATGCCGGTGGCGGGATCACCGTCTGGGCGGTCTACGCCTGCTGCGTTGCCCTCGGCATCACGTCCGCGGTGGACGGGCCGGCACGCCAGGTGTTCGTCAACGAGGTGGTGGGGGACGCCGCCCTGCGCCCCGCGATCGGACTGAACAGCGCCATCGGCCAGCTTGGCGCGATGCTGGGTCCCGCGCTCGGTGGCCTGCTGATCGCCAAGACCGGTTCCGCCGCCGCCTTCGCTGCGAACGCCCTGGTGTGCTTGGTTGTGCTGGGCCTGATCGCCGCCATCCGGACGTCCCAGCTCTACCCCAGTGCGCCGCCCCTTCGTGGCCGCGGGCAGGTCCTCGCCGGCTTCCGCTACGTCCGCCACCGGCCCTCCCTGCTCCTGGTCATGCTGCTCGCCGGGCTCCTGGGCGCCTTCGGCATGAACGGGCCCGTGGTCCTTGCCGCCTTCGCCGCGGACGTATGGCACAGCGGCGCCGCCGGGTTCGGTATGTTCAACACCTTCAGCGCCCTGGGCGCGCTGGCCGGAGCCCTGCTGGCGGCGCGGCTGCGGACCCTGGGGCGCAAGGGGATCGTGGCGAGCGCCGGGCTGTTCGGGCTGACCCAGCTGATCGCTGCGCTGATGCCTACACAGGAGCTGTTCGTGGCCATGCTGGTGCTGGTGGGCGTGATGACGCTGCTCTTCCTGACCAGCGCTGCCACCACCGTCCAACTGGAGGCCGGCGCGGAAGTCCGCGGCCGCGTGTTGGCGCTCTACCTGCCGCTCCTGCTGGGCGGGCACGCGCTGGGCGGGCTGCTGGCCGGCTGGCTCACGGAGGAGTTCGGCGTCCGCACTGGCCTGGTGGTGACGGGGGCGCTGGGCATGCTGTCCGCTGCGGTCATCGGCCTGCTGTTTTGGCTGAACGCCCGACGGCGGACCGCGGCTTCCTGAGGGAGCATGCCAGGGAGTTGGCACTGACGCCGCGATCTGACGAAAAGGGCCGCTAAACGCCGGGCATAGCGGCCAAAGATGGCAAATGGGCAAACGCCGGCCCTGGCAGTCCCGGGCTGCGGCTGGTAGTCCCGGGCAGGACCCAAGGGGCCCTTGACTGTGATGTGACGCACACCTAGGGTTGATGAGAAAGCGTTTTCTCGCTTCAAATAAACCAAGCCGTCAAGAGGACATCGAATGATTTTGCGCGCCCTGAAATCCCGAACTCCCAAGATCGCAGCCGTGGCAGCCGCCCTCGCCCTGACCCTTTCGGGCTGCGGTGGTGGTGCCCAGCCGGATGCCGGCGGACCGGTGACGCTGCGCTTCACCTGGTGGGGTTCGGACGTCAGGCACAAGATGACGCAGGAACTGATCGACGCCTTTGAAGCTAAGAACCCCAATATCAAGATCGAAGGCGAATACGGGGACTGGTCGGGCTACTGGGACAAACTCGCGACCCAGGTGGCTTCGCAGCAGGCCCCGGATGTCATCCAGATGGACCTCCAGTACCTGGGGGAGTATTCCAAGCGCGGTGCGCTGCTGGACCTGAAGGACGTGGACCTGTCCAAATTCGACAAAGCCGCGGCCGACGCCGGCAAGACTCCGGACGGGCAGTTTGCGGTGACGGCAGGAATGAATGCGCTGGTGGTGCTGGCCAACCCCTCGCTGGTCTCCGCCAGCGGCGTGACCCTGCCGGACGACAAGTCCTGGACCTGGAAGGACTACGAGCAGACGGCCGCGGACATCACAGCCAACGGCAAGGCGGGCACCTACGGTTCCGGGCCTGTGACCGGTGACGCCTCCTTCAACCTGTGGCTGCGCCAGCACGGCAAGTCACTGTTCACCTCGGACGGAAAGCTCGGATTCGACGAAGCGGACGCCAAGGGCTTCTTCGAGTTCCAGGCCGACCTCCGTGACGCGAAGTCCGTCCCGCCGGCTTCCATCCTCACAGAAGAGGCCAGCGCGCCGCTGGACCAGACGGGCATGGCCACCAACAAGTTTGCCCTGGGATGGATGTGGTCCAACCAGCTGGGTGCCCTGACCAAGGCCTCCGGACAGCCACTGGAAATCAAGCGCCCGCCGAGCACCGACGGTAACGCAAAGTCGGCCCAGCAGTACTACAAGGCATCCCAGTTCTGGTCGGCAAGTTCCAGGACCAAGCACCCCAAGGAAGCCCAGCAGTTCATCGATTTCCTGGCCAACAGCGTCGAAGCGGGAGAGATTGCGTTGGCGGACCGCGGCATTCCCGGCAACTCGGAGGTCCGCGCCGCCATCACGCCCAAGCTCAGCGCGGTGGATGCAGCAACAGCATCCTTCATTGACGATATTGCGGACGAAGTGGGCGACTCGCCGGCAGTGCCCCCGGCAGGTTCAAGCCCGGCCGGGGAGATCCTCACTCGGTTCTCCAGCGACGTGCATTTCGGCCGCCTCAGCCCGGAGGAAGCCGCGAAGAAAGCCGTCGAGGAGCTCAAGAGCGGGTTGAGCTAGCCGTCCGGAAGTGGGCCGGGCAGATGTCCAAGGATTTCCCGGACCACCGAAGCGGACCAGGCGTGCCGTCACCGGTCCTCAGATACTGAGGCAGCTTCGCCTGGTCCGGAAGCCAGCCCGGCAACCAAGGCGGCAGCTTCCTCCGGGGACAGCGTGCCGTCCGCGATCCACACCGTGAAGGAGCGTGAGACGGCTTCCCCGGCGGCGAGGTCCACGGGCCTGTTCCAGGCGAGGGCCGAGCCCACCCCGGGGTAGCCGGTCAGCCGGACGAACCACGGGTCCGGCGCCTCGGCAGGGGCGGCGAACACCAGGCTCGCCCGGCCCTCCGGGAACTCCGCGGTCCACGCCAGCCAGGGCGAGACAGAGCCGTGGACGTCAGTTTCACCGTGCTCCGCGGCTGTAAAGACTTCAGCCGCGGAGCACGCGGGCAGCCGCCAGAAGAATCCGCCGTAGCCGCTGCCGGCGGCACCGTTGGAACCGGGGCCTCCCAGTGAGGCGTCGACGACGGCGGTCAGTTCCGTCGCCAGGTCCAGCCGCCAAGTTCGGGCGTCCACCTGAACCGACCGGATGATGCGGCGCTCGCGGAGGAGTTCGCTGCCATCCGGAGCCTGCCAGCTCAGTTCCTGCTGCACGGAATTACCGTCACGCGATCCCGGCACTGGAGCGGCGGAGAGCTGCACGATCCGGCCATGATCCGGGAGTTCTTCGTACCGTCCGGCTGTGCGGGTGTAGGTCTTGCCGCCCCAGAAATTGATGCCGTTGACGTCCTGCAGCGCCACGCCCGCACCGAGGTGCCAGGGGTGGTCCGACGGGAAATGGTCCGTGACCGTGACACCACCGAGCGTGCGCACCGGGTGCAGGTAGGGCCGGGGTGAGAGCCTTGCAGCGATGGCGGTGCCGTCCTGCAGGGTGGCCACCGTGGTGGCACCGCTTAGCGTGCCGGCCGCAGGGCCGCCGTCGTGCCGGCCGCCAGCCTGGACGGCGGGGTCCTGGACGGCGGGGTCCTGAACGGTGAGGGAAGGCTTCTCCGGGTTGTCGGCCGCGGACCGTGCCCACGGCAGGCCAAGCTCGCTGAAGGTGGCGTGTGCCGCCGTCGCGCGTTCCAGGGCGTCCTCGATGCCGGCGATCACGGCGTGGGCGGAATCGCCGTCGCCCGTCCAGTTGATGTACTGCGCAGGGATCAGCGCCGGAGCGTCGGCGGTGCGGATGGCTTCAAGCACCCTCATGAACGCGCCGCTGTCGGCGAGCGGGCTGATGAGCGGCACCGGGTCGGGTGGGCTGTCCGGCGAGTGGCGCTGGCGCAAGTGTTCCAGCAGGTTCTCCGTGAGGTCGTCCCGGCCGAAGACCTGGCTGCGCTCGCCGTCGGTGCCCCTGATGCTGAGGCGGTCTTCGGTGTAGTGGAACACCGCGGTTCCTTCGCTGCCCTGCAGTGTGATGTACGGTTCCACGGATTCGGTGGCGCACAACGTGAGCGCGCAGGTGATGGGCAGCCCCGATGTGGTTCGTACCCGGATCACGGAGGTGTCGTCCGATTCAATGTCGTTGGCCCGGTAGAGGTCCGTTTCCACCGATACGAGATCATCCAGGGTCCGCGCGCCGGCGATCCTCAAGGCCGTGGCGATGGCATGCGCCAGTGGATTGGTGGCCACGCCGTCCACGACGTCGACGCCGTTCAGGCTGCGCTTGCCCGCCCAGCGCGAACGTTTGTAATACGCGCGGTCCCGCACCCAGCGCCCGGTGGCGGAGATTCCCAGGAGCGTGCCGATCTCGCCCGCCGCGAGCAGGTCCTCAATGGCCTGCAGCGCGTGGGAGCCAAGGCTTTGGAAGCCGATCTGGACACGGCGTCCGGCTCCGGCGGCGGCCTCCTGCAGCCGGTTAAAGTCGGCCAGTGAAGCGACGGGAGGCTTCTCCAGGTACAGGTCGGCGCGGGGGAGGGCGGTCAGGGCCAGGGGCGCGTGCGTCTGGATGGGCGTGGCTACAATAACGAGGTCCAGCGCCGGGGTCGCCGCCAGGAGCTCGTCCAGGGTGCTGAAGACCGCAGTCTCGGGAGGAAGAGCTCCCGGCGCAGGAGGATTTGGATCCGCAACAGCCACGAGGGTGACGGCGCCGCTCGCCTGCAGCCGTTCAAGGTTGCGGAGGTGGTGCGTCCCGAAGCCGTGGACCCCGACGAGTGCCACCCTGGCCGCTGACACAGTGCGGAGTTTGTGTTCTTCCGGGACGGGCTCGGACAGGGTGCCCATGGCTCTCCTCTTCTGTCCCCGGGACGGGGTGTTGACGTCGGTGTCTGTTCAGGAAATCGCCGGGCCGTGGCCCTGGACGGCTGACATCAGCCTAGGCCGGGACGGCCAATACATAACCATGGTAAGCGCTTTCCAAAATGCTGATGACAACAGCATAACCCGGGCGGCCGCATTATGTAACGATTCAAATTGAACCTTGACCGCCACTCCAAAAGCGTCTACATTTTCGAGAAACCGCTTACTTAGGTGACGTGGACCACTGCGGCCCCCGTTTCTGCAACGACGGAGAGATTGGAGGCTGGACGTGCTGGCTGGAACTTTTGGCGCGAAGGCATATTCATTCTTCGACACCCTGCTGTGGATTGCATGCCTGAACCTGTTGTGGATTGTGTTCTCACTGGCGGGCCTGGGGGTGTTTGGCGTTGGCCCTGCGACCGCCGCCGCGCAGATCCTGGTGCGCCGTAGGGTCCGGGGCGGGGCCGCCCCGCTGTTTCGTGCGTTCATGAAGGAATTCCGGCGCAACTTTGGTCGCGGAAACGGCCTGGCTGCGCCGGTTATGCTCGCCGGCGCAGCCCTCGCCCTCAACTGGAATTACTTCTCCAGGTCCGGCGACCTTCTGTCGCAGTTGATGGCTGCCGGTGTGTTCGTCGCTGCCATCTTCCTGGTGGCCGTGGTCTGCCATATCTTCCCCATGTTTGCCCGTTATGAGCTGCCGCTCCCGCAATACCTTTTGATGTCCTCGCGGTTTGCCCTCCGCCATCTGGCGGGCACCGCGATCCTGCTTTTTGTGACCGCGGCTGCCCTGTTCGCCAGCCAGGCGTTGCCGGGACTTATCCCGTTCTTCAGCATCGGCGCGTGGTTGTACGTCACCGGGTGGCTGTGCGACCGCTTCTTCTCCGCCAATGACGAATCCGTGGCGGCCGGCGAGGGTGTCGTCGCCGGCGCCGGGCGCGAGACTGCCGGATCCGGGACCGCCGCCGTCGCGGTGGGGGCCCCGATTGCCTGAGCTGCGCGGTGGCGGCCCGTCCTGCGGGCGTGCGGCTATCCGGCCGCGCACGGCTTCCGAAAGGTCTCCGCAGTCGGCAGAAAGTGCCTTTGCGCGGCCATCGAATGAAACGTATCAAAATTGCGCAGATCCGAGGCCGCGAACCAAGCCGCACTCACTAACCATCAACAAACTTACCTAGCCAACCCCCGAAGAAGTGGAAAAGGAAAACACCATGATCCGCAGAAAACTCAGCCTGGCGGCCGCCGTCGTGACCGCCACCGCACTGACCCTCACGGCCTGCAGCGGGGGTGAAGCCCCGGCTGCGGACACCTCGAAGATCAGCCTCATGGCGCCGTTCCTCGAAGCGCAGCCGCCGTCGGCCGACGGCGCCGTGCAGCAGAAGCTCGAGGAGCTCACCGGCAAGGACATCAGCATCACGTGGACGCCGAATGCGTCCTACGAGGACAAGATGAACATCACGCTGGCATCCGCCGAAATTCCCCAGGTCCTGGTGGTCCAGAGCAAGTCGCCCGGGTTCGTCAAGAACGCCGAGGCCGGCGCCTTCTGGGATCTCACCGACAAACTGGACGAGTACCCGAACCTGAAGACCACCTTCCCGGAGGTTGAGCAGAACGCCAGCATCAACGGCAAGGTCTATGGCGTCTTCCGCGCCCGCAACCCCATCCGTGCGGCCGTGATGTTCCGGCAGGACTGGCTGGACAAGCTTGGGCTGAAGGCACCCGAGACCACCGAGGACCTGTACAACGTGGCCAAGGCCTTTACTGAACAGGACCCGGACGGCAACGGCCAGGACGATACCTGGGGCATCACCATCCCCAAGTGGGGCGCCCTGGGCTCCAACAGCCCCTACGACATCATCGAAGAGTGGTACGGCGCCGGCAACCGCTGGACCGAAAAGGACGGGAAGCTGGTCCCGAGCTTCGAAACCGAGGAGTTCCTCGAAGCCAACCGCTTCGTCAAGAAGATGGTGGACGAGAAGCTCATCAACCCTGACTTCGCCACCTTCGACGGCACCAAGTGGAACGAGCCGTTCTTCAACGGCAAGGGCGGCATCATCGTCGACGTCGACTCCCGCGTGAGTGTCCTCATCAACCTTTTCAAGCAGGCCAACCCGAACGACTTCGAGAACAAGGTGGGCTTCGTCGGCAACCTCAAGGGGCCGGACGGCGAACTCCACGCACACCCGACGGACGGCTACTCCGGCTTCCTGGCCATTCCCAAGACCAGCGTCCGGACCGAGGCTGAGCTGAAGAACGTCCTTGAGTTCCTGAACACCATGAACGGCAAGGAAGTGGCAGCCCTCCTGAACAACGGAATCGAGGGCGTGAACTTCACTGTCGAGGACGGAAAGGCCGCCGCCATCAAGCCCGAGACGGCCGAGGGCAAAGCTGTGGCCACGGACATCAAGAGCTACGCGCAGCTGGGCACTAACGTCACCGGAAACAACTTCTACCCCGTCAAGCAGGCCTCCGACTACGAACAGGAAGTCTTCGACAAGCGCGTTGAGGTCATGGCGGGTGACCTGAAGAGCGCCGTCTACAACCCGGCCGCGGCGTTCGTATCACCCACCTACGTTGCCAAGGGCGCGCAGCTGGACAACATCGTGGCGGACGCTCGCATCAAGTACCTGGCCGGCCAGATCGATGAGCAGGGCCTGAAAGACGCCATCAAGCTGTGGAAGTCCAGCGGCGGGGACAAAGTCCAGGAAGAGATCAACAAGCTTTGGCAGGACAGCAAGTGACAGCGTCCGCAGTTGACGTCAAAGCCCCGGAGCAGGCACCGCCACCCGCGCCTGCCCCGGGGCGGCGACGCCGCTTCGCCGTCCACTTCGCTCACTACAAGTGGCTCTATCTCCTGCTGCTGCCGGGCGTGGTCTACTTCGCGGTGTTCCGGTACGCCCCGATGTACGGGGTGTCCATCGCGTTCAAGGACTATGTCCCGTTCCTGGGCGTGAACGGCAGCCCGTGGGTTGGCTTCCAGCATTTCCAGGATTTCTTCAGCAACCCGGACTTCGGCCGGCTGCTGGGCAACACCCTGATCCTCGCGTTCCTCAGCCTGGGGATCGCGTTCCCGCTGACCATCGTCCTGGCTTTGCTGCTGAACGAGGTCCGCCTGTCCATCCTCAAACGCACGGTCCAGACGCTCGTGTACATCCCGCACTTCCTGTCCTGGACCATTGTGGCGTCGCTGAGCTTCCTGTTGTTCGCCCTGGATTTCGGGCCGTTGTTCCTGTTCATCAACAACGTGCTGGGCACGGACATCGATTTCCTGTCCGACCCGGCCTGGTTCCGGCCGCTGATTGTGCTGCAGGAGATCTGGAAGAACACCGGCTGGGGAACCATCATCTTCCTCGCTGCCCTGGCCACCGTGGACCAGGACCAGTACGAGGCCGCCATCATTGACGGCGCCGGCAGGTTCCGCCGGGTCTGGCACATCACGCTGCCCGGGATCCGCTCCACCATCATCGTGATGCTCATCCTGGCGATCGGGCAGATGCTGAACACCGGCTTCGAGCAGATCTACCTCATGACCAACGCCCTCAACCGGTCCGTGGCAGACGTCTTTGACACCTACGTGTACTTCGTGGGCATCACCCAGGGCGCCTACAGCTACTCCACAGCGGTGGGTCTGTTCAAGTCCCTGGTGGGCATCGTGCTGATCTTCGGCACCAACGCCCTGGCCAAGCGGTTCAACCAGAGCGGACTGTTCTAATGAAGATCCACAACACCACCGGCGGCCGGATTTTCGACGCCGCCAACTACGTCTTCCTGACCGTGATCGGCGTCCTGACGCTGCTGCCGTTCGTCTACGTCTTCGCCGGCTCCTTCGCCACTGAGGCCGAGATCACCCGGCGGGCCTTCTTCGTCTGGCCGGAGCAGTTCAGCCTGGGCGCCTACGAGTACATCTTCTCGACCCCCGCGTTCATCCGCGCCCTGGTTACCACGGTGCTCGTCACCGTGGTGGGCACGGTGGTGCAGCTGATCCTGACGGTCACCATGGCCTACCCGCTGGCCAAACGGAACCTCCGCGGCCGCCAGCTGATCCTGTCCCTGGTGGTCTTCGCCATGGTGTTCTCCGGCGGCATGATCCCCACGTTCCTGCTGATCAAGGACCTCGGCCTGCTCAACAGCTACTGGGCGCTCATCCTGCCGGCTGCGATCAACCCGTTCAGCCTGATCATCATCAAGAACTTCTTCCAGGAACTCCCGCAGGAGCTGGAGGAGTCCGCCAAGATGGACGGCGCCACGGAAATCGGGATCCTCTGGCGGATCCTGCTCCCGCTGTCCAAACCGGTGCTGGCCACGTTCGCGCTGTTCTACGCCGTGGGCATCTGGAACGACTTCATGTCACCGCTGCTCTACCTGAGCGACAACTCCAAGTGGACCCTGCAGATGTACCTGCGCCAGGTCACCGCGTCCTCCGACCTGCTCGGCACCGGCAACGTGGACCCGAACTACATCCCGCCGGAACAGGGCATCAAGTTCGCCGTGATCGTGGTGGCCACCCTGCCCATCCTGATCTTCTACCCGTTCCTGCAGAAGCACTTCGCCAAGGGAATGCTGATCGGCTCCGTCAAGGGCTGAGCGGCCGAACCTCAGATGCCCGCCCCCACCAACAGAAAGCACAGCATGAAGATCCTCCTGGCCGGCGACTCGACGGTCGCCACTTGTCCCACCCACGAGTACCCGATGAGCGGCTGGGGCGCGCAGCTTGCCCCGCACGTCCACACCTGGGGTTCCGTCCACAATTTCGCCAAGGGCGGGGCCAGCACCGAGTCCTTCCGGGCCGAAGGGCTGTGGGACATGCTGCTGGAACTGGCCGGCGAGGGCGACCTCGTACTGATCCAGTTCGGCCACAACGACCAAAAGCGTCCGCACCTTGCGGCCAGGACCGGCTACGCGGCGAACCTGCGGACCATGGCCGCCGAGGTCGGGGCCACAGGTGCTCGCGCCGTTCTCTGCACATCGGTGGAGCGGCGCCACTTCCTGGCCGGCGCACTGGCCGGCGCAGCTGCCGCGGCGGGTGCACGGCTGGAACAGAGCCTGGAGGATTACCCCGAGGTTGTCCGGGAGGTCGCGGCGGAGCTTCACGTCCCGCTGATCGACCTCAACAGCTGGACGCGCGGCCTGTACACGCGGCTCGGCGTGGAAGGATCCAAGTCACTGTTCTGCCATTTTGGTCCGGGGGAGCACGCCCGCTGGCCGGACGGGCTGGCGGACAACACGCACTTCCACGTGGACGGTGCCCGGCTGGTGGCGGAGCACGTCGCATCGCGGCTGACATCGCTGGGCCTCGCGGTCGCCGGGGGAATCCGTCAGCATTCCACAGCGGCGTCCGCCTGATGGGAACACCCGGGGAGAACTCCGGCGGCGTGCTGTACAGCAACCCGCTCACCGGGCCGGAGGACGTGGCGGGCTGGATTGCCGAGGGCCCGGTCAGCCTGGCCCGGCATCCGGAAACGCACGACGGCGGCGGGACGCCATCCGCCGCTGACCCGCGGCCGGGGGCGCTGCTGCTGTCCGGGTCAAGGGACGAGGAAGAGTTCGGCGACCACGCCCACTGGACGTTCTGGTGCCCGGTGGAGTTCCCGGACCGCGTCAGGGTGAGCTGGCAGTTCCTGCCTCTCGCGGAGCCGGGGCTGGCCATGGTGTTCTTTGCGGCAGAGGGGCACGGCGGACGGGACCTGTTCTCGGGCGGCCTCGCGCCGCGAACCGGCTTCTACCCGCAGTACCACTCGGGCGACATCGATGCCCTGCACGTCTCCTATTTCCGGCACAAGCACGCGGAGGAGCGGGCCTTCCGGACCTGCAACCTGCGCAAGAGCTCGGGCTTCGAGTTGGTGGCGCAGGCAGCGGACCCGCTGCCGCCCGCGGAGGACGCCCTGGATTTCTATCGGATGGAACTCGTCAAGGACGGGCCGGACGTTGCCTTCTCCATCAACGGCCTGCCTGTGCTCACCTGGCGGGACGGGAGCGGCAACGTGCTGGGCGGCGGCTATCTCGGCTTCCGGCAGATGGCCCCGCTGCGGGCTGCCTACCGGAACCTGGTGGTGCAGGCGCTGTAGTCCTCCCCGAGCGCGAACGGGCACTTGCGGCCCTAAGAGCTGAACAGCTCTGAGCGCGAACGGGCAGATAATGACCCCAAAAAGTAAAAAACAGGTCATTATCTGCCCGTTCGCGCTCAACCGGAGCCACCCACAGACGGGGGCCGTAGTAGCCGTGGTATTCGGACCATGGCCTTCGACCCCGCCCTGGCACGGTTGCTTTTCAACACGGACAGGTTCACCAGGGGTCCGCCGGTTTGCGCCAATCAGCTCGGGTCTGCTTTGCCCTCTTGTGGGCCCTTGTTTTGTCAGTATGCTTACCACTAACGGGGGCTTGTCCATGTGGCGATTGGGAAGAGATGCGGATCCGTTCAATTCTCGGGCTGTTAAGTGCGACAAGGCTCGCCGTCGGCGCGGTGCACGTTGCACCAGTGTCCACATCCCAGCGCGGCATGCGCACCGAGCGTAGCAATCGCGTTCATAGCCGCCACTTCCCGGCTGGACTTCTTGTGCTTCTAGCGGTCCTCACCGTCGCTCTTTCCGCATGTACCCCCGAGCCTTCAGCGGATGCCCTGGAAGGACCGGCGAAGTCCGTCTCAGCAGCTGTGCAGGCCACCATCCTCGCGGTGGAGCTCCGCAACACTGACCGCACAACGGCGGCCGCCGGCACCACTGTTGCCGACGACATGCTGGGCGAAGTCGAGTCAGCCATCGATGAGGTCGAGGGCCTGGCGGTAGCTACAGACGATGACCAGATACTCCGCGACGACATGGTGGCGACCTTCTCCACCGTGTCCCGCTCAATCCTCCACGCCCGTGACGCGCTCACGGCTCCACGCGGGGAACCCGATCTCAGCCAACCAAGGCAATTGCCTGTGGTCCTTGGTGAACTGAAGGAGGCAACGGAGCAACTCGACGCCCTGATGACAAAGGCCGGCATCCAGTGAAGCGGCTCCTCGGTGTTGCGCTCGGCATCCTGACAGCGATCGGGGGCTTTGTTGACATCGGGGATCTGGTGACCAACGCCGTGGTGGGATCGCGATTCGGGCTGTCCCTGGCGTGGGTGGTGGTGGTCGGCGTCGTGGGAATTTGCCTCTTTGCCAACATGTCCGGCAGGGTGGCCGCAGTCTCAGGCAGGGCCACCTTCGAGGTGATTCGTGAGCGGATGGGTCCGCGCGCCGGCCTTGCCAACCTGGGTGCGTCATTTCTGATCAACCTCATGACCGTGACCGCGGAAATTGGTGGCATCGCGCTGGCACTCCAGCTGGCAAGCGGTGTTGCCTACATGCTCTGGGTTCCGTTCGCCTTGCTTGCCGTATGGCTGGTGATCTGGCGGGTGAAGTTCAGCATCATGGAAAACGTCACGGGCCTCATGGGACTGTCCCTTGTGGTCTTTGCCGTGGCACTCTTCCTGCTCAAACCGGACTGGGGCGTTTTGGCAGGCCAGGCCTTCACACCCTCGGTCCCGGCAGAGGAGGGCCCGGGTGTGTATTGGTATTTCGCCATCGCCCTGTTCGGAGCAGCCATGACCCCATACGAGGTGTTCTTCTTTTCCTCAGGCGCGGTTGAAGAACGCTGGAAGGTGAAGGACCTGGTCCAATCCCGGATCAACGTCCTGCTCGGTTTCCCCCTCGGTGGGTTCCTTTCCATAGCGATCGCCGCGTGCGCCGCCGTAGTTCTTCTGCCCGCAGGGATCAGTGTGACAACGCTGTCGCAGGTGGCCCTGCCGGTTGCGCAGGCCGGCGGCCAACTCGCGTTGGCGGTCCTGATCCTGGGAGTCGTGGCCGCGACCTTCGGCGCCGCCCTGGAGACGACACTGTCCAGCGGGTACACGCTGGCACAATTCTTCGGATGGTCGTGGGGCAAGTTCCGCCGCCCAGCTCAGGCAGCGAGGTTTCACATGTCCATGATCGTCGTCCTGCTGGCCGGTATCGCGGTCCTTGCCACAGGCGTGGATCCCATTCTGGTGACCGAATACTCCGTGGTGTTCTCGGCAATCGCGCTTCCGCTGACATACTTGCCAATCCTGATCGTCGCGAACGACCCGCAATACATGGGCAAACACGTCAACAACAGTGCCGTGAACATCGCCGGCCTCGTCTACCTGGTGATCATTCTCGTCGCTTCTCTGGCCGCCATTCCACTGATGATCGCAACAGGAGCCGGGGCATGAGCGCACCCAAGGGCAGAAGGATCCAGTCGCACGAGCTCAAGACCGCGCCGCAACCGGCCGGGCTGGTGCTGGACGCTCAACTCCACCTTCTGGACCGGCAGATGTTGGACGTCGACGGCGTCCCCGTCACCACCGTCGACGACGTCGAGTTGAGCGGGCCGCCATCTGACGAACCGATCCCGGAAGGCGCGCCCACACCACACATCACGGCCCTGCTGACCGGTCCCGTCCTAGGCACGCGGATCTTCGGCGGCAGGCCGCCGTCGAGCAGGCTCATTCGCATCCCCTGGGAAGCCGTGGCCGGAGTCGACACCGTCGTCCAGCTCGGCGTCCGCTCCGATTCGCTCGATGCCTCATGGGTGGAACGATGGCTGCGGAACCACGTGATCGGGAAAATCCCAGGAGGACGCCATGATCCTGACTGACGTCCTGGGCAGCGACGTGGTGAACAGCGACGGTGAGCGGCTCGGCGAGGTCTCGGACCTACGGTTCGCCCTGGACTCCGCCCCGACGCAACTGCTCAGCCAAGCCCGGCTGGTCGGCATCGTAGTCAGCCCGCGAACGGCGTCGTCGTTCCTCGGATACGAACGCCAAGAGATGACTCAGCCGTGGCCGATAGCGCAGCTATTGCGCTGGCGCCACAGAGGATCCTTCTTGGTGCTGTGGGAAGACATCGCCCAGATGGGGTCCCTTCATGTGGTGCTGCGGCCGGGCTTCGCGTCGTACGACGCACGGCTGACACGATAATGCCTACTGGCGGACCTCCTGCGACTGGCGCACGCACGAGGCGAAGCTCAACGACTTCCCGCAGTTCACGTGGAGTTCATGGACATCAGCGTTCAAGGAGTGGACCGATCCTGCCTTCGAGCTTCCGGAGGATGCCGTCGACCGCGACCTGAACGTCGTCCCACTGGTCGGAGTTCGAGCGCGGTTGTTAGCCGGCAGAAGCCCCCGCCGTGCTCTGCCGCACCACCAGTTCGGGAGTGAAGATCACCGCGCGATGATGGGCCCGCACGGACGTGGGACCCATGGCGTCCAGCTCCTCGGCCAGCAGCTCGATGGCTGTCCGCCCGAGCGCTTCCGTGGGCTGCCGGATGGAGGACAGCGGCACCACGGCGGACACGGCAAAGTCGATGTCGTCGTAGCCGATCAGTGCAATGTCTTCGGGGATCCGCAGCGTGTGCATCATGGCGAGTGACTGCATAACGCCCAGGGCCAGCAGGTCGTTGGCGCAGAACACGCCGTCCGGAAGGTCGTCAGCGCTCCGGCGGACCAACTGGTCGCCCACGCCGCGGCCGGCCAGGACCGTCTGCCCGGCGGAATCCAGTACTTCCAGGGAGGCGTCCGGAACCTCGGCGACGGCGCGCTGCGCCCCCTGGAGGCGGTCCGCCACCTGGCGTATCGACGTCGGGCCTCCCACAAAGGCGAGCCGACGGCGGCCGATGTCCAGCAGGTGCCGCGCCGCAAGGTAACCGCCGGCGTCGTCGTCAACGGAGACGGAACTGTACTTCGCCTCGTCGGCCAGCCGGTCCACCAGGACGGTGGGCACGCCGCGTTCGCGCAGCTGGTCCAGGCGCTCAGTGACATCGCCCACCGGCGAGATGAGCAGGCCCTGGACCCGCTGCTCCTGGAAGAGGTCGATGTAGTTCGATTCCCTGCTGGCGTCGTGCCCGCTGTCCCCGAGCAGGACGGCGCTGCCTTGCAGGGCGGCGGCGTCCTCAGCGGCGCGGACCACGGAGGTGAAGAAGGGGTTGCCCACGTCCAGGACGATCAGGCCGATGGTGCGGCTGTGCCCGGCCCGGAGCTGGCGGGCCGCATCGTTGCGGATAAAGCCGAGCTCGTCGATGGCCTGCAGCACCCGGTCCTTGGTCCGCTGCGAAACGCGGTCCGGATAGTTCAGGACGTTGGAAACTGTTCCCACTGCCACGCGGGCATGGTTCGCAACATCCTTGATGCTGGCTGACCGTGACATCTTTCTCCAAGCTCTCTCATGCGGGACGGCGGGCAACCGCCTGGACCAGACCCCTGACCAATTGTCCTTGCCAGGACGGCGTTCGGGGGCGACGAAACGGCCCAGCCAGCAGATAAATGGTTTTCATCCGCTGCTAAATGCTTGACACCCACTTGACTTCAAGAGTACTTTGAATCGTAACAATGAAACGATTCAAAGAATCGGAAATTCAGGAGAGTCGCAGATGAGGGTGTGTTTTCGCTCCTCAGTCCAACCCGGACTGATCGATGAGTACAGGCGCCGGCACGCCGCCGTCTGGCCGGAGATGCTCCGTGCGCTCAAGGACGCGGGCTGGCACAACTATTCGCTCTTCCTGGGCGGGGACGGACTGCTGGTGGGTTACGTGGAGTGCGACGACTTCGACGCCGTGCGGGCACGGATGGCACTGACCGACGTCAACGCCCGCTGGCAGGCGGAGATGGCCAAGCTCTTCGACGACACGGAGCAGGCACCCGACGAGGGGTTCCAGGTCCTTGAGGAAGTCTTCAACCTGGACGACCAGCTGGCCACGGCCAGCGCCCCGGACTAGCCGCCGTCCCAGAGTAGCCACCGTTGCGGACGGCTGGGCGTCACGGGCCGCGGGACACACGGCATGCCGCCGACACGGGAGTCGGCACACAACAGACAAACGCACTACGAGAGACCGGAAGAACCATCATGAATGACGTAGCAACGGCGCTGGGCAGGCTCGGGGAGCTTGCCATTGAAGTACCCTCCTGGGCGTATGGCAATTCGGGCACGCGTTTCAAGGTGTTCGGCACGCCGGGCACTCCCCGGACCGTGCAGGAGAAGATCGCGGACGCCGCCAAGGTGCACGAACTGACGGGCCTGGCTCCCACGGTTGCCCTGCATATTCCGTGGGACAAGGTGGATGACTACGCCGCACTGAAGGACTACGCTGCGGGCCTGGGCGTGGGCCTGGGCACGATCAACTCGAACACATTCCAGGATGATGAGTACAAGTTCGGTTCGCTGACGTCCTCCAACGAGTCCGTGCGCCGCCGGGCGGTGGAGCACCACTTCGAGTGCATCGACATCATGTATGCCACCGGTTCGCGGGACCTGAAGATCTGGCTGGCGGACGGCACCAATTACCCGGGCCAGGATGACATCCGGGGCCGGCAGGATCGTCTGGCGGAGTCGCTGCAGGAGATTTACGCCCGGTTGGGCGAGGACCAGCGCCTGGTGCTGGAGTACAAGTTCTTCGAGCCGGCTTTCTATCACACGGACGTTCCGGACTGGGGCACCTCCTATGCGCAGACCCTGGCGCTGGGCGAGAAGGCGTTCGTCTGCCTGGACACCGGCCACCATGCCCCGGGCACCAACATCGAGTTCATTGTGATGCAGCTGCTGCGCCTGGGCAAGCTGGGTTCCTTCGACTTCAACTCGCGCTTCTATGCCGATGACGACCTGATCGTGGGCGCAGCTGATCCGTTCCAGTTGTTCCGGATCATGTACGAGGTGATCCGCGGCGGCGGCTTCGGCAAGGGTTCCGGCGTGGCGCTCATGCTGGACCAGTGCCACAACCTGGAGGAGAAGATCCCGGGCCAGATCCGCTCCGTGCTCAACGTCCAGGAGATGACCGCGCGTGCCCTCATGGTGGACACCGCGGCGCTGGGCGAGGCCCAACGGTCCGGTGACGTTCTGGCCGCGAACGCGGTCTTCAATGACGCCTTCTACACGGACGTCCGCCCGGTCCTGGCCGCATGGCGAGAATCCCGCGGCCTGCCCGCGGACCCGATGGCCGCGTTCAAGGCCAGCGGTTACCAGAAACAGATCAATGAGGACCGCGTGGGCGGCCAGCAAGCCGGATGGGGCGCATAAGAGCATGAGCAACACGAACAAGACTGTTGAAGACCTGATTGCCCGTTCCAACCGCCTGGGCGCGGACAAGCGGAACACCAACTTCGCCGGCGGCAACACCTCGGCCAAGGGCACGGAGAAGGACCCGGTAACGGGCGAGGACGTCCAGTTGCTCTGGGTGAAGGGTTCCGGCGGGGACCTCGGCACGCTGAAGCCGGGAAACCTTGCCGTGCTCCGCCTGGACCGGCTCAACGCCCTGAAGAACGTCTACCCCGGGGTGGACCGCGAAGACGAGATGGTGGCCGCTTTTGATTTCTGCCTGCACGGCAAGGGCGGCGCGGCACCCTCGATCGACACTGCCATGCACGGGCTCGTGGACGCCGCGCACGTGGACCATCTGCACCCGGACTCCGGGATCGCCATTGCCACCGCGGTGGACGGCGAGGCCCTGACCAGCAAGATCTTCGGCAACAAGGTGGTCTGGGTGCCCTGGCGCCGGCCCGGGTTCCAGCTCGGCCTGGACATCGCCGCGATCAAGGACGCCAACCCGCAGGCCGTCGGCACCATCCTGGGCGGCCACGGCATCACCGCCTGGGGCGCCACGTCCGAAGAAGCAGAACAGAACTCGCTGTGGATCATCGACCAGGCCGAGAAGTTCATCGCCGAGAACGGACGCGCTGAGCCGTTCGGGCCGAAGCTGCCCGGTTACGGGGCGCTGCCGGAAGCCGAGCGCCGGGCCAAGGCCGCCGCGCTGGCGCCGGTGATCCGCGGTCTGGCGTCCACGGACAAACCGGTCCTGGGGCACTTCAGTGATGACGCCGTCGTCCTGGACTTCCTGGCAGCCGCGGAGCACCCGCGCCTCGGCGCGCTGGGCACGTCCTGCCCGGACCACTTCCTGCGCACCAAGGTCAAGCCGCTGATCCTGGACCTGCCGGCCGACGCTTCGATCGAGGCCTCGATTGCCCGGCTGCAGGAAATCCACGCCGACTACCGCGAGGACTACCAGGGGTACTACGACCGGCACGCCACTCCGGAATCCCCGGCGCTGCGCGGCGCGGACCCGGCCATCGTGCTGGTCCCGGGCGTGGGGATGTTCTCCTTCGGCGCCAACAAGCAGACCGCCCGCGTTGCCGGGGAGTTCTACCTGAACGCGATCAACGTGATGCGCGGTGCCGAGGCGATCTCCACCTACGCCCCGATCGAGGAATCCGAAAAGTTCCGGATCGAGTACTGGTCCCTCGAGGAAGCCAAGCTGGCCCGCCTGCCCAAGCCCAAGTCGCACGCCACCCGCATCGCGCTGGTGACCGGCGCGGCCTCGGGCATCGGCAAGGCCATCGCCACCCGCCTCGCCGCTGAAGGCTCCTGCGTGGTCATCGCGGACCTGAACCTCCAGAACGCGCAGGCCGTCGCCGCCGAGCTCGGCGGACCGGACGTGGCCATCGGCGTCCAGGCGGACGTGACCGACGAAGCGCAGATCGCCGCGGCCATCCAGGAAGCGGTGCTGGCCTTCGGCGGCCTGGACCTGGTGGTCAACAACGCCGGGCTGTCCATTTCCAAGCCGCTGCTGGAGACCACGGAGAAGGACTGGGACCTCCAGCACAACGTCATGGCCAAGGGCTCCTTCCTCGTGGCCAAGGCCGCGGCGAAGGTCATGATCGACCAGGACATGGGCGGGGACATCATCTACATCTCCTCCAAGAACTCCGTGTTCGCCGGCCCGAACAACATCGCCTACTCCGCCACCAAGGCAGACCAGGCCCACCAGGTCCGGCTGCTCGCGGCTGAACTGGGCGAATACGGCATCCGCGTCAACGGCATCAACCCCGACGGCGTGGTCCGCGGCTCCGGGATCTTCGCCGGCGGCTGGGGCGCCAAGCGCGCCGCGGTCTACGGCGTGGACGAGCAGGAACTGGGCAAGTACTACGCCCAGCGCACCCTGCTCAAGCGCGAGGTCCTGCCCGAACACGTGGCCAACGCCGCCGCCGTGCTCACCAGCGCCGAACTGTCCCACACCACCGGCCTCCACATCCCCGTGGACGCCGGCGTCGCCGCCGCCTTCCTCCGGTGAGTAACTTGCCAGGAACCGGTATCGACGGCGGCATGTTCGCCGCTGTCGATATCGGCGCCTCCTCCGGACGGGTCATCCTGGGACGGATGAGTGACAAGGGAACCACCGGGGAACACGGCGTTGAGCTGGAAACCGTGCACCGCTTTCCCAACGGTGTGGTGGAGTCCGACGGCGGCCTCCGCTGGGACTTCGACGCCCTGTTCGCCGAGGTCCTCGCCGGGCTCGCTGCCGCGGCCCGCGTCGCCGGGGAGCGCGGCGAAACGATCAGCAGCATCGGGATCGACACCTGGGCGGTGGACTACGGCCTGGTCAACACCGCGGGAGAGATGACGGCGCAGCCGTTCAGCTACCGCGATGACCGCAGCCGCGCCGCCGTCGCCCAGGTCCACCAAAAACTGGACCCGGCCCGGCTCTATGCCACCACCGGGCTGCAGTTCCTGCAGTTCAACACGATCTACCAGCTGGCCAGCGAACCGGACCTGAACGGTGTCCAGGCCCTGCTCATCCCGGACCTGATCGCGTTCCTGCTGACCGGGGTCCGCCGCACCGAAGCCACCAACGCCTCCACCACCGGGCTGTTCGACGCGGTCGCGGGGGAGTGGGCCACCGAGTTCTTCGCCGCGCTGGACCTACCAAAAAAGCTCTTCCCGCCGCTGATCCAGCCCGGCGAAACCGTTGGCACCCTGCTGCCCGGCATCGCCGCGCGCACCGGACTTGCCCGGGCAACGAAAGTGGTGGCCGTCGGCTCGCACGACACCGCGTCCGCCGTCGCCGCCGTACCCGCCGAAGCGACAGGCGCCACGGCAACAGGCGCCGCGCCGGGACAAGCTCAAGCGGGGAACTTCGCGTACATTTCCTCCGGCACCTGGTCCCTCGTCGGCGTCGAGCTCCCCAAACCGGTGCTCACCGTGGCCAGCCGGCAGGCGAATTTCACCAACGAACGCGGTGTGGACGGCACCATCCGGTACCTCCGCAACGTCGGCGGGCTCTGGCTGCTCAGCGAATGCCAGCGCACCTGGGCCCAGCAGGGATACACGGCGACACTGGACGAACTGCTCACGGCCGCCGCCGCGCTGCCGTTCGGCGGGCCCCAGACCAACGCCGATGACCCGTACTTCATCGCCCCGGACAATATGCCCGAACGGATCCGGGCAGCCGTCCGGAACACCGGAGCCGTCCTCACCGACCACCCGGCCGCCATCACAAGGTGCATCCTGGACAGCCTCGCCGCAGGCTACGCCCGGACCATCGCCGACGCCGAACGCCTCGCAGACGTGCCCGTGGACGTGGTGCACATCGTGGGCGGCGGCTCGCAGAACCGGCTCCTGTGCCAGCTCACCGCCGACGCCACCGGAAAACGCGTCATCGCCGGACCGGTCGAGGCCACCGCGCTCGGCAACGTCCTGGTCCAGGCCCGGGCCGCAGGCGTGGTCTCCGGCGGCCTCGCCGAGTTGCGGGCACTGGTGCGCGGGTCGCAGGCCTTGCGAAGCTACCAGGCGGCGCTGGTCTGAGTGGCGGGGTGGCGCGTCCGCCAACGTCATCTCCAGTCGCGCTGGTACGCAGTCCTCAACGTGGCGTCGTGACGGTTGATCCTGCCTTGCGCCCTTGAGAAGATACAACATCCTACCTATCGGCCCGCTTCACAGAACCGGAATCCCCATGCCCCTCTTCGACCTACCGCTTGAGCAGCTCCGAAACTACACGTCCGGCATCACGGCCCCGGCGGATCTTGATGCCTTCTGGGACCGCACCATCAGCGAGGCCCGGGAGTACCCGCTGGACGCCGTTTTCGAACCGGTGGACAACTACCTGACGGTAATCGACACCTTCGATGTCACGTTTGCCGGCTTCGGCGGTTCCCCGGTGAAGGGCTGGCTGCACCTGCCGGCGAACCGGCCGGCGGACGAGCCGCTTCCCGTCGTCGTGCAGTACGTGGGCTATTCCGGCGGGCGCGGCCTGTCCAACCAGGACACCAAGTGGGCGCAGGCCGGTTACGCGCACTTCATCATGGACACCCGCGGGCAGGGTTACGGCGGAATTCTGGGACACACCGCAGACCCGCACCCCTCAGCGGGCGACGTGGCGCATGCGGGGCTGATGACCCGCGGCGTCGGAAGCCGCGAGGACTACTACTACCGGCGGGTCTATGTGGATGCCTTCCGTGCGGTGGAGGCCGCCCAGGCACACCCCGCCGTCGACGCCTCGCGGGTTGTGGTGGCGGGCGTCAGCCAGGGCGGCGGCATCACTGTTGCGGTGGCCGGGCTCGCGGCCGGAAGGCTCGACGGCGTGATCGCCGCCCTGCCGGATGTGCCCTTCCTGCAGGACTTCCCCCGTTCCATCGACATCGCACCACGCGGGCCGTATCCCGAAATTGCCGCCTTCCTGGCCCGCCACCGGGAGCGTTACGAGCCCATCCTCGCTGTGCTGAACTACTTCGACGGCGTCAACCTGGGCCGGGCGGCAACGGCGCCGGCGCTGTTCTCGGCAGCGCAGATGGACGATATCTGCCCGCCATCCACGGTCTTTGCCAGCTTCAATTCCTACGGAACGAAACCGGCAAGCGCCAGGCCGGCGGGAACGGGAGGCGTTCCGGCCAAGGACATCGAGGTGTATCGGTTCAACAACCATGAGGGCGGCCAGGAACACCAGTGGAACCGCCAACTGCAGTACCTGCGCAAGCTGCTCGGCTGAGGTCATGCTTTCCCCGCCCGCCCAACTAGGTAGCAGCAGGTGTCGTTTTGGCGGCTCAAAACGACACCTGCTGCTACCTAGTTGGGTGAGGAAGGGCGGGGCGGCGCAGGGTGATGGGACGTTACGGGGACTTTTTGTGACGACTCCGGTTTGCGGACGGTTCGTTCGGCGGTTATGGTCTTGGCTATGACTAACCGTTGGTATGCGTATTTTTCGTTGGCTCTGGAGGGGCCCGCGTCTAACTGACACGCATCCAACTTTCCTTCAGAGCCAACAGGGCAGAGATCATTCTCTGCCCTTCGCCATTTCTCCGGCGGGTTCTGATCTGGGCCCGCTCCGCACCATCCGGAACAGGACCCGCACCCATGAGTACCGCAGCAGCCACCGAAACGCATCCTTCCAAGTCCACCTCCAATCTGCGCGTCAGCGAATTCCAGGCGCTCTCGTCACCGCAGGACATGATCGCGGAACTCCCGCTGGACGCCCGGGTGGCAGACGTCGTCGAACGTGGCAGGGACGAAGTCCGGGCCATCATGGACGGCGTGGACGACCGCCTGCTGGTGATCGTGGGACCCTGCTCCATCCATGACCCCAAGGCGGGCCTGGAATACGCCCGCCGGCTGGTAAGCCAGGCTGAAAAGCACAAGGAAGACCTCCTGGTTGTTATGCGGACCTACTTCGAGAAGCCGCGCACCACCGTGGGCTGGAAGGGCCTCATCAACGATCCCCACCTTGATGGCAGCCACGACATCGCCACTGGACTGCGTGCCGCCCGCCAGTTCCTGAAGCAGGTCACCTCGCTGGGCCTTCCCACCGCCACGGAGTTCCTGGAACCCATCAGCCCGCAGTACATGGCGGACCTCGTCTCCTGGGGCGCCATCGGGGCACGCACCACCGAAAGCCAGATCCACCGCCAGCTTGCGTCCGGGCTGTCCATGCCGATCGGGTTCAAGAACGGGACCGACGGCGACCTGCAGGTTGCCGTGGATGCCTGCAGCGCCGCGGCGGCGTCCCAGGCGTTCCTGGGAATCGACGGTGACGGCCGGGCCGCGCTCGTGGCCACGGCCGGCAACCCGGACACGCACGTGATCCTGCGCGGCGGGCGCAAGGGCCCCAACTACTCCGCCGCGGACGTCGAGGCGGCGTCGGCGAAACTGGCCGGCAAGCAGCTCAACCCGAGGCTCATTGTGGACGCCAGCCACGCCAACAGCGGCAAGAGCCACCACCGCCAGGCTGAGGTGGCCTTCGAAATCGGAGCACAGCTGGAGGATGGCGGAACCGCCGCCTCGTCCATTGCCGGCGTTATGCTGGAGAGTTTCCTGGTGGGCGGTGCGCAGAACCTGGATGTGGCCGAGCACGCTGCCGGCACTGACGAGCTGGTCTACGGCCAGAGCGTCACCGACGCCTGCATGGAGTGGGATGTCACGGCGTCGGTGCTGGGACAGCTTGCAGCGTCCGCGCGCAAGCGCAGGGGTGCTCTGCAGGGCTGAATTTTCAGGGTTTGACCGGGCGCGTGCCCGGAAACTGGTTACGCGGAATGACTTTCACTATGGCACCATCAGCCACTAGAGTAACTAGCACAGGGTAGGTTGATGGCTCAGCATCGGCACACCGCAATGGGGTTTCAATGGGGTTGCCTTTATCAGCTGTTAACAAAAGGAATAAGGGAAATGTCCGCAGAGTCGAACTTCTCGAACGCTCAGTTCCTGACTGTGGCCGAAGTGGCCGAGCTCATGCGCGTTTCCAAAATGACCGTGTATCGCCTTGTCCATTCCGGGGAGATGCCGGCCGTCCGCTTCGGCAGGTCCTTCCGGGTGCCGGAAAGCGCCGTCGAACAGTACGTCAAAGGTGCTGTTGTGGAAGGCCAGTCGGACACCGCATAGGCTCCTTCGCGGCCGCCGCCGTATGTGCCTTCAGGCGTGCGGTCAGTGGGTGCGTCGGATAAGCGGTACCCTGTTAGGGAACGTTTTTCGTTATTGTAAGAATCTGTTTGTTGTTTAGTCTGTTGCCTAGTCCACGGACCTCTTCCATCAGACAGGTACTCCATCTAGTTTGTAAGGAACTTTCGTGGGTTCAGTTATTAAGAAGCGTCGCAAGCGTATGGCCAAGAAGAAGCACCGCAAGTTGCTTCGTAAGACCCGCCACCAGCGCCGTAACAAGAAGTAGAGATACTTCCTACAGCGTGAGATGCCCGTTGCCTTTGGCAGCGGGCATTTTTCTTTGGGCCGGGTGAAGCCCTACGACGTCCGCTGCAGAGCGGCCCTGCCGCTGAGGCGAATGTGGGTTAGACGGTGGGGCCGCGGAAGCGGGTGAAGCCCCGCCAGAGGCCGTAGATGGCCCCGCCAATCGTGGCCGCCTTCAATCCCAGCGTGGCAGCGCGGCGGCCTGAGCGGAAGTCGTAGACAGGCCAGTTGTTGTCGCGGGCATGGCGGCGAAGCCGGGAGTCGGGGTTGATGGCCACCGGATGGCCCACCATGCTCAGCAGCGGAATGTCATTGTGTGAATCGCTGTAGGCCCAGCAGCGGTTCAGGTCCAGGTCCTCGGCGTCCGCGATGCCCTGGACAGCCACGGCCTTGGCCTGCCCGTGCAGGATGTCGCCCACCAGCCGGCCGGTGTACGCGCCGTTCTCAATTTCGCCCACGGTTCCCAGGGCTCCGGTCAGGCCCAACCGCGTGGAAATCACCGTGGCCACCTCGATGGGTGTCGCCGTCACCAGCCACACCATGCGGCCCACCCGTAAGTGTTGCTGGGCCAGGGCCTTGGCGCCGGGCCAGATCCTGGACTCGATCATTTCGTCGAAGACTTCTTCGCCGAGTGCCTTGATATCCTCCACTGTGATGCCGGCTGCCAGCGTCAGCGCCGAATCGCGGACCGCATGGACATCGTCCATGTTCTCGCCGCGGAGGACGAACTTGAACTGTTTCCACGCCATGCCGGCCGCCTGCGGCAGCGTGAACGCGCCGCGCTGGTGCATTTTGCGGGCCACGTGGAAAAGGCTGGCGCCCTTCATGAGGGTGTTGTCGACGTCGAAGAAGGCGGCCTCGCCGTGATGGGACGCACCGGCGGGCTGCCGGACTACGGCGACGTACTTCTCCTCGGGCATGCCTTGAGTCTAGTCAATGCCCGCCCGGCCTTGGTGACGTCGCGGCGGGACGGCTGCCCGGGCTACGGTTAAGGCATGGCAAAACCCGACGTCGTCCTGATCACCAAAGCTGACTGCCACCTCTGTGAGGCGGCGCGCGATGCCGTCGGACGCGTCACCGCCGCATTGGGACTGGAGTGGACGGAACAGTTGGTGGACAACCGGCCGGAACTCCGTGAGCGGTATGCCGAAGAAATCCCCGTGGTTCTCGTCGACGGGATCCAGCGTGACTTCTGGAAGATCGACGAAACCCGCCTGGACCGGGTCCTGCGCCAGGCCATGGCCAAGTAGGACGGCGGGGAGCTGCATGGGGACGCGGCCGGGAGACGCCGAAGCACGGCGGCACTATGCACCGGGAGCCGTGGCGCGCCGTGACTCCTGCTTTGTTGGCAGTGCAGACGGGGCTCTAGAGTGGACTCACAACGCGACGCAATGGAGCAGATAGTGACTTCGCTGGATTCTTCCCCCGAGGCTGTCCACGGGGATGGCGGTACTGCGGCCAAGCAGATTCCGCCCGCCGCCGTGGCCCGGCTGACCATCTATTTGCGTGCCCTCACCACAATGCTGGCAGAGGGTGTTGAACGCGTCTCCTCCGAATCGCTGGCCGAAGCCTCCGGCGTGAGCTCGTCCACGCTCCGGAAGGATCTCTCCCACGTCGGGTCCTACGGCACACGCGGCGTCGGCTACGAAGTGCAGTACCTCAGCCGCCACATCTCCGCGGCGCTGGGCCTGACCCGCGACTGGAAAGTGGCAATCGTGGGCGCCGGTAACCTGGGCAAGGCCCTGGCGCGGTATGGCGGCTTTGAGTCCCGCGGGTTCGACGTTGTGGCGATTTTCGACGCCGACCAGATGGTGGTGGGCAACGAAGTCGGCTGGCTGCGCGTCAGTGACGTCGCGGACCTCGAGCCCGTCCTCCAGCGCACCGGAACCAACATGGTGGTGCTGGCGCTGCCCGCGGCCGTGGCTCAGGGTGTATGCGACCGCGTTATCGCAGCCGGAGTGCGCAGCATCCTCAGCTTCGCGCCGGTGATGCTCCAGGTGCCGGCCGGCGTAAACCTGCGCAAGGTGGACATGGCCACCGAACTGCAGATCCTTGCCTATCACGCACAGCGAACCCAAGGCCCGGACGACGCCGAATAGCTTCGACGCCGAATAGCTTCCGGCCTGCCCCGGCCAGCCCGGGGTCCGTTCACGGGGGTGCGTCCCGGGTCTACCAGCGCTCAGCGCCCGTAGGGGTAGCCTGGTTGCGCATAGGGGCTCCCGAATGGCTGGTACTTCCGGAAGAACGGCGCGGACGCGGGGAGATACAGGAGCACCATCCCGGCCACGCCGGCCAGGATCGACAGCGTGCCCAGCCCCATTTCGAGGACGCCAAGCAGGGAGAACGCAGCAAGGATGGTCCCGAGGACCCGCGCCCAGTTGCGGCCCTTCCTGATATTGAATGCGACCAGCGCATACATCAGCACACCGATGGCGGCTATTAGCGCCACCATTCCCACGATGACTCCCTTGAGGGCCTCGAAATCCACGTCAGCTCCGCTGGTTGCCAGCCTGGCATCGAACTGACTGCGCATTGCGGGGTCGTCGATTGAACCTATGGACAGGAAGACCGAGCTGACCCACAGGACGCACGCGCCGATCAGCAGCCAGAAGGAGGTGTTCACGAGCGGGGGAGCGGCGCTGGAAGCCGCAGTCCGCTGCTGCGGCATCTCTGAAGGGTAGACGAGGAACTGTTGCTGCCCGAACTGCTGGGGCTGCCCGTACTGAGGGCCCTGCCCGTACTGAGGAGGCTGCGCAAACTGAGGGCCCTGCCCGTACTGAGGAGGCTGCGCAAACTGAGGGCTCTGCCCGTACTGAGGAGGCTGCTGGACGTACTGACCGCCGGATTGGGGGTCGTTGGGATACGACGGCGGGACGGGCGGAGTGCTCATGTTGATCCTTTGCAAATCGGCTACTGACTAAACACCTGCCGGGATCAGCCACGTCTTTCTGCCCCCAGCGTCACTTTGGTTACACGGTACCGCGCGCAGGAGCGATCTGTGGATAGTTTTCACCTCAATTTCGGCTCAAGGAGCGGCCCGCCAAAACACAGCAGGCGCGGACTCCGGAGTCTGGCGGCTGATGCCGCTGACATTCCGAAGTCCACGCCCGCTGGCTGTGGAATTGAGGTGCTGCGTTGTGGCGCTGCTTGGCTGCCGTCAGGCAGCCCGGCCGACGTTAGCGGCCGTAGGGGTTGCCCGGCTGGGAGTAGGGGTTCCCGAAAGGCTGCTGCTTCTGGAAGTACGGCGCGGAGGCCGGGAGGTAAAGCATCACTATGGCTGCAATGCCAAGCAAAACTGCCACCGTTCCGATGCTGAGCGGGAGGAGGCTGAAGATCGAAAAGGCCGCCAGGACGGTGCCCAGGATGCGGGCCCAGTTCTTGCCCTTGCGCACGTTGAGGGCCACCAGCGCGTAAAGTCCCGCGCCGATCAGGCCTACGACAACCATCATGCCGATCACAACGCCCTTGATCGACTCGAAGTCGACGTCCGCTCCGCCGGCCCGCATCTGCTCTTCGAACGTACTCCGCATGGCGGGATCATCGAGCGCCGGAATGGCAACCAGGAGGGAGATGAGCCACAGGGCGCCTGCCGCAACGATCATCCAGAAGGCGTTATTGACCATTTTCGGAACACCGCCGGCGGCTGCACCCTGGGGATGCTCGGACGGGTACTGGGCGTACGGTGACTGGCCGTACTGCTGGGGGGCCTGGCCGTAGGGCGGCTGCGGCTGCTGGCCGTACTGTGGCGGCGTGCCCTGCTGTCCGAACTGCTGCGGCTGCTGGCCATACTGGGGTGCGGCGGGGGACTGCTGCCCGTACTGCGGGGCTGCAGGCGACTGCTGCCCGTACTGGGGTGCCGCGGGAGTCTGCGGCTGCTGGCCGTACTGGGGTGCCGCGGGAGTCTGTGGCGCGTGCTGCCCGTACTGGGGTGCCGCGGGAGCCTGCGGCGCGTTCTGCCCGTACTGCGGTGCCGCGGGAGTCTGTGGCGCGTTCTGCCCGTACTGCGGTGCCGCGGGAGTCTGTGGCGCGTTCTGCCCGTACTGCGGTGCTGCGGGGGACTCTGGCGCGTTCTGGCCGTACTGGGGAGCGTCAGGCTTACCGTTCTCAGGTTCGTTCGGGTTGGCCGGCTGGGCTGGAGGCGTGCTCATAGTTGGTCCTTTGCGGGTCGACTACTGATTAAACGGGTACCGGGATCAGTAACGGTGCCCTGCCCCCAGCATGGTTTGCTTCCACCGTACCCCTCTCCGGCCGCGCGGTGGATCATTCCTGAGAGGTATTCCGAATTGGGGAGAGCGCATTAAACACAACCCACAAAACACAGCGCCCGCTCCGTCGCAGTGACGGAGCGGGGCGCTGTGTTGGCGTGCGGTTCTTCCCGGGCGCAGTAACTATGCGGCCGGGGCGATGAACGCGAGCTCAAGGTTGATGGCAACCTTGTCGCTGACCAGCACGCCGCCGGCTTCCAGGACGGCGTTCCAGGTCAGGCCGAAGTCCTTGCGGCTGATGGTGGTTTCAGCGGTGAGGCCGGCACGGGTCATGCCGAACGGGTCCACTGCCACGCCGTGGAGCTCGGTTTCGAGTGCAACCGCGCGGGTGACGCCCTTGATGGTGAGATCGCCCTGGAGTTCGTAGGCGTCGCCCTTGGGAACGATCGCGTTGGAAACGAAGGAGATTTCCGGGAACTTCTCGACGTCGAAGAAGTCTTCGCCGCGGACGTGGCCGTCGCGGTTGACGTCGCCCGAGTCAAAGCTGGCGGTCTGGATGGTCGCGTTGACCTTGGAATCGGCAACGTTCTCTGAGAGGTCCAGGGTTGCTGCTGCGTCCTTGAACTGGCCGCGGACCTTGCTGATGCCTGCGTGGCGCACGGTGAAGGCGATTTCGCTGTGCGAGTTGTCGAGGGTCCAGGTGCCGGTGGTGATGTTGGTGGGCAGTGCCATGGTGTTGCTCCTTGTGATCTGTGGTCGGAATCTCTTGCGGAAGGATGTCTGATCGCCAGCCGAAACTTCTTTGGTTGAAGTCTCAACTAACTGCTTCACCAAGTATAAACATGCATTTGCATCTTTTATTCCAACTCTTGGGAACATTTCTTCAAACCTTCCAGTTCTACTTCTTGTAGAAGATTTCAGATCACCCGACATCTTTGAGAAACTGGTAAACATGCCCCAAGCCACTGTTCATCTCCTTCGCCACGGCGAGGTCCACAATCCGGACGGCGTCCTCTACGGACGGCTGCCGGAATTCCACCTCTCCGCACTCGGACAGCAGATGGCCAAGACGCTCGCCGTGCACTTCAGCGAGCGCGCCGCGCAGGGGGCCAAAATCGTGCATCTGGTGGCGTCGCCGCTGACCCGGGCGCAGGAAACAGCGCTACCCATCTCCGAAGCGCTGCACCTCGAAATCAACACCGAAGACCGCATCATCGAGGCCGGGAATCACTTCGAAGGCCTCAGGGTCAACAAGGCCGAACTCCTCAGGCCCAAGCACTGGCCGCACTTGCGCAACCCGTTCATTCCGTCGTGGGGCGAGCCCTATAAAGACCAGGCCGCCCGCGTCATCGCCGCGGTCCAGGACGCACGCCTGCGTGCCATCGAACTGGGCGGCGACGGTGCCGAGGCCATCCTTGTCAGCCACCAGCTCCCCATCTGGTCCACGCGGCTGAGCGCCGAGGGCAGGCCCCTCTGGCACGATCCGCGCAAGCGCGAATGCACGCTCACGTCCCTCACCTCGCTGGTGTTCGACGACGACGGCACCCTGCTGCGCGTGGATTACAGCGAGCCCGCTGCCGCCCTCCTGCCCGGCGCCTCCAGCACCCCGGGGGCCTGAGCGTGGCCGGATCCAAGACCAACAACGCAGACAACACAGGCAACGCCGCCAGCAAGGCGATGCGCCAGGCTTCCCGCCGCAGCGTCCTCGCCGTCGGCGGCCTGGGTCTGGCTGCCCTGACGCTGGGCCTTTCCGCGTGTGCGCAGGAAGACGCCCTGGCCAAGCAGGCCAAGGCCGGGGACAACAAGAATTATGTGGCCGGCGACGGGTCCGTGACCGAATTCGCCGCCGCGGACCGCAAATCCGCCGTCAGCATCAAGGGCACCCTGTTCGACGGAACTACCGTGGAGCCAGCGGACTTCCTCGGAAAAGTCACCGTCCTCAACTTCTGGTTCGCTGCCTGTGCGCCGTGCCGCGTCGAAGCGCCGTCGCTGGAAGCGTTGCACCAGGAGTTCAAGGAGCAGGGCGTGCAGTTCTACGGCGTGAACCTCCGCGACGAAAAGGCTGCCGCCGAGGCGTTCGACAAGACCTTCAACCTGACCTACCCCAGCTTCCATGACAAGGACGGCGGCGTGCTCCTGGCCGTCTCCGGGCTGGTGCCTCCCGGTGCCGTGCCCACCACGCTGGTGCTGGACAAGCAGGGCCGGGTTGCGTCCCGCGTCCTGGGCGAAATCCAAAAGGGCACGCTCAAGGCCCTCATTACCGCCGCCGTGGCAGAGTGACGGCGGCGCCCTCACCGTGAACAGCCCCTTCGCCGAAGCCATCCTCAACGGTTCGCTGCTGCTTGCCATCCCCGTGGCGCTGCTGGCCGGACTCGTGTCCTTCCTCTCCCCGTGCGTCCTGCCGCTGGTGCCGGGGTACCTGGGCTACGTCACCGGACTGACCGGCGTGGACCTGGAAAAGCAGAAGCGCGGCCGGATGCTGGCCGGAATCGGCCTGTTCGTGCTCGGCTTCTCCGTAATTTTCGTCCTGCTGGGCGGGGCGTTCGGCCAGCTGGGGTCCATGATCAGCGGCGGTCAGAATGCCTGGATCACGCAGGTGCTGGGCATCCTGGTGATCATCATGGGCGTGGTGTTCATGGGCGGATTCAGCTGGCTGCAGCGGGACGCCAAGATCCATGCCAAGCCGCCCGCCGGGCTGTGGGGTGCGCCGCTGCTGGGCATCACCTTCGGCCTGGGGTGGGCGCCGTGCATCGGTCCCACCTACTCCGCCGTCCAGCTCCTGAGCATGTCCGGGGGGTCCTCGGCCGCCAAGGGCGCCTTCCTGGCCTTCGTCTATAGCCTCGGGCTGGGCATCCCGTTCCTGCTGATCGCCCTGGCCGTGCGCCGCGGCGTCGGCGTGATGTCCTTCTTCCGCAAGCACCGGCTCGCGATCCAGCGGATCGGCGGCGGCATCCTGGTGGTGCTCGGCCTGCTGATGGCCAGCGGAGTGTGGGGCGCCTGGGTTTCCGGGTTGCAGTACTGGTTCCAAACCGATGTGAAATTGCCGATCTGATGAGCGAGCGAGTGAACAAACAGAAGAAGTCCCCTGCCCCGGAGCAAACAGCGCCGGAACGCGGCAAGACCGGAGCAGCGACTCCCGTGGCCAAGGCCAAGGCCGAAGCTGCCCTTCCGGCGCTGGGACCGCTGGGCATGCTCCGCTGGGCCTGGACCCAGCTCACCAGCATGCGCACAGCGCTGTTCCTGCTCCTCCTGCTGGCCGTTGCAGCGGTGCCCGGATCGCTGTTCCCGCAGCGCCCCGCGAACCCCTCGATCGTCACGCAGTACATCGCGGACCACCCGGACTACGGCAAGATCCTGGACTCCCTCCAGCTCTACGACGTCTACTCCTCGGCGTGGTTCTCCGCCATCTACATCCTGCTGTTCATCTCGCTGATCGGCTGCGTGGTTCCCCGCGCGATCGCCCACTACAAGGCCATGCGCTCCCAGCCTCCGCGTACTCCGGCGAGGCTGTCCCGCCTGCCCGAGTACGGCACGCTGGTGATCCCCGCGGACGCCGGGATCCCGGCGTCGGCCGCTATTGCAGACGCTGCCGCGAGGCTGAAGAAGCGCGGTTACCGCGTTGACGTGAGGGACGACGACGGCGCGCGGCCCTCTTTGGGGGCCGAGCGCGGCTTCTTCAGGGAAGTGGGCAACCTGGTCTTCCACACGTCGCTGATCGGCGTCCTGGTGTCCGTGGCCGCCGGCGGGCTCTTTGGCTACAGCGGCCAGCGCATCCTGGTGGAGGGCGACACGTTCGTGAACAGCCTGGTGGGTTACGACCAATTCACGCCGGGCAGCAACTTCCAGAGCAGCGAGCTGCAGCCGTACTCCATCCAGCTGGACAAGTTCCAGATCACGTTCGACCGCGAATCGAAGGGCAAGTTCGGCCAGCCCATCGACTTCAAGGCGGACGTGACCACCAAGGAGAATCCGGATTCGGCGGCCGAGAAGCAGGTGCTGAAGGTCAACGATCCCGTGAGCCTCGGCGGCACCAGCGTCTACCTGACCGGCAATGGCTACGCCCCGGTTGTGACCGTCCGCGACGGTGCCGGGAATGTTGCGATGGAGGGGCCTGTAGTAGCCAAGCTGCAGGGGGACAACTACTACTCCTCCGTGGTGATCAAGGTTCCGGACGCCAAACCGGATCAGCTCGGGTTTGCCGGCTTCTTCCTGCCCACCGCGTTCGTCACCGAGGAAGGCGTCTCCTTTAGCGGTGATCCGGAACTGATCAACCCGCAGCTCACCCTGAACTCATACTTCGGAGACCTTGGCCTGGACGCGGGCTCGCCGCAGAACGTCTTCGAGCTCGACGTGAAGAAGCTGACGCCGCTCAACGCCCGGAACCTCGACGCCGGCGGCATCACCCTGGCTCCCGGCAGCACTTACACGCTCCCGGACGGCAAGGGCTCGATCAGTTTCGATGGCGTGAAGCGCTACATCGGCGTGGATATCCACCACAACCCGGGCCAGCTGTACGCCCTGATCTTCGCGCTGCTGGCCGTGGCCGGGCTGGTGACCTCGCTGTACGTGAACCGCCGCCGGGTCTGGGTCCGCACAGGCACGCACGAGGACGGCCGCACCATGGTGGAATACGGGCTCCTGGCCCGCGGAGAGGACCACCGCCTCGCCGCGGAGGCCGCAGCGATCCGTTCACTCCTCACGGACGAATGGGACCTGGACTCCCAGAATGCTCCCAGCGGGCAGATGGATAATGGCCCGGCGGGGAGTGTCCCGGCCGGCGGCGTCCCCACGGACAGCAGCAAGGCCGGCAGCGGCAAGAACGAGGCCGCCACGGACACGCCCACACAAGACTTCATCCAGTCAACAGCCGGCTCACCCGAGTCGAAGAAGGACCAGTAATGTTCCCCATCAACGAAACCATGGGCCAGTACAGCGAGCTCTTTATGCTGCTGGCGGCCGGCACGTACACCGTGGCCTTTATCGCCTTCGCGTGGGACCTGGCCAAGAGCAGCAAGGCGCTGCGCGCAGTGGACCTCAAGGCTGCTGCCGCGGCGGGTGCGTCAGACTCCGCAACGGCCAAGGTCCCGGTCGGTGCCGGGGTGGGGGCCGCCGTCGACCGTGCAGCTGTTGACCGTCCCGCAGTCGACCGGGCCGATTCGGACGTCAGCGGGCCGATAGGCCGCGCCGAGCGGCCGTCGTCGGCAACGGGTGGTTTGTCCACGGGCGCCGCAGGCGGTGCCGGGCAGACGGCCGACGCCGGCATGCGTTACGCCGCCGAACGCCGCGTACCTGCCCGCGTTGCGGTTGCCCTGACCGTGCTTGGTGCCGCGATCCACGCCGCCGGTGTGGTCACCCGTGCCATCGGCTCGGGCCGCGTGCCGTGGGGCAACATGTACGAATTCCTCACCACCGGTGCCTTCGTGGCCGTGGCTGTCTTCCTGCTGGTCCTGATCCGCCGCGACCTGCGCTTCCTGGGCACATTCGTGATCGGCCTGGCCATCATCATGCTCGTTGCGGCCTCCATCGCCTTCTGGACCCCCGTGGGCCACCTGGTTCCGGCGCTGCAGAGCTACTGGCTGATCATCCACGTCTCCATCGCCGTGATGTCCTCCGCGCTGTTTACGCTGACCTTCGCCATGTCCGCCCTGCAGCTGGTGCAGGCCCACCGGCAGAAGACCATCGCCGCCGGCGGCGCCGACAAGCTGGGCTTCATGCGCCTGGTGCCTTCGGCGCTGAGCCTGGAAAACCTGTCCTACCGCATCAACGCGATCGCGTTCGTCGGCTGGACGTTCACGCTGATGTTCGGCGCGATCTGGGCCGAGAAGGCCTGGGGCCGGTTCTGGGGCTGGGACACCAAGGAAGTCTGGACGTTCGTGATCTGGGTGGTCTATGCAGGCTACCTGCACGCCCGTGCCACACGCGGCTGGACCGGCACCCGTGCCGCCTGGCTGTCGATCGTCGGCTACCTGTGCGTAGTCTTCAACTTCACCATCGTGAACCAGTTCTTCAACGGACTGCACTCCTACTCGGGGCTGTAGGCAGGGGGCGCCTTTGCTGCGTCCCCTACCCCCTGCGCCCTGCCCCCTGCGCGATTTCTGCCCGATTTGCCACTAATGGCCGCTAGGCCACCCGCTTAGCGGCCATTGGCGTCAGATGGCCGACGACGCCGGGACGGTTCAGGTGCCCAGCCACGCTCCACGAGCGCTTTCCGGACACGGGTCACGGCCCGGGGCTCCGTGCCGGGTGCGAAGGGATCGAGGTCGCTCTGGGTCAGCACCACTACCCGCCATCCCGCCTCCTTGGCATCCTCGTCCCGGCCGATGTCGCTGCGGCGTTGTGCAGGTGAGGCGTGGTGGCCGCCGTCGTACTGGATGGCGACCTTTTCCCGCTCGTAGGACATATCCGGGTCCTGGATCCACCTGCCGGAGGCGTCAAGCATGGGCACGTTGATGGCCGGCTCGGGAAGGCCATGGCGACGCAGTAGCAGCCTGACTTCCGTCTCCTTGGGGGAGTCCGTCCTTGTCCGCAGCAGGGCACGGGCCCGCATGGCCCTGCGATAGCCGGGCTTACCGGTCTTGCCGGACAGGAAGTCGTCCAGCTCGGCAAGAGTGGCGAGCGGATTCCTCCGTCGGAACAGAAAATCCCCGGCTATGACAAGGTCATCGGGACCAAGGATTCCCGCAAGGTCGAACCACGTCCGCAGGGGAGAGGTGCATTGCACGTGCCGTCCGCTGGTGATTTCCGCAGGCTCCAGTATCAGCTGGTGGCCCACCACACCCTTCCGCCGGACGGCCCGCTGGCCCGGACTGCACGTCAAATGGACGACGTCGATGTTCTGCAGGTCCAGCGGCAGCGGGAAACCCCACAGCGCGGCCGCAGAAAGATGGCTGACCACCGCTCCAGTGACAGCGACGAGGGCGGTGCCACGAAGCAGCAACGTATCCCCGGCCAGTGCTGAAACGCGTGCCCCGCGACAGGGCTGCACCAGGTCGCTTGCCCTCAGGCGCCGCCTCGTCAGGCCCGCGGACCGGGCCTGCGCCACAGTGAACGGACCGTGGCGAAGGTCCTGCGGAAGCTCGGAGGGAAGGCGCATAGGAGCATTTTGACCCCTTAGCAGGACGGCCACTCCCTTATCCACAGCCCCGTCCCAATGTGGAGGACAGGTGGAGGTTCCGGACTGCCGCGGGCCGGCGGGCAGTGGTGATTCTCCAGGCGCCGCCGTTTAGCCACTAACGGCCGCTATGCGTGGAGAATAGCGGCCACTACCGGCAAATGGGGAACGCAGGCACGGCTGAACCTGCTGCCGAACCGGGCCTACTTGAGCAGGCTTTGAGCAGGCTTACCCGACCGGGCCTATTTGACCTCGTCCGTGCCGTGGGAGTCGGTCTCGGGGTGGTGTGATTCTTCGGAGTGCTTGTCGCCCCGGTGGCTGCCGTTGCCTTTGGCCTCGCCTGCTCCGCCCGTGCCGGAAGCACCGCCGTTGAGCTTGTGCTCTTTGGCCTGGAGCTCGTCCTTGAGCTTCTTCAGGCGGTCCGCTTCGGCCTGGTTGCGGCGGCGGATTTCGAGGTTGCGCAGGAAATCGGGGTCGTCATCCGGCGCGACGGTGTGGCTGTAGGACTGGGGGGCGGGGCGGCTTCCGCGCGGCCGTCCGATGATGAACCACAGTGCCGCACCCACCACCGGCAGGACAGCAACGACGATGATCCAGGCAGTCTTGGAGATACCCCTTGTGAGGTGCTTTTCAGTGCGGATCACGTCCACGATGCCATAGACGTATATGGCAAGAACGGCGACGGCGACCAATACACGGGGCATACCATTAGTCTACCGTCCGGACGCCTGCAGCACTGCCCTCCCGATGTTTCGGCTGCCGGGCCCGGCCGCATTCCGGCGGGCTCCCTCCCGGGCAGGGGCTCCACCGCACAACTGGCGGGGGCTTCGACGCCGGACGGCTAAACTTGAACCGTGGCTTTTATGAAATACTCCCTGATCCGTCTGGCGCTGTTCGTGCCGTTGCTCGTGCTGTTCAGCTTCCTCGAGGTGGGAATATTGCTGGCCGCTGTCTTTGCCGGCCTGATTGCCTTCGCCATCAGCTACCTGTTCTTCCAGAAGCAGCGCGACGCCGCTACGGCCAGCCTGCATGAGCGCTTCTCCGGCCGGGCCAAGCCCATCCGCACCGCCGGTGAGGTGGAAGACGCCGACGCAGAGGACACCTTGGTGGACGCCAACCCGGACATTACGGTCCGTTCGGAAATTCCCCGCACTAAAGCACCCCGCACGGAAGCTCCCAGCAAAGAAGAAACTCCCCGCAAGGACGCCTGAGCCAGCCCGGCTGTATCCCTACAGCCCGTGATCCCTACAGCCCGTGGCTCAGGATGAGGCCCACGGAGAACAGCACGCTGTAGCCCAGGTTGATCAGGCCCGTCTGCTTGAGGACGGGGATGAGGCTCTTGCGCTTCCGGCCGTTGATCATCAGCCATGACGGCATCAGGCTGGCCGGGATCAGCAGCAGCACAATGAGCATCCACGGGCGTGCGGGTGCCAGGACCACCACCAGCAGGATGGCTACGGCCAGCATCAGGACGTAGCTTTCGCGGGCGTGCTTGTCGCCGAGCCGCACGGCCAGGGTCTTCTTGCCGGCCTGGATATCCGTGGGGATGTCCCGGACGTTGTTGGCCATGAGGAGCGCACACGCGATCAGGCCGGTGCCGATGGCCCCGATGATGGCGGCCAGGCTCAGCTGCCCCGCCTGCGTGTACGTGGTGCCCAGGGTGGCCACGAGGCCGAAGAACACAAACACGAACACGTCGCCCAGGCCCATGTAGCCGTACGGGTTCTTGCCGCCGGTGTACCCCCAGGCGGCCAGGACGCATCCAAGGCCCACCAGAATGAGCCACCACGCCTGGGTAATGACCACCAGGACCAGGCCGAACAGCATGGCCAGCCCGAACGCGGCGAACGCCGCCCGCTTCACCATCTCAGGCTTCGCGGCGCCCGAGCCCACCAGGCGAAGGGGTCCCACGCGGTCCTCGTCGGTGCCGCGGATCCCGTCCGAGTAGTCGTTGGCGTAGTTCACGCCGACCTGGAGCAATAGGGCCACCAGCGCGGCCAGGACGGCGTTGAGCGGCTTGAAGGCGTCCATCTCGAAGGCCGCGGCGGTGCCGATCAGGACCGGTGCGATGGCAGCCGGCAGGGTGCGCGGTCGGGCGCCTTGGATCCATTGTGCGGCTGTGGCCACGGTCAGTACTCCGATTGGTTCGTTGTTCATTTCAGTGCGGCCGGAGGGTTAAACCCGCCGAAATCCTGCCGCTCCGGCCCTTCGGCCGGGGCGGGGCTTCTCTATTTTCCCTGATGCAGCGCGTCCAGCAGAACAGTCATGCCCAGCCGGTCCGGTTTGCCGTTGGGCAGCATCATCAGCTCGCTGGCAGCGAGGACGGTTTTCGGAGCCAGCCGGCCCAGGCCGTCGTGCCGCTTGGCGGTGAAACCCTCGATGCCGGCGGGGGAGCTGTCCTCCACTGCAACGTATGCGGCCACGGCCTGGCCCCACTCTTCCGAGGGGACGCCCGCCACGAAGGCCGCCGTCACGCCGTCGAGCTTTTCCAGCTCGGCCTGCACATGCGTGGCGGAAACTTTCACGCCTCCGGTGATGATGACGTCGTCGGCGCGGCCCAGCACGGTGAGCTTCCCGGTGGCGTCGATGGAGCCGAGGTCGCCGGTGCGGTACCAGCGGACGCCGTCCTCCTCGAAGAAGTCGTCGGCAGCCGGTCCGGCTTCGCCAAGGTAGCCGGCGGCCAGGGTGGCGCCGCCCAGCAGGATCCTGCCGTCCCCGTCGACCCGTGCCAGGACGTCCTCGAGGGGGAAGCCGTCGTACACGCAGCCGCCGCAGGTCTCCGCGGAACCGTAGGTGGTGATCACGCGGACGCCGGCGTCGCGGGCCGCATCGAGCAGTTCCGGAGAGGCGGGGCCGCCACCGAGCAGGATGCCGTTGAACCGGCGCAGCACGGCCAGCGTTTCGGCCGACGGCGCGTCCAGCAGCCGCTGCAGCTGCGTGGGCACCAGGGACGTGAAGCGGATCTTGTCCGTGAGTTCCTGGGCGGCCGCGGTGAACGCTTCGGGCGTGAACCCTGCGGAGAGGTCCATGGCCCACGGCCGGGTGCCGGCGAAGAGGGAGCGCACCAGGACCTGCACCCCGGCAACGTACTGCAGGGGGAGCGCGAGCAGCCACTGGCCCTCGCCCTTGAGCGCGAACGCGGTGGCCACGGACGACGCCGCCAGGGCTTCCACGGTGAGGACCGTCGCCTTGGGCGTGCCGGTGGAACCGGAGGTACGCACCACCACGGCGGCGTCCTCGAAGCCGGGCGTTTCCACAGCGGAAACCACAATGTTGCCGTCAGCGTCGGCGGAAAGTTCGACGGCGGGGCCCTCGCCGTGGAGGGCGTCCGCCAAGGCTCGCAGGGCAGAGTCGATGTTCGCCGGTTCGATGTTCGGGGGCTGGGAAGTCACAGGGGCTGCCTTAGGAGTAGTGCGGCTTAGAAGTAGTACGGGAACTGGGACCAGTCGGGATCGCGCTTCTCGAGGAAGGCTTCCTTGCCCTCCACGGCCTCGTCCGTCATGTACGCCAGCCGGGTGGCTTCGCCGGCGAAGACCTGCTGCCCGGCCAGGCCGTCGTCGGCAAGGTTGAAGGCGAACTTGAGCATCCGGATGGCCTGCGGCGACTGCCGGGCGATGTCCGCCGCGTACTCCAGAGCAACTTCTTCAAGCCGTTCGTGGTCCACGGCCTCGTTCACGGCGCCCATCCGGACCATGTCCTCGGCCGAGTATTCGCGGGCCAGGAAGAAGATTTCGCGGGCGGCCTTCTGGCCGATCTGGCGCGCCAGCAGCGCGGAGCCGTAGCCGGCGTCGAAACTTCCCACGGTGGCGTCCGTCTGCTTGAACTTGCCGTGCTGGCGCGAGGCGACGGTGAGGTCGGAAACGACGTGCAGCGAGTGCCCGCCGCCGGCCGCCCAGCCGTTGACGACGGCGATGACCACCTTGGGCATGGTGCGCATGAGCCGCTGGACTTCCAGGATGTGCAGCCGGCCCGCGCGGGCGGGATCGATGGTCTCCTTGGTCTCGCCCTCGGCATAGCGGTACCCGTCCCTGCCCCGGATCCGCTGGTCCCCGCCCGAGCAGAACGAGTGGCCGCCGTCCTTGGCCGACGGCCCGTTCCCCGTGAGCAGCACCGTGGCCACGTTGGGGGTCATGCGGGCGTGGTCCATGGCGCGGTAGAGCTCGTCTACGGTGCCCGGGCGGAACGCGTTCCGGACCTCTGGACGGTTGAAAGCGATGCGGACAGTGGGCAGGTCCCGCAGCACGGCGCCGTCCGAGTCCCGCTCAACCTGCCGGTGGTAGGTCATGTCCTGGAAGTCGTCGAAGCCGGCCACGGTGCGCCACCGGGAGGGGTCAAAGACGTCGGATACCTTGGCTGGGAATTCGTTGCTCACAGACCGAGTCTAGTAATCGCCTCAGCTGATGCAGAACTCGTTGCCTTCGGGGTCTGCCATGGTGTGCCATTCGTGCGGCCCCTGGCTGGCGGTCCACAGGAATTTTGCGCCGCGTGCCTCAAGCTCCGCGCGGACCTCATCCTTGTCCCTGCCGTCAAGGCGGACATCCCAATGCACCCGGTTCTTTATGGTCTTCGCTTCCGGCACGGTCTGGAACAGCAGGCGTCGGGCGGGGGCCTTGGCTTCGAGTTCCTCGACCGGCCGGATCGCCGCGCCGGCAGCCCACACCAGCCTGCCGTTGTGGGTCTTCGTTTCGGCTTCGGTGGCGTACCCCTGCTCGATCATGGAGCGGATGAACGCTTCATCCTGCGGTTCCACCGCCCAATCCAGGGTTTCCGCCCACCAGTCGGCCAGCTCGTGCGGATTGCTGCAGTCGATCGCTATCTGAATGTTGAGTCCCATGGGTCAAAACTACGACGGCGGTGTTCCCGCCGGAAGGGGTTTGCGGACAGTTCCGGTCCGGGTTCAGCGCGTCCGGGCAGGACGCGCGGCACCCTTATGCTCACGCTCCGCGGCCTCCCTCAACCCCTAGGGCTGGACCTGCTGCAGCTGCTCCATCAGTTCGGGCGGGATCGCGTAGATGAACACCACGGCCAGCAGGTTCTTGGCGGCATGGACGAAGTAGGAGAACATCACGTTCTTCCCGGTCCACACGTACACGAACACCAGCGTGGCGCCCATGGCCAGGTACGGCATCAGCACCGGCAGCGTGAGGGTTTCCTGGCCCACGATATGCAGCGCCGCGAAGAGGACCGTGGACAGGATGCAGCACACCCAGATGTTGACGCGCCGGCTGAGCTTGCCGATCAGCAGGTGGCGAAAGATGTACTCCTCCACGAACGGACCCACGATGACCAGCAGCGGCACAATCAGCCACGGCGACACCTGTTGGACGAGCGCCTGGACATTGGCCTGGTTGGCGGAGCCCTGCACCGGTCCGGTGAGGGCTACCAGCAGGGCCGTCAGGATCAGCATGGCCACCACCGCGGCAGGAATCATGATCAGCGTGAACCATGGCCTGGTGGCCAGGACGCGGAGGTCCCGGGAGACAACCCGTCGGGCGGCAGCCAAGGCCAGGACACCGACGCCGCCGTAGAACAGCAGGTTCACCGAGTACACGGCAATAGTGGGGTCCGGGGAGAGCTGCAGCAGCAGCGGTTGCAGCAACGATCCTGCCACGGCAAAGAGTGCCGCCACGGCCACGTAGAGCCCCACGGTGGTGTAGTCGAGCGCGGAAAAACGGTAGAGATCCGGCTGTGGCGCCGGGGAATTGCGGAGAGCTGTTCCCATATCTCCAGCCTAGCTTCCCAACTGACTCGCATTTGAAGCAGCGACGTTGCAGCCGCGAGGAGGCGCCCCTTACAATATTCGGTATGCCTAAATTTCTGTTTCGGTGCGCCAAAGTAGTCCGCCGAACCGAGGGCCTTCGCACTGCCGGAGCCGCCGTCGTCGCCGTTTTCCTCTGCCTGTCCCTGGCCGCGTGCGGGGGTGCCGCCCCCGGCCAAGGGTCAGGGGGTGAGAAGCCCGTGGTGCTGACCACCTTCACCGTGCTGGCGGATGTCGCGCAGAACGTGGCCGGGGACAAGCTGCAGGTCGAGTCCATCACCAAGGCCGGCGCCGAAATCCACGGCTACGAGCCCACTCCAGGGGACATCCGCAAGGCTTCCAAGGCGGACCTGATCCTGGACAACGGTCTGAACCTGGAAGCCTGGTTCGCCCAGTTCGTCGAGGGCCTCGATGTTCCGCACGCCGTGGTCTCTGAAAGCGTGGAGGTGATGTCCATCAGCGAAGACTCCTACCAGGGCAAGCCGAATCCGCACGCGTGGATGTCGCCGGTCAACGTCCAGATCTACGTGGACAACATGGTGAAGGCGTTCTCGAAGCTCGACCCGGACAGCGCGTCCACCTTCGAGGCGAACGGTGCGGCCTACAAGGCCAAGCTGCAGGCCGTGAAGGACGAAATGGTGCAGAAGCTTGCAACCGTTCCCGAGGCGCAGCGGGCGCTGGTGACCTGTGAGGGGGCCTTCTCCTACCTGGCGCGCGACGCCGGCCTCCGCGAGGTCTACATCTGGGCCGTCAACGCCGAGCAGCAGGCCACGCCGCAGCAGATCGCCCGGGCCATCGAATTCGTCAAGGCCAACAAGGTCCCTGCCGTGTTCTGCGAGTCCACGGTTTCCGATGCCCCCATGCGCCAGGTGGAGGGAGCCACGGGCGCGAAATTCGGCGGCGTCCTCTACGTGGACTCGCTCTCCGAGGCGGACGGCCCCGTCCCCACGTACCTGGACCTCATCCGGCACGACTCCAAGATCATCACCGAAGCACTGGTCAGTGCCCCGGTGGGGGCGGCATCATGAGCAACCCGGCCATCCTGGTTGAAAACGTCACCGTCCACTACGGCGAGGTCCTGGCGCTGGACGCCGCGTCCCTGACCCTGGACACCGCCCGGATCTGCGGCCTGATCGGCATGAACGGCTCCGGAAAGTCCACGCTGTTCAAGGTGATCATGGGAATGATCAAGCCCGACGCCGGCCGCGTCCTCATCAACGGTGAGTCGCCCGCCAAAGCGCGCAAGGAGGGCGGCATCGGCTATGTCCCGCAGAGCGAGGACGTGGACTGGCAGTTCCCGCTGTCCGTCCGCGACGTGGTGATGATGGGCCGCTACGGGCACCAGGGCTTCACCCGCCGCCCCTCCAAGGCGGACCGTGCCGCCGTCGAGCTGGCCCTTGACCGGGTGGAACTCTCCGAGTTCGCGAACCGGCAGATCGGCCAGCTCTCCGGCGGCCAGAAGAAGCGCGCATTCGTGGCCCGGGGCATCGCCCAGGGCGCCACCATGATGCTCCTGGACGAGCCGTTCGCCGGGGTGGACAAACGCTCCGAAGCCACCATCACCCGCCTGCTGCGTGAACTCGCCTCGGACGGCTGCACCATCCTCATTTCCACCCACGACCTTCACGCCCTGCCCCAGCTGTGCGACGAAGCCGTGCTGCTGATGCGTAAGGTCCTGATGCACGGCCCGCCCGAGTTGGTCCTGCAGCCCGAGAACCTGGCCATGGCGTTCGGCCTGGACGTCCTCAACCGGGACCTCCCGGACGAGGATGCCCCGGACGAGGATCTCCGCGATGCTTCCGGCACGGGCCGCCCGGTGCAGGATCTCTCGAACCAACAGGGCGGGAACTGACCATGGATCTCTTTGACCTGCTGCTTGAACCGTTGAGCTACGACTTCATGGTCCGCGCCATCATCACCACGGCGCTCGCCGCCATAGTCTGCGCCGTGCTGAGCTGCTGGCTGGTGCTGATCGGCTGGTCGCTTATGGGCGACGCCGTCTCCCATGCCGTGCTCCCGGGCGTGGTCCTCGCCTACATCGTGGGGGCCCCGTTCGCCCTGGGCGCGCTGGTCTTCGCGCTGATCGCCGTCACCCTGATCGGGGTGGTCCGGAACACGAGCCGGGTGAAGGAGGACGCGGCAATCGGCATCGTGTTCACCTCGCTGTTCGCCCTGGGCCTGGTGCTCATCTCGGTCACGCCGAGCCAGACCGACCTCAACCACATCATCTTCGGCAACCTGCTGGGCGTCAGCATCCCGGACCTCATCCAGGTGCTGGTGCTGGGAGTGGTGGCGTTCGCCATCCTCATCCTCAAGCGGCGGGACCTCACCCTGTACGCCTTCGATCCCACGCACGCCCACGCCATCGGGCTGTCCCCGAAACGGCTGGGGGCGCTGCTGCTGGGCCTCCTGGCGCTCACCTCGGTGGTCGCGCTGCAGACCGTGGGCGTGGTGCTGGTGGTGGCCATGCTGATCATCCCCGGAGCCACGGCCTACCTGCTGACGGACCGGTTCTCCCGCATGCTGGTGATCGCCCCAGTGATTTCGGCGCTCTGCTCCATCGCCGGCATCTACCTCAGCTACTACCTGGACACCGCCTCCGGTGCCATGGTGGTGCTCACCCAGGGTGCCATCTTCGCCGTCGTCTACCTGTTCAGCCCCCGCCAGGGGCTGATCGGCACCCGGCTGGCGAAAGCGCGCCGCAAGAAGGCTGTGGCGCTCGCCGCCTAGGTTTGCATTTTGCTGCCTACGCCCGGACGGACTTGCGGTTGTAGAGCCACAGCGCCCACACATACCCGCCCACGCTGAAGACTGCGCACCAGACAAGCGTCGCGAGCATGGTGCCGGCCTCCACGGGCGTGCCCATCAGGAGTCCGCGGACGGCTTCGATGAACGGCGTGAACGGCTGCACGTCGGCGAACCAGCGCAGGACCTCGGGCATGGAATCCGTGGGCACGAACCCGCTGCCAAGGAACGGCATCAGCAACAGGATCATGGGCTGGTTGCTGGCTGTTTCCACGCTCTTGGCGTTGATGCCCATGGCCACGGACAACCACGTCACGGAGAAGCCGATCAGTGTCAGCACGCCCAGGGCTCCGAGCCAGCCTGCCGGCGACCCGGTGGGCCGGAATCCGATCAGCAGGGCAACGGCGGCCACCAGCAGCATGGCGGCCATGGTCTGGATGAGGCTGCCCAGGACGTGGCCCGTGAGCACGGCACCCCGGGAGATCGCCATGGTGCGGAAGCGTGCAACGATGCCTTCCGTCATGTCCGTTGACACCGAGATGGCGGTTCCCGTCGCACTCCCGGTGAGGGTGAGCATCAGGACGCCCGGCACGATGTACGCGAGGTAGTCATCCCTGCCGCCGCCCAGCCCCGACCCCAAAGTCCCGCCGAGCACATACACAAAGAGCAGCAGGAAAATGATCGGGGTCCCCGCGACAAACAGCGGGATCGAGGGGTAACGGACCACGTGCTTGAGGTTCCGGCGCAGCATGGTGGTCGCGTCGGACGCGGCATAACTGAGGGTGCTCATCGTGCGTTCTCCTTCTGGCTGGTGAGGGCGAGGAAGACGTCATCCAGGTTGGGTGTGTGGACGGACAGGTCGGCCACCTCCACGGAGGCGCGCTCCAGCCGGTCCAGCACGTCCTTCAAGGACCGGACGCCGTCGTCGCCGGAAACTTCCAGGGTGAGGGAATCGTCGTCGCGGTTGTCCGGTTCCAGCACGACGGCGGCCCGCTCCAAGGCGGCCAGGTCGCCGAAGGTGAGGCGGATGTGCCCGCCGGGGACCAGCCGCTTGAGCTCGGCAGGGGTGCCCTCGGCCACGATCCGGCCCTGGTCCAGCACCGCGATCCTGTCCGCGAGCTGGTCGGCTTCGTCCAGGTACTGGGTGGTCAGGAAGATCGTGACGCCGCGGGCCACGAGGCCCTGGATGATCTCCCACATGGTGCGGCGGCTCCGCGGATCCAGGCCCGTTGTGGGCTCATCCAGGAAGATGATCTCCGGATCGCCCATCAGGGTCATGGCGAGGTCGAGCCGCCGCCGCATGCCGCCCGAGTACGTGGCAAGGGGCTGCGTGGCCGCCTCGACCAGGTCGAACTTTTCCAGAAGCCCTGCCGTGCGGCGCCGGACCTCAGCCGCCGGGAGGTGCCGGAGCCTGCCCATCAGGGCCAGGTTTTCCTCGCCCGTGAGCAGGCTGTCCACGGCCGAGAACTGCCCCGTGAGGCCGATCTTGCCGCGCACCTCATCGGCCTGGCGTACGACGTCGAAACCTCCTACGGCGACCTCCCCGCCATCGGCGGAGATCAGGGTGGACAGAATGTGGACGATGGTGGTCTTGCCGGCGCCGTTGGGGCCGAGGAGGGCAAAGACGGTTCCCGCCGGAACGGTGAGGTCCACGCCGTCGAGTACCTGTTTGCTGCCGTATGCCTTGCGCAGCCCGGCCACAGTGATGGCCGAAGAGTTGGTGCTTGCCATGACTCTTCCTTTACTGGGTTCGTGCCTGGTTGGGTTACCTGGTCGGAACAGGGGAGCGCCGCACGGTGATGTCGCCGTACGCGCTGCGGGCACGGACCTCCACTTTGGCGTCCGTCTCGCCGGGCCCGGTGGTGGCGTCGAGTCCGTTGCGGACGCGCCCGTATTTGGTGCTGAGGTCCAGCCACGCGGCGCTGCCTTCGCGGACGCCGATGGCCAGTGAGCCGGCGGCGGTCTGAAGGGTGAGGGTTCCGCGCGAGACCTCGCCGACAGTGATGTCGCCGTTGGAGGCCTTGATGGTTGTGGATGCCCCGGCCCGTTCCAGTGCGACGTCTCCGTTGGCGGCACTGACGCGGAGTTCGCCGGCGGCATCCACGATGTGCGTGCCGCCGTTGCCGTTCTTGACAGTGGCAATTCCGTCGATCTCCCGGATGCGGATCTTGCCCGAGCCTGTCTTGATTTCTGCCCGGCCCGCGACGCGTTCCACGGTCACATCGCCCATGCCCGTGTGGACCTTGAGGTCCGTGCAGTGGTCCAGGCGGACGTGGCCCATTTCGGTCTTCAGCTCGGCCGAGCTGAACTCGCCCTCGCAGCGGAGGTCGCCCATGCCGGACTTCAGCTCCAGGCTGCAGCCGATGGGCACTTCAACGGTGATGTCCACGGCGCCCCCGTCGCTGAACCAGGTGTGGCGGCGCTGCGGGCGCAGCCTGACCTGCAGGCGTCCGTCCGAATAGTCCACGGTGGTCTGCTCGGCCACCTTGACGTCCAAGGTGCGGGTTGCGGTGCGGGGCTGGACGTTGACCACGGTGTCGGTGCGGTTGCCGGCGATGATCCAGATGTCGGCGCGGACCGAAACGTCCACGACGACGGCGATTGGCTGGGGTGTCTCGAAGGTTTCCATCAGTGTGCCCATCCTGTGAAGGTCTGCTCGCCGGGATCCCGACGTGCGGTTCGGTGTGATGTTTGGCTGCCGTTGAGGGCATCGGCCACGGCCCGGATCAGCCAGGAGTTCACGGAAAGGCCCTCAAGGCCGGCGGCCTCTTCAACCTGCTGCTTGAGGTGATCCGGCAGCCGGAGCGTGGTGCGGGAGGTGCTGGCGCCGTCGAGCTCTTCCGTGACCTGCCGCGCACGCTGGCTGGACCGCTCCACGACGGCCTCGTAATCGCTGGCGGCGGGCGGATTGGTGACCACGAACTCGGGATCGCGTCCCCGCAGCCTGACCTCCACCGAGGCCGGCGCCAGCTCCAGGGTGATCTCGCTGGCGGCGTCGGACAGGGCTTCGAGCAGGACGAGCCGGACGGTGGACTCGAGCGCAGCGGTGAGGCGTTCGCTCAGTTCCCGGGCGTCAGGGCCGCCGGCTTCGGCGGCCACGTCCAGCTGGTGCTGGACGGAGGTTACGTACTGGTTGAGTTGCATGACACCACTATGACGCCACTATGGTGTCGCGTCAATACTTTTTGGTGATTATTGGTGTCACCATGGTGTCGCGGCTTGACTCGTCCGCCTCCGCCGGGCAGTCTGGAGCGATGAAGTCCTAAGCGCGGCCCTTCTTTCCGGCTGCATTCCCAGTACACATTTCGGCGCTGTCGCCATTCACTGCGGACCTGCGAGGACTCCTCTTGACTGAACATCTTTCCCTGACCGGCGTCACCCATGGCTATGGGGACCGCCGGCTCTTCACTGCCGTCGATCTCACCATCGGTGCCGGTGAACACGTGGCCGTCGTCGGCGAAAACGGCGCCGGCAAATCGACGCTGCTGCGGATCCTTGCCGGGCTTGAATCCCCGGACGAGGGTACGGCCGCGAACCACGGCCGCGTCGGCTACCTGGCACAGACCACCGGCCTGCCGGCGTCGTTCACCGTGGGCAACGCCATCGACCACGCGCTCGAGTCGCTCCGCGCCATCGAGGCCGAGCTGGACCGCCTGGAATCCGGCCTGGCCGATGCTGACGAGGAACAGCTGGAACGCTACGGTGACCTGCAGACCCAGTACCAGCTCCGGGAAGGTTATGCCGCCGAGTCCCGGGTGGAAGCGGCCCTGGACCGCCTGGGCCTCGGCGGGCTGGACCGGCAGCGGGCGCTGGGTTCGCTCTCGGGCGGGGAGCAGCACCGCGTGGCCCTGGCCTGCGTGCTGGCTGATCCTGCGGACGTCCTCCTGCTGGACGAGCCCACGAATCATTTGGACGCCAGCGGCACGGCCTGGCTCGAGGCTCGGCTGGCCGCCCACCGGGGGACCGTCGTCGTGGTTTCCCACGACCGCGCGCTGTTGCGCAAGGTGGCCGCTTCCGTCATCGAAGTGGACGCCGAGCGGTGCGCGGTCAACCGCTACGGGAACGGCTACGACGGGTACCTGCGGGAGAAGGCCGCCGAGCGCGAACGCTGGGTGCAGCAGTACCGCGGCTGGCTGGACGCGATGGCTGCCGAGCGCCTGCAGGCGGATACTGTGGCCGGGAAAATGGGCTACGCCCGCCGCCGCGACGGCGACAAAATGGGCTTCGACTTCAAGGCAGGCACCTGGCAGCAGGCCGCCACCAGCAAGGTCCGCAACGCCCAGGAGCGGCTGCGCCGGCTCGAAGCCAATCCCATTGACCGGCCGCCGGTTCCCCTGAAACTGGCGGTGGACCTTCGGGGGGAGACTGGCGAGGACGCTGCCGGCGCGGCGGGACCGGCGCTGGAAGCGCGCGGTGTGCAGGTGCCCGGCCGCCTGGCACCGACCGATTTCCGGGTGGAGGCAGGCCAGAAGATCCTGATCACCGGTCCCAACGGGGCAGGGAAGTCAACGCTGCTGTCCGTGCTGGCCGGCACCCTCGAACCGGAGGCGGGCACTGTGCTGCGGCATGGCCGGATCGGCTATTTGCAGCAGGAGCTGGAACCGCCGGTCCGTCCGGGGATGCGGCTTCTTCCGGCCTTCGTCGCCGGCCTGGGCGGCAACATCGACGAGCATGCGGAGGCGCTGCTGCGGCTGGGCCTCTTCCGGACCACCGAATTCCATGTTCCGGTCGGAAGCCTTTCCGCCGGGCAGCAGCGCAGGCTGGCCCTTGCCCGGCTCCTGCTCGGCGGATTCCAGACGATGCTCGTGGACGAACCCACCAACCACCTGGCACCCGTGCTGGTGGAGCAGCTGGAAGCGGCCCTTTCGGAATTCGGCGGAACGCTGATCATGGTCAGCCACGACCGCGCCTTGGGCGAGTGGTTCAGTAAATGCGCCGCACGGGCCGGCGCCGGGAGCACCGGCGGCGCAGGCTGGCTCCGCTACGGGATGGCGGAAGGCGCGCTGGCCTAGTTTCGGGCACCTGTCAGCGGCGTGGGGAGCCGCTTTGGAAGCGGCTCGGGAAGCAGCTTCGAAAAACGGTGAGATTTGCGTTAAGGGATCGTTACGCCCTGCCTGCAGGGCCGAAACAACCGCGGAGCAGGATGGAAGGGAGTCAGTGATTCCCACGCTCAAGTAGCGTCCCTGCGGTCCGCCGCCGGAACGTACTCAGCCGGCCGAAAGGATCTGTCCCGTGATCACCAAGAACCTTTTCCTGCAGGGCGTCTTCCCGTTCGAGGGAGCGGGACTCGAGAAGCCCGTCCCCATCCACCGGGAGCTCGCACACTTCGTTCCGGACGGAATCATCAACCAGACCCTCTACTTCCGGGGCGGCAACTCCAGTTCCGAACTGGTCACCGTGGTCCTGATGCGCGACGGCGTGCCCATGCGGTATTTCCCCATCGGCGCCAAGAGCGACGTCCATGTGCCGCTCCGGGTGGTGGAGGACATCGAGGGCGGATCCGTCATCGAGGTGTTCCTCCTGGCTGCCGACGGCGTTGCGGGGTACGTGGTCATCGACCTGGGCATGGTGGAACACTGATGACGGCCACCCTCGACAATCGCCAGCGCGGTCCCCTCCCGAAGGGCAAGGTCCCGCAGGCCAAGCCGGCCGCCCGGCGCCGGCTGGTGGTGATCGGCAACGGCATGGCCGGCGCCCGTGCGGTCGAGGAGATCCTGGCCCGCGGCGGCGCCGAGCAGTTCACCATCACCATGTTCGGCGATGAGCCCTACGGTAACTACAACCGGATCATGCTCAGCCACGTCCTCTCCGGCGAGGAAAGCGATGCGGACATCTTCCTGAACTCCCTGCACTGGTACCGGGACAACAACATCACCCTGCACGCGGGCGTCCGGGTGGAACGGATCGACCGGTTCACCAAATACGTCTTCGCCAACAACGGCCACGTTGTTCCCTACGATGTCCTGATCATCGCCACGGGCAGCCAGTCCTTCATGCCGCCGATGGACGGCCTGTACACGCCCAGCGGTTCGATCAAGCCCGGGGTCTTCACGTTCCGCACCATCGACGACACCCGCAACATGGTTCAGCACGCGCGCCACGACCATCACCACCGGGCCGTAGTCATCGGGGGCGGCCTGTTGGGACTGGAAGCGGCGCGCGGGCTCCAGAGCCACGGCGTCGACGTCGACGTGGTGCACTCCGGCGGGCACCTCATGAACGCCCAGATGGGACCCGACGGCGGCGCCATCCTCCGCCGGAGCGTGGAAGCCCTGGGCATCCGGGTGCACACCGGGAGCCGCACCACCGCCGTCCTGGGCACGGACAAGGTCACCGGCGTCCGGCTCCGGGACCGGCCGGACATCGGCTGCGACATGGTGGTGGTGGCCGCCGGGATCCGCCCCAACGTGGACATCGCCGTACTCAGCGGGCTGCACGTGGAACGCGCCATCGTGGTGGATGACCAGTTGCGCGTGGTGGACGAGGACGACATCTATGCCGTGGGCGAATGCGTCCAGCACCGCGGCGAGGTCTACGGGCTGGTGGCGCCGCTGTGGGAGCAGGCCGTGGTGCTCGCCAACCACGTCACCGGCGCGGACTCCACCGCGGCCTACCTCGGCTCCCGGATCGCCACCAAACTCAAGGTTGCCGGCGTCGAGGTCGCGTCGATGGGCCTGCAGGGCCCGGAACGGGAGACGGACGAACACATCGTGTTCTCCGAGCCCAGCCGCGGAGTGTTCAAGTCCATCGTCATCCGGGACAACAAGATGGTGGGCGCCACCCTGCTCGGCGACAGCCGGAAGGTGGCGTACCTGACCCAGGCCTTCGACAAGGGGCTGCCCCTGCCCGAGGAGCGGATCTCGCTGATGTTCGACCTGGGCGGCCCTGCAGAGGAACAGGGCGTGGCCGAGCTCGACGACGACGCCCAGGTCTGCAACTGCAACGGCGTCAGCAAAAGGTCCCTCGTGGATACGGTCAAAGGCGGGTGCAACACCGTGGCCGGAGCCATGGACGCCACCCGGGCCGGCAAGGGCTGCGGTTCCTGCAAGCTGCTGGTGAAGCAGGTGGTGGAATGGGCCGCCGGCGGCGCGGTGGAGGAGGACCCCGCCGCCAGCTACTACGTGCCGGGCATTCCGCTGGACAAGGCGTCACTGATGGCAGCCATCCGCAAACAGGGCCTGCGCTCGGTATCCTCGGTGTTCGCCGCGCTCGCACCCGGCAGTGTTGAGGACGCGAAATCCAAGATGGGCCTCGCGTCCCTGATGAAGATGATGCTCGCGGACCAGTACATCGACGAGCGGGACGCCCGGTTCATCAACGACCGCGTGCACGCCAACATCCAGCGGGACGGCACCTTCTCCGTGGTTCCGCAGATGAAGGGCGGCGTGACGTCCGTGCAGCAGCTGCGCCGGATTGCCGACGTCGCCGAAAAGCACAACATCCCCCTGATCAAGCTGACCGGCGGCCAGCGCATCGACCTGCTGGGCGTGCCCAAGGAGGACCTGCCGCAGGTCTGGGCCGACCTGGACATGCCGTCCGGCTATGCGTACGGGAAGAGCTTCCGCACGGTCAAAACCTGCGTGGGCAAGGACTTTTGCCGGTACGGCACCGGCGATTCCACCAAGCTGGGGATCGAGATCGAGTCACGGTTCCAGGGCATCGAGGCGCCGGCCAAACTGAAGCTGGCCGTCTCGGGCTGTCCGCGCAACTGCGCCGAGTCACTGGTCAAGGACGTGGGCGTAGTGGCCGTGGAGGGCGGCCGCTGGGAACTCTACGTCGGGGGAGCGGCGGGCGCCCACATCCGCAAGGGTGACCTGCTGGCCACCGTCGACGACCCCGAGGAAGTGAAGGTGCTGACCGGCCGGTTCATGCAGTACTACCGGGAGAACGCCAACTGGCTGGAGCGGACCTACGCGTTTGTGCCGCGGATGGGAATCGACCACATCCGCGCCGTAGTGGTGGACGACGCCGAGGGCATCGCTGCCAGCCTGGACGCGGCCATGCAGGCCTCCGTGGACAGCTATGTGGATCCGTGGACCGAGCGCGACGACCCGCTCACGCCCGGGCAGTTCCGCACGTCGCTGCCGCTCACGGTGCTTCCCCAGGTGCCGGTTCGATGAACGCCGGTCACAACCTCGGTTCCGTGGAGCAGATACCGTTCGGGGAGGGCCGGGCGTTCGGCGTGGCCGGCGAGCAGGTGGCGGTGTTCCGGCTCCGTGACGGCAGCCTGCGGGCGCTGTCCGCAGTCTGCCCGCACAAGGGCGGCCCGATCGCGGACGGCACCATCGACCAGGACCTGGTCCTGTGCCCGCTGCATCAGAACGCCTTCAGGCTGGACACCGGCTGCTCCGCTACCGGCGCCGAACCTTTGACCAGCTACGACGTCCAAATCGACAACCATCAGAATATTATTCTGCGAACCTCCGCAAGATAGCTAAATTAGTTCGGCATATTCCGTTCCTACTGTTGTCTGCGTCACTGACGGTTCCGCGGGCCTTGTAAACTGGGGAGGCCGCGCGACCTTCGACGCCTTGCGAGTTTTTGTCCAGATAATTGCCCCAAATGGGGGATAAACCCGAATTATCTGGACAAAAACTCTGCGTTCGTGAGCCGGCCATCCCCCGACCCACAAGGAACAGTTGTGCCACAAAGTACCCCCACAGAACTCGTGAGCCCGACGGCGCAATCCGCCGTCGTCGACTCCACCCTCAGCGCCGAGGGCTACAAGAAGTCCCTGAGCGGCCGACAGGTCACCATGATCGCCATGGGCGGCGCCATCGGCGTCGGCCTCTTCATGGGTGCCGGCGGACGCCTGGCCTCCACGGGCCCCGCGCTGATCTTCTCCTATGCCATTGCCGGCGTCATCGCCTACCTGCTGATGCGCGCCCTGGGCGAGCTCATCATGTACCGCCAGACCTCGGGCTCATTCGTCAGTTATGCCGGCGAAATGTTCGGCAAGAAGGGCGCGTACCTGTCCGGCTGGATGTACTTCATCAACTGGGCCATGACCGGCATCGCCGAGCTCATCGCGATCGGACTGTACTTCCAGTTCTTCTTCCCCAACGTGCCTGTTGAACTGTCCGCCATCGCAGCGCTGTTGCTGCTCGTGGGCGTCAACCTCCTGAGCGTCAAGGCGTTCGGCGAATTCGAGTTCTGGGCCTCCTGCCTCAAGGTGGGCGCCATCCTGATCTTCCTGGCCGTCGGCACCTTCATGGTGGTCACCAACGCCCAGGTGGGCGACGGACACGCCTCGGTCAGCAACCTCTTCGCAGCGGAAGGCGGGATGTTCCCCAAGGGTGCGCTGGTCATGATCCTGGTCCTGAACGCCGTGATCTTCGCCTACAACGGCATTGAGCTCGTCGGCATCACGGCCGGCGAAATGCAGGACCCGGCCAAGGAAGTGCCCAAGGCAATCCGCGCCGTCGTATTCCGCATCGTGGTGTTCTACGTCGGTTCCGTGACCCTCCTGGCCATGCTGCTTCCGTCGGACCAGTACGTGGCCGGCACCTCGCCGTTCGTCACCGTGTTCGGCCAGATGGGCCTCGGCTGGATGGGTGACGTCATGAACATGATCGTCATCACCGCCGCGCTGTCGTCCTGCAACTCGGGCCTGTACTCGATCGGCCGGATCTTCCGCACCATGGCCAACAACGGACACGCTCCGGAGTGGCTGACGCGGATGTCCAAGAGCCACGTGCCGTACGCCGCCATCCTGGCCATCGGCGCCGTCTACCTGGTCGGCATCCTGCTCAACATCTGGCTTGGCGGCTCGCACGCCTTCGACCTCGCCCTCAACTCCGCGTCGATCGGCGTGATCTTCACGTGGGGCGCCATCTTCGCCAGCCAGATCGCGCTGCGCAAGAAGAAGGGCAAGGTCTCCTCCCTGCCCGCGCCCGGCGGAACCTGGAGCAGCTGGGCCGGCCTGGTCGCCCTGCTGCTCATCACGGTGCTAATCGGCTTCGACACCATGACCAGCAAGACCGGCGAGGTCTTCCACCTGGGCCTCTGGACCCTCGCCACCATCCCGTTCTTCGCCCTGGTGCTGTGGCTCGGCTGGCAGAAGGTCAGGAACAACGAACCGAAGAGCGAACTCTTCAGCTAAAGCTTTCCACCCAAGTAGTACGACGACGGCGGCGGTCACCTTCCGAGGTGGCCGCCGCCGTCGTCGTTCCCCCGGGATGAGCGCGAACGGACACTTGAGGCCCCCGGGATGAGCGCGAACGGACACTTGGGGCCCGGCGGTAGGGCCTCAAGTGTCCGTTCGCGCCCGGGGTCAGTCCTTCCCTTCAGGTGCCTCGTCCTTCAGGTGCCGGGCGAAGTGGTCCTCGATCCTTTGCCAGGCTTCCGGGGCCGCTTCGGGGTCCGGCTTGATGCCCATCACCCGGAACAGGGGCCGCAGCGGCCGGGGCCCTTCCTCGGCGTCGTTCATAAAAGCGTGGCCGGCGTTTTCGAATTCCTTGACGTCATGCTCGATGCCCAGTGATTCCAGCGTGGCTTCGAGTTTGGCCGCAGCGCCGGGCAAAGTGCGGTCCTTCTTGCCGAAGTTGCCCACCACCGGGCACGCGCCCAGCAGGGCTTCTTCCGGGTGCCTGGGGAGCCTGCCGTAATTGACGGCCGCGGCATCGAATCCGTTCCTGGCGACCAGCAGGGCGAAGCCGCCGCCCATGCAAAAGCCGATCACGCCGATCTTGCCGTTGGTGCGCCCCGAGCCCTGCAGCCAGGCCTGCGCGGTGGCCAGGTCCGTGAATGCCTTGCCGGAGCCGGACAGCATCGACTTCATGGTGGACACCAGGCAGCGGCGGGGGCCGCCGTCGCTGAAGAGGTCCACGGCCAGGGTGAGGTAGCCGGCCGCTGCCAGCCGGTCCGCCTGGCGCCGGGCAATGTCGTTGAGGCCGAACGCCTCGTGAATCATCAGGACGGCGGGAAACGGACCCGTCCCCGCAGGTTCGGCGAGGTAGCCGCGCAGGTTCCCTGCGTTCTTCGGGGCAGTGCCGGCCCCGCTGAGGTCGATGATCGGCATCGTGCGGACCTTCCGTAGGGCGTTTGCTGTCACCAGAGAATCTCACAAAAAAGACGGCGGGCATCCCCCAAAGGAATGCCCGCCGTCGTTTCCAGGCAGCTGCCGTGGCCGCTGCCTAGGTTGCTCTAGTCTTTTTTGAACTCGTCCTTCACGTTTTCGCCAACTTTCTTGGCGTCGGCAACAACCTGGTCCTTCTGACCCTCTGCACGCAGGCGGTCATTGTCCGTGGCGTTGCCGGCCGCTTCCTTGGCCTTGCCGCCGAGGTGCTCTGCTTCGTTCTGAATTTTGTCGCCGATTCCCATGGTGTATTCCACCTCTCGTTGCCGGTAAAAAACTAAGCATCAATACAATAACACAAAGCATGCTTACTAATTCAAGGGCACTTTGCGGGGTTCCAAGGGAATTTCAAGGGTGCCCGGCGCCGTCCGTGACGGTTGTCGGTGCTCCCGGCTAGGCTCGATTGCATGGACCACAAGACCACCCTCACCCAGCACGTCAAAGCCAGTCCGGACAAGGTCTGGGCTGTGATCTCGGACATTCCGGGCTCGGCGGCCACCCTGTCCGGAATAGATTCCATCCAGATGCTTAGCGAGGGCGGATACGGCGAAGGCACCCGGTGGAAGGAAACCCGCACCATGATGGGCCGCGCCGAAACCGTGGAAATGTGGGTATCCCAGGCCGAACCGCCGTCGCCGACCCGGGGCGGCAGCACCACGGTCAAAGCGCTCCAGGGCGGCGCGGACTACACCACGCGGTTCACGCTTGCCGGGCGCGACGGCGGGACGGACCTCTCGCTGACCTTCGGCGCCGAGGTGGTCAAGCCCACCCTGCTGAGCAGGATCGCCATGGCCCTCTTTGGCAAGATCGGCATGAGCATGACCAGGAAGGCGCTGGCCAGGGACCTGGCCGAGATTGCTGCGAAGGCCGAGTCCCTCTGATGGCGGGCAGGCCCGCCACGGGCAGGGCGCCGTCAGGCAAGGCAGCAGGCAAGGCTGCGGCAGGCAAGGCAGCAAGGGTGACGGCACCCCGGCTCTCTCCGGTCCGGCTCGAGGAACTCCGCGATGAGCCGTCGCCGGATTTCCAGCGTGGAGAACGATACGACGGCCTGAGGTTCAGCCGCGCTGATGCCGACGGCCTGGAGTTGACCGGCACGGACTTCGCCGAGTGTGAATTCGGAGGGGTCTCCTTCAACGAAACCCAGCTGCGCGGTGCCACGTTCCGGGACTGCATCCTGGCGGAGGTCTACGCCCCGGTGTTTACGGCGGCGCGGGCCACGCTGCGGGATGTCGAGATCAGCAATCCGAGGTGGGGATCGGCGGAGCTGTACGAGAGTGGCTGGACGTCGGTGCGGATCGACGGCGGGAAGCTGGACTACGTCAACCTGCGCGGATCGCGGCTGACCGACGTGCAGATCAGCGACTGCATCATCAACGAGCTGGACCTCGGCTCGGTGACGGGGACGCGGGTGGCGCTGAAGAACTGCACCATCGGCACCCTCGACCTGGCCGGCGCCAAGTTCAAGGACTTCGACCTCCGCGGCACCGACTTCCGCACCATCAGCGGGCTCGAAAGCCTGTCCGGCGTGGTGATCGACGACTACCAGCTGAGCCTGCTGGCCCCGCTGCTGGCAGCCCATCTCGGCATAACTGTCCTCTAGGCGCCGGGAGCCCGGTTGACCCCTTGCGGCCGCCGTGTAATCTTTATAGAACGAACGGTCGGTAAATTAGTCGCAGGGCTCTTGCCGCCGCAGATGACAGTGCCGTTTATCGCGTGAAGGGTGTTTCCATGGCCTCAGCAGTAGCAGGACCGCAGGCATTTTTGGTGGGCGGTGCCCGGACTCCGGTGGGCCGGTACGGAGGCGCGCTCTCAGCCATCCGCCCGGATGACCTCGCCGCCCTCGTGGTCCGCGAGGCCGTTTCACGGGCCGGGCTCGACCCCGACTCCATCGACGAAGTGATCCTGGGCAACGCCAACGGCGCCGGCGAGGAAAACCGCAACGTGGCACGCATGGCCACGCTGCTGGCGGGGCTTCCCCTCCACATCTCCGGAATCACGGTGAACCGGCTGTGTGCATCCGGGTTGAGCGCCATCATCATGGCGAGCCACATGATCAAGTCCGGAGCCGCGGACATCGTGATTGCCGGCGGCGTGGAATCCATGAGCCGGGCACCCTGGGTGCAGGAGAAGCCGCAGACGGCCTTCGCCAAGCCCGGCGCAATCTTCGACACGTCCATCGGCTGGCGGTTCGCCAACCCGCTGTTCCAGAAGGGCGAACTCTCCCGGGACGGCAAGATGACGTACTCCATGCCGGAGACTGCGGAGGAACTGGGCCGCGTTGACGGCATTTCCCGCGAAGACGCCGACGCCTTTGCCGTCCGCTCGCACGAACGGTCCCTCGCGGCCATCGCCGCCGGACGCTTCGCCGAGGAAATCGTGCCGGTGACGGTCAAGACCCGCAAGGGCGAAACCGTGGTGGACACCGACGAAGGACCCCGCGCCGGGACCACCATGGACGTGCTGGCCGGGCTCCGCCCCGTGGTCAAGGGCGGCTCGATCGTCACCGCCGGCAACTCCTCCACCCTCAACGACGGCGCCTCAGCCATCATCGTGGCGTCCGAGGCAGCAATCCAGAAGCTGGGCCTCACCCCCCGCGCCCGCATCATCGACGGCGCCTCGGCGGGGTGCGAACCCGAGATCATGGGCATCGGCCCCGTCCCCGCCACCCAGAAAGTGCTGGCCCGCAGCGGCTACAGCGTGGGCGACCTCGGCGCCGTCGAACTCAACGAAGCGTTTGCCACCCAGTCGCTCGCCAGCATGCGGCGGTTGGGCCTGGACCCTGACATTGTGAACAACGACGGCGGCGCCATCAGCCTGGGGCATCCGCTCGGTTCGAGCGGCTCACGGATCGCTATTACCCTGCTGGGCCGGATGGAACGCGAAGACGCCAAAATGGGTCTCGCCACCATGTGCATTGGCGTCGGCCAGGGCACTGCAATGCTGCTGGAGCGTGTCTAATGCCGGCTCCGGACAGCGCGAACGGACACTTGAGCACCCACGACTTCCGCACCCTCCTGGTCGAGGAGCGTGACGACCGCGTGGTGGTGCTCCTCAACCGCCCCGAGGTCCGCAACGCCATCGACCAGCAGATGGTGGACGAACTCCACATCGTGTGTGCCGCGCTGGAGCAGAACCCCAAGGTGCTCATCATCGCGGGCGTCGACGGCGTCTTTGCGTCGGGCGCGGACATCGCCCAGCTGCGTGAACGGCGCCGGGACGATGCGCTGCAGGGCATCAACTCCACGATTTTCGTCCGGATCGCCAAGCTGCCCATGCCGGTCATTGCCGCACTGGACGGTTACTGCCTGGGCGGCGGCGCCGAGCTTGCCTACGCAGCGGACTTCCGGATCGGCACACCCAGCGTCCGCATCGGCAACCCCGAGACGGGCCTGGGCATCCTCGCCGCTGCCGGCGCCAGCTGGCGGCTGAAGGAACTGGTGGGCGAGCCCGTTGCCAAACAGATCCTGCTGGCGGGTCTGGTGCTGCGCGCCGAACAGGCCCTCGCCGTCAACCTCATCACGGAGATCCACGAGGCCCCCGTGCTGATGGACGGAGCCCACAGCCTCGCCGACCGCATCGCCCGGCAGGACCCGCTGGCCGTGCGGATCACCAAATCCGTGTTCCATGCACCGGCCGAGGCGCACCCGCTGATCGACCAGCTGGCGCAGGGGATCCTTTTCGAATCCCAGGCGAAGTTCGACCGCATGCAGGCCTTCTTAGATAAGAAGTCAGCCAAGAATTCAGACCAGTCCGACGGGAAGCAGTAACCATGAGCAACTCCGCACTTCCGGCAAACCTTCGCGGCGCCAACTTTCCCGACGCCAACCTTCCCGACTTCGTTGGGGTTCTCGGCGGCGGCCGCATGGGGGCCGGCATCGCCCACGCCTTCCTGATCAACGGTGCCAACGTCCTGGTGGTTGAGCGGGACGAAGCCTCCGCCGAAGCCGCCCGGGAACGCGTCGAGTCCGCGGCAGCCAAGAGCATCGAACGGGGCGCCACGGACGCCAACCTGGACGAGATGGCCTCCCGCCTCTCCGTGACCGTGGACTACGACGACTTCAAGGACCGCCAGCTGGTGGTGGAGGCCGTCCCGGAGGACTGGGACCTGAAGGTCACCTCGCTCCGCGGAATCGAGGCGCGCCTTTCCGACGACGCCTACCTCGCGTCCAACACGTCCTCGCTGTCCGTCAACGGCCTGGCCCGCGAACTGAAGCGTCCGCAGAACTTCCTGGGACTGCACTTCTTCAACCCGGTGCCGGCGTCCACGCTCATCGAAGTGGTGCTCGGTGAGCAGACCTCCGAGGAGCTTGCCGCTGCGGCGAAAAGGTGGGTCGAGGCACTCGGCAAGAGCGCCGTCGTCGTCAATGACGCGCCCGGCTTCGCATCGTCGCGGCTGGGCGTGGCCATCGCGCTGGAAGCCATGCGCATGGTGGAGGAGGGCGTCGCGTCCGCGGAGGACATCGACAACGCCATGGTGCTGGGCTACAAGCACCCCACCGGGCCGCTGCGGACCACCGACATCGTGGGCCTGGATGTCCGGCTGGGCATCGCGGAGTACCTGCAGTCGACCCTGGGGGAGCGCTTCGCGCCGCCGCAGATCCTGCGCGACAAGGTGGCCCGCGGGGAACTGGGCCGGAAGACCGGCAAGGGATTCTTCGACTGGCCGGCGTAAGCTTCGCGGCCTAGCGCCGCCTGGCCGGCGTAAGCGTGGTGGCTTTGCCGGGACGGCTTAAAGCTGGGAACCCTTAGCCGGCTGCCCGGGCGTCGAGGGCCGACTTCAGGCCGTTCATCGCGGGATCCCGCAGGGACATAAACGCCGGTTTCATGAAGGGCTCGGCGATCTTGAGCAGGCCTTTGAGCTGGAACTCGGCTGTGTACTTCACCGCGCAGCCGGTGCCGTCCGGCGAGACGTCGATCGAGTCTTCGGAAATGACCGTCTTGTTTTCGCCGCGGAGCTTGATGTGGCTGCCGGTCAGTTCCACCACCTCGTAGACCAGGGTCTGCCGTTTGCCCCGGAATTCCGCTTCGGCGTGGTACCGGTGGCCCACGGCAACGGGCCCTTCGGAGAGCTTCTTCACCACGGGCGTGCCCGGGTCCCATTCGGCGGTGTGCTCAAATGCCGACAGGTAGGCGAAGGCTTGTTCTGCGGCGAGGGGAGAGCGGACGGTTCCTGCAACAGTGATCATCCGAGAAGCCTAGCCGGTGCCCCCTAGGATGGTGCCGTGACTTCCATCGAACCCATTACGCTGACCGGGCAATACGTCGTCCTCGAGCCGCTAAGCCACGCGCACCACGACGGCCTGGTGGAAGCGGCCCGCGACGGCGAGCTCTGGAGGCTCTGGTACACGAGTGTGCCCGCCCCTGAAGGCATGGCTGCCGAGATCGACCGACGGCTGGGGCTCCAGGAGCAGGGCTCCATGCTGCCGTTCACCACCCGCCTGATCGACCCCGCCACCGGAGGCCCCGGCAGGGTCATCGGGATGACCACTTACATGAACATCGACGCCGCCACTCCCCGCGTGGAGATCGGCTCCACCTGGAACGCGGCTTCCTCGCACGGCAGCGGCAGCAACCCGGATTCGAAGCTGCAGCTGCTCCGGCATGCCTTCGAAACGCTGGGCTGCCCGGCCGTCGAATTCCGGACGCACTGGCTCAACCACCAGTCCCGGGAAGCCATCGCCCGGCTCGGAGCCAAGCAGGACGGCGTGCTGCGCAACCACAGCCGGACCGCGGACGGCACGCTCCGGGACACCGTGGTCTTCTCGATCCTCGAGCACGAATGGCCGATGGTCCGCACCGGCCTGGAGTTCAGGCTCGCGAAACAGCGCTAGGGGATGGAGTAGGCGCCGGCCGCGGTGAGGGCCGCGGAGTAGGCCCGGTACCCGGCCGCGTTGGGATGGAAGTTCTCCGGCCCCGGCACAAACGGGTTGTAGTTGATCCAGGGGTCCGCGGAGCCGATCCCGTGGCCCAGGAAGGCTCCGGCTACGTCCACGTACTGTGCGCCTCCGGGACCGTCGGCACCGGTTGCCCCTGCGATCACGGCATTGAGCCCCAGCGTGAGTCCGTTCACGGTTTCCTGGAGCGAACCGGGCTCAGGTGAATGGAACAGCAGCGGATATCCGGTCACATAGACCCGGGCATCGGGTGCCGTGGCCTTCACTGCGTTGATCATGGTCACCAGGCCCTGGAACAGGGGCCCGGAACCGGTCTGTGCCTCGGCAAGCGCGATCGAACGGGACTGCAGGCCCTGCAAGCAGGCGGCCTCCTGGCCCGGTGACGTGCACACGGCCAACAGACCGGTGGTGTCGAGGTTGTTGCCTCCTGCGGTAATGGTCACCACCGCAACGCTCTTGTTCAGACGTTCGAGCTGCGTGGCCACAACCACTTCCGTGGTGGATCCCTGGCACGCGGCATTGATGGCCAGGCGCACGGTCTTCTTTTCTACGGCGTCGGCCGGGTAGCTGAGCGAGCTGCGAAAGCACTCATCCAAATACGGGCCGGCTCCCTGTCCGGCAGCGAATGAGTCACCCAGTGCAACGTAGGCCAGGGCCGGAGCGGCTGTCGCCGGACCCGCCGCGGTTCCCAACGCCAGTGCAAGCGTCGCCAGGCCTGCCGCGAAGGCCGCGCGCCGCCGTCGTAATATCCGGTCACCCATCAGTTTCCCCTTTGTTCTGAATTGTGCGCCGGGCTGCGTGCCGCGGGCGGGCGGCAAAGCCGCAAGTACGCCCAAGAGTACGCTTGCGCCGGCCCTGCGAACACCGTTTGGCATACCCGTTTGTTTGCTGGCACCTCATTTTTCGGCGAGTACCGGTGCCGGATGCAGGGGTCTGTGGTTAGCTGGCTGGATGGAACAGCCTGGACAGCCCGTGCACTGGGACGGAGCCGTGAATGCGTGGCGCATTTCCGGCAGCGTGTTCCGGATGGGACGCCGGGAATGGGTCACCGAAGCGGGCTGGAAACAGGCGTACGACGACGGCGTCCGCACGGTGATCGACCTGCGGAACGCTGCCGAACACGGCCGCCGGGAGACCGATCCCGAGGTGGGCGCGGACGTGCTGGCGGCGTTCGACGTGGTGCATGCTCCCACCGAAGACCCGGAGCACCCGGAGTTCAAGGAACTCTGTTCCCCGTACCTGAACGATCCGGACTGTTACGCGGCCAACGCCCGGCTGTTTCCGGACAGGCTCGTGGCCGTCTTCCGGGCCGTCGCCGCTGCGCCCGCCGGTGTGGTGATCCACTGTTCGGCCGGGCGGGACCGCAGCGGCATGATCGCTGCCATGCTCCAGGACCTCACGGGCGCCGGTGACCACGAGATTGTTTCGGGCTATCAGGCCGCCATGCGGGGAATCAACGAACGCCACCGCACGGCCACGGTGCCCCACAAGCACGAGCGCTACCTGGAGGAACACGCCCTGCTGCCCCTGCTGGAGAAGCGCGGCGGCGGAGCCCTCGAGTTCGTCCGGCGGCTGGACACCACAAACTATCTTCTGCGGCACGGGATCACCGTGGCCGAGCTGGCTGCGATCCGGTCCCGGCTGGCAACAAGGGTGGCGATGTGAACGAAACTTGGGGGACGCTTTGACGCATCATTCCGGCCGTAACCGCTTCAACCGCGCCTTGGGACTCGCTGCCGCAGCCGCCCTGGCCCTCGGCTCCACCTTCCTCGCAGGCCCCGCCGCCGCAGAGTCCGGTCCGCCGCTCCCTGGTCCTTCAGCGGCTGCTGCCACTACGGCGCCTGCTGCCTCTCCCGCGGGGCCCGCGGCGCCGGTGGCGCCCGCCGTGGCTGCGCAGGCCCCCGAAGCGGGCGATTCCGCGCCCGCGATCAGCGATGCCGGCCTGACGGAGGCCGTCCTCCGCGACCTGGGAATGACGCTCGAACAGTTCAATGCCGCCGGTGACCAGGGCAAACGCGCGGCCGACGCCGTTGCCTCCTTGCGCGGACTGCCCGGCTATGTGGGAATCAGCTTGAAGGACGGCCGGATTGTGGTCGAGGGCAGTGGCCCGGAGCTTGCGGCCCGTGTGGCTGAACTCAATGCTGCAGGATCCGGCGCGGCGGGTCAGCCGGGTGTGTCCGGTGAATTCGTCCTGGTGGCGCCGGCCCCGAAGCCATCAGGAGGGGCGCCGACGGCCCCTGAACCGTCGCCCGCGGCGCCGTCACCCAGCGCTGCTGCCGCAGCGGGAACACCATCCGACGCGGAAACGCCGGACCGGGTCGCGGCCAGCACGGACCAGCTGTTCAAGGACTACGTCAGCGAAGTTGGCGCCGCCGGCCTTCAGGCCGTCGCCTACGCCAACGGCAGTTTTGTGATCCGCACCGGCGGCACCAACCAGGCGGAGGCCGGTGTTGCTCCGGCAACCCCGGCAACCCCGACAACCCCGGCGGCCCCGGCGGCCCCGGCCGGCGCCGCCCCACACGCAGCCACCACATCGTCAGCCCCGGCGGCCTCGCCGTCCGAGTTCGTGGCGCGGTACTCGAACGTACGGCTGGAGCAGGGCGAACCGCTCGCCCCGGAGGAGGACTTCTTCGGCGGGCAGGGGTTTGTCCTCAACAACGGAATCATCTGCTCCGCAGGGTATGGCGCCTACAGCCCGGCAGGGGAGCCGATAGTTCTTACCGCCGGCCACTGCACTGACGACGGAACCCTTTCAACGGCCAACGTGGAACGTCCCGAATCGCCAACCAACAACCTTCTCGGCACCCTCGGCTTCAGCCAGTTCGGCGGGCCGGGAAACTCGTGGATCACCGGTGACGAGGCCAACCCGGGAAACATCGGCACGGACATCGCAGTGATCGAGTCCATCCGCTCCGGCCTGGCTGTTCAGCCTGCAGCCTCCCGCTGGGATGCTCCCACAAACCCCGGTGCCACGGCCGTGAAGATCATCGGAACCGCGCCGCCGTCGCCCGGGCAGGCCGTCTGCCGCTCCGGCCGCACCGACGGCTGGTCCTGCGGCACGGTGGATGAGGTGGGAATCTACGTCGTGGGCGGCATTAATTCCGCCACTGACCCCTCCGATCTCCGGGCGTTCCGCGGCTTCCTGTCCAACTCGGTCCAGTCCAGCGGCGGCGACTCCGGCGGCCCGTGGATCAGCGGAAACTTCGCCGTCGGCACACACTCTGCGGGTGACGCGCCAGGTTCAGCGTCGAATTTCGCCGTGGCCACCACCCTGGAGGACGCCATGACCAGGCTTCCCGGTGTTCAGCTCCAGCTGTTCCTCAACAAACCCGTGCTCACGGAACCGCCCGGGGGCGGCGGAGTGGCGCTCGGGCAGCCCATCACCGGACAGGTTCCGGCAGCTCCGGCCTCCGCCGTCGCCGCAGGTTCAACCGTCCGCATCACGGTGCCGGGCCAGGCTCCCGCAGAGGTGCCCGTCGACGCCTCCGGGCACTGGCAGTTCACTGCTCCGTCTCCGGCCGGCCGGCTGCGGTTTACGGCCGAAACCATCAACGGCTTCAGCCACTCCGGCGCCAGTACGTTCGACGTCACGGTGCTGCCGTCCGACCTCCCGGCGCCTTCCATTGCCAGCCCGGCTGACGGGGAAGTCCTCACGGCGCTCGAACGCATTCAGGGCACCGGTACCCCCGGCGCCACCGTGCAAATCTCCGGGGATGCCTCCGGGCAGGCCGTGGTTGGCCTCGACGGAAACTGGACCGTGCCCGTCACCGGGAACGCGGGGGCCGGTTCCTTCACCGTCACGGCAGTCCAGACCGCCCGCGGCATCGCAGACAGCCCGCCGGCAGGCCGGACCTTCACGGTTGCACCGCCGGCGCCCGCGGTCACCAACATCCAGGGCGGCCAGCATTTTGCCCACGACGCGGTTCCCGGCCAGATCACCGGTACCGCGCTCAACGGCGCGGCGGTGACCGTGACCATCGACGGCGCCGCACCGGCGCGGGCCCCGTCGAACGGCACCTGGAGCTCGCCGCTTCCGGCGGGACTCGCGGCCGGCACGCATACGGCGTCGGCCAGCCAAACGGTCGACGGCGTTGCCTCGGTTCCGGTGACCGTCACCTTTGTGGTTGACCCCGCTCCAGTGGTTGCCCCCGCCGCTATTACCCCCGCCGGCGTCACCCCGGCAGGCATCTCGGGCCAGTTGCCGGCCACCGGCGCCGACGGCCTGCTCACCGCTGCGGGTGTCGGGGCCGGGGTTCTGGTCCTCGGCGGCATCGCGTTGGTCCTGGCCAGGCGCCGCTCCCGCCGCTGAGCAAGACGCCCTCGAGTTTTTGTCCACTTATTGCGTCCAAAAGGTGCCATATCTCGCGATAAGTGGACAAAAACTCAGTGCTACTGGAAATCGGCCAGCCAGAGGTCCGGGCCGAACACTTCGTACTGGATGTCCTTGGCCGGGACGCCCTGTGCAACAAGCGCGCTCCGGACTGACTTGAGGAAGGGCAGGGGGCCGCAGAGATAGTATTCGGCGTCGTCGGGCAGATCGACGGCGTTGACGTCCATAAAACCTTCGAATTCCGGCGCACCCCCGGCCCCGCCGGTTCCGCCCGTCCCCGGGACCGCAGGCTCAAGGAACCACGTGCTCAACGACGCGTCCGGCAGTTTTGCCAGATCCTCGGTGACCTGGGCCCGCAGCGGGAAAGATTCTGCCGAGTCATCCGCGTGCAGGAGCATGACCTGGCGTCGGGAACCGGACTTCACCAGATGGGAAAGCATTCCAGCCATGGGCGTGATGCCGATGCCCGCGCTGGCCAGGACCACAGGCCTGTCCGTGTATTCCAGGACCACGTCACCGAAGGGTACCGAAAGCACCACCTCGTCGCCCTCGTGGACCTCGTCGTGGAGGAAGTTGGACATTTCGCCATCGGGCGTCGGGAGGCCATGAACCCGCTTCACCGCGAACTGCCGGTGATGCCCGTCGTCGGCCCTGGTGAGGCTGTATTGCCTGGGCTGGTGCACGCCGTCATGCATGGCCATCTTGATGGTGACGTACTGGCCGGGCAGGGACGGTTTGACGTCGCGCTCGTCGGTCCGTTCCACGATGAACGTGACCACGTCGTCAGTTTCCTGGATCCGCCGGGCAACGCGCCAGGTCCGCCAGATCGTCTCGGGCGAGAGATGCACGGCGTTGTAGAGTCCCCGCTCCTTGTTGATGAGCATGTTGGCCATGAGCCAGTAGACCTCGTCCCAGGCCGCTGCGACGTCGGGTGTGACGGCGTCTCCGAGCACATCCACAATGGCCCACATCAGATGGTCGTGGACAACCTGATACTGGTCCGGGCTCAGGCCGAGTGAGACGTGCTTGTGGGCTATCCGGGAGAGCAGATGGTCCGGCAGTTGATCGGGTTTGTCCACGAGGAATCCGGCGAATGCCGCGATGGAGCCCGCCAATGCCTGCTGCTGCCGGCCGTCCGCCTGGTTACCCCTGTTGAAGAGGCCGTCCAGAAGGTCCGGACGCGCCTCGAACATGTGCTGGTAGAACCGTTTGGCTATCTCCTCGATGTGCTCGCCTACGACAGGCAGCGTTGCCTTGATGACAGGAGCGGAGGTGTCTGAGAGCATGATGGATCCCTTCCGGTGATACCGGTTTTAAGCAGGTGGTGTTCGTTGCTCAGCACACCAAACCTAGCAGGCAGGGTCCGTCCACTTATGGGCCGATTGGCACTTTCACCGCACAGGAAGCTGGGTGTAACCCCCGCCAGCCTCTCAGTTTTCAGCGGCCAGCTCGCCGCGGGCAATGCTGTCCGAGGAGTGCCCGGGGTTGCCGTCGAACGGCTCGTTGGAGACATCCACGATGGGGTACTCGGCAAGATCGAGTCCTTCGGGGATCGCGAAGACGCCGGGTTCGCCATCCAGCACGCCAAGACTGACGAGTTTGCTCAGGTCCGGCGAGATCACCCAGACTTCGCGGAAGCCGCTGACCTGGCCGTCGGACAGCTGGACCACCAGCTGGCGGGATCCGTCGGGGAGCTTCTCCACCAGGGCCTTGCCGTTGGCCGTGTAGGACTCCAACGGCTGCAGCGGCGCCTGGGCGATGACCACGGCCTGGGGAGCTGTCGGGGTGGGTGAAGGCGCCGCTTCCGGGCCCTGCCCGAGGAAGTTGTAGGCTGCCCACACAGCGGCGGCGCCGAGCATGATCCCAGCCGCTGCGGCCGTCGCCACCCACCGGCGGCCCGTGGAACCGGGACGCCGTTCGCGGACGCGAGTGCGGAAAGGCGCGGTGCCCGCCGTCGTCGGTGACTCAGTCGCGGTGCCCGCCGTCGTCGTCGTTGAACTGCCCCACGACCCCTTCCGGCCCAACGGGTCATGCGCCTGGTCAGGGGAAAGGCCCAACGCCTGGTGGATGGCTGTCCAGTTGTGCGGTCCGGGCGTTGCCAGTTCCACTTCGGCGGGATCGATCGTGGCGGCATGGACGGTGCGTTCCAGCGCCGCGAGAGTGCCGGCGCAGTCACTGCAGAACGCCAGGTGGTCAGCCTCGGCCGGCGTCAGTGCTGGTTCACCAAGGGCCATCAGGCTCAGCTGCTCGTCGTCAAGATGCTTCATGGCCCACCTCCAGGCGGGTCCGCATCCGGGTGAGGCTGCGCCGGATATGGCTCTTGACGGTACCGAGCGGCAGTTGCAGGCGCGACGAGATCTCATCGTGTGTGAGGTCCTCGTAGAACGCCAGCTTCATGATCGCCTTCTGTGGATCGCCCAACCGCTCCAGCTCTTCCTCCAAGGTTATGCGGTCGGCCACGGCTTCCACGTCAGCTGCCGGTGGAGCTGCGGCGAGGCCATCACCTGCAAACTGGCCGGCCGCGTGCTCCAACTCCTGCCGGCGCATGCGGGCGGACAACGCATCGGCAATGGCGTTGCGGGTGATCCCCACCAGCCAGGCCGGCAGTCGGGCGGCTTCGGGCCGGTAGCTGGAGCGTGATTTCCAGGCCCGGATAAACACTTCCTGGGTGACGTCGTCGGCTGCTGCGCGTTCCCCCAGCGATCGCAGTGCCAGGGTGTACACCAGCGGGCTCAGCCGCCTGTAGGCCTCGGCGAGTGCAGCTTCCTGGCCGGCTGCGAACGCATGATCGAGAGCAGCGTCCCAATCTTGCGGGCCGGCAGGCGTCATCGGTGGCTCCTTCGAGCGGCAGTGAGACCTGTGGAACCACATTATGCCGTGCCGCCTGACGGTCCGCCATAGATGCGGCGATGGATGCGGCGAGAGGCGCACCCATGGGTGCGCGCCAGGGCAGCTGCCGGGAGGGTCTTGACCGCCGACGCCGCACCGGAGCAAGCTCATTTCAGGCCCTCCGGCAACCCCGGGCCAAGACGAGCCTTTGTGCCGCAGGTCCTCAGCCTTGTACCCCGACTCGAGGAGTGCCCCATGAGCGCCACATTCAATGACCTGCTTGCCAAACAGGTGGGCAACGAATTCGCAGCATCGCAGCAGTACATCGCCATAGCCGCCTGGTTCGACGGGCAGGATTTGCCCCGGCTGGCCAAGCACTTCTACCGGCAGTCGCTGGAGGAACGGAACCACGCCATGATGATGGTGCGGTACATCCTGGACCGCGGCATCAGGATCACGATCCCCGGAATTGAGCCGGTCCGGAACGACTTCACGTCGGCGGAGGAACCCCTGGTCCTGGCTTTGGCCCAGGAGGTCGAAGTCACGGACCGCATCAAGGAGCTGTTCGCGACGGCGCGGGCGGAAAACGACCCCCTGGGTGAGCAGTTCATGCTCTGGTTCCTCAAGGAGCAGGTGGAAGAGGTGGCATCCATGTCCACGCTCCTGAATGTTGCGCGCCGCGCGGACAACCTCTTCGATGTCGAAATGTTCCTTGCCCGCGAAAGGGTGGGCGACTCCGGCGGCGGCGGGGGCGGCGGTCACGGAGGAGGCCACGGCGGTCACCATCACGGCGGCGGCCACGGCGGCGCCAGCCACGACTCCGCAACGCCGGAAGCGGCGGGCGGGGCACTCTGACGCAGGGGCGGGGGCACGCTGACGCAGGCGGTGCGGGCACGACGGCGGGGCCGCCTGTCAGGCGGCCCCGCCGGCAGCGGTTTTCAGTGAAGGCGCACGACGTTCTTAGGTGCGGCCTCAGTGGCGTCCGCACCACCGCTCGGAGGAGTCAACTGCCTGGACAGCCACAGCCAGCGTGCCGTCGGCCAGGCTTCCCCAGGCGTAGACAATCGTGTTCTTGCCGGCCTCGACGGTAACGTCAGCCGGCCCGATCACCGGAGCTGTGGTTCCGGCCGCGGCAACGGACGCCGAGACGGTCCCGGCCTCCAGCTTCAGGGTCGCCTCGTCCGGATTGCTGAGTCCCTCGATCACGGCCGTTCCGCCGGCCAGGACGTCGACGGCGGGGGCCGCGGCTACGTGCCGGACCGTCAGCTTGCCTTTGCTGTCGTTGCGCGGGGCCTTCGTGTCGTTGGCGAACAGCGTGGCCGTCGGGGCGCCGTCGGCGTCGAGATGGGCCACCGCCGTGTAGTCTCCGCCGCCGTCGAGTTCAACGTCCACCGGCCCGATGACGGGATTGTCGGCGCTGGTGGCGTCCGCGGCGGTGATGGCGATTTCGTAGTCGCCGGCCGCGAGCTCCAGCGGACCGGCCAGGGTGCCGGGGGTGAAGTCATCCAGCGTGAGGTTGCCGTCCACCCACACGTCCACGGTCAGGCCGGGCACGCCGTGCAGGACCGAGAGCTTCGCAGGGGCATCGTCGTGGTGCCAGCCGCCGGCCTGGGCCGGGGTCGCGAAGGTCAGTGCAGCCAGGAGCGACAGTGCTCCGGCGGCGTAGGTTGTTTTGTGCATTTCAAACTCCTCAGAGGGACGCCCGGTGACGGGCTGTGTTTGTGCTTACGCCCTTACTACCGGCCGGAGGCCCTCTTTGGATGCAAAGTCATGAAGTTTTTTGGGGTCACGAGCCCAGCCGCGCCAGTTCCTCGCCCATAGCGCGCGCGAAGGTTGCTCCGGGCACGTTTTCCGCGTCGAAATGGATGCCGCAGTGGAGCCGGCCGGCGTAGGAGACAGCAGCGACGCCGAGCCGTACGTTGCCGGCGAGCACGGCAACCGGCCAGATCGCGACGACCGGGGCGCCTGCGAGGCGAAAGGTGCCGGCCGGGCCTGGCACGTTGGTGACGAACCCTGCGACGAGATGCTGCCTTCGAGCCATGCGGTCCATGATGCGTACGCCGATCGGGCCGCGCATGAACTCGAGCGTTCCCTGCTCCCTCGCCCGCGCCTTCTCCTCCCGGGTCTGTTCCGCGATGAGCCGGACGCGTTCGTCGGGTTCGACCTCGCCGAGCGGCAGCCGCACGAGCATGACCCCGACTTGGTTCCCCGCTGTCCCGCGGCGCTGCAGTGCGACCGGCACGGAGACGGGTAGCCGGGCAGGGATCCGCTCTCCGGCGGTGGAAAGCGCCGCCCGGTAACCCAACGCCACTGCAGCGAGCAGGGCATCATTGACGGTGGCGCCGAGCGGCCGAACATGCGCCTCGAGCGCAGCGAGGTCGGCATCCAGGAACACAACCCCGCGATGCGCACTACGCTCACCGAGCAGCACCGTGGGACCGACCTCACGACCGCTCAGGGTCATCTGCATGCGGCGCAGACCGAAGCCGAGCCGTCCGAGGATCTGCCGTAGGTCGCGTCGCGGTGCCTGCCTCGGCACTAGGACACGAGGCACGTGCGCCGGCGTCCCCCGCGATTCCACGGGGTCGAAGAGCTGCTGTACGATCGCTGCCGCCGCCACCCCGTCGGCGACAGCATGGTGGATGCGCAGCACGACCCCGAGCCCACCCACGGTCGCACCCGGCACCACCAGAATCTCCCAGTATGGACGATCCAGTCCCAGCGGCGCACTCATCAGTTCCCCGCACGTCTGCTCGAAGCCAGCGAGCCCGTCGACGGCCTCAATGAGCCGGATGTGGTGCTCGAGATCGGGCGTCGCCTCAACCCAGCGATGCCGGCGACCCGTGGCCACAGCTATCTTCCGGAGCTGCGGCAGCGTCGTGATCCGATCGCGAAGGGAAGCGCGCAGGGCGGTCAGGTCAGGCGTGCCATCGGGACCGACGAAGCCGCCCGCCGTCAGCAGGCCGGCGACCAGGAAAACGTTGACCTGACCGGCGTGGTCAAGCACCAAGTTCGCCTCGTCGACCGCGGCGAGCCGGTGTGTTGCCGGGCGCATGGAAAAAGGGTAGCAGCCGGTCCTGCCAGCCCGTGAGGAGAAGCTATGGCGTGATGCTGCCTGAAGCCGTGGAAGCAGGTTTAGCGAGTTGGGCTGTAATTTGATCCGTCCAGGCGTCGACAGCCGCCCAGTTCCGCAAGTCCCCGAACTGGCCACCGGTAAACCGGAACAAGACCCGGAGCGGTACTGGCATCTGATCGGACTGGTAGACACCGGAGAAGATTCTGTGGTCGCGAAGCGGAACTTCCTCGGGCAGAAGACCTCTCAGACGCTTCTGCTGCAGTGCCGCACCGCGCTTGCGGAACGGCTTGGGCAATGCATCTGACATCCCTACGTTGAAGGCCCAGACGGGTCGTTTGGCCAGCTCGGGTGCTAAGCGGGTGAAGAACAGCGCAGCCGGGGGTAGCCACGCCTGGTTGTGGATGGCGCTGCCGACTATGACAGCGTCGTAACCGGAGACAGAATCGACCTCCTCCACGGACCGGCACTCGACCGCGCCCAGTGCAACCGCAATACGGGAGGCCATGTGCTCGGCTATCTCCCTGGTGGAACCCAGCTCGCTTGCATAGGCCACAAGAACAGTCATAACGGGGCCTCCTTCCCTTCTCAGTCTCATGGAAGCTGAGCCGATTCGAACGTGCCATAAGTCCCGGCACGGGCAAGTTTCCCCCGCGTCGTTAGTTCTTCCGGTCCAGCAGCAGGTTGGTGATCCGCAGGGTGCACAGGCGCTGGCCGGCGTCGTTGGTGAGCAGGACCTCGTGCGTGGTCAGCGTTCCGCCCAGGTGGATGGGCGTGGCCGTGATGGTGATCTGCCCTTCGCGCGCTGACTTGTGGTGGGTCGCGGACACGTCCACACCCACCGCCGTCTTGCCCAGGGTGCTGGCGTGGATCACGGCGGCCCAGGACCCCACGGCCTCGCCCACGGCCAGTGACGCACCGCCGTGGAGCAGCCCGAACGACTGCCGGTTACCTTCCACAGGCATGGTGGCGACAACGCGCTCCACTGATTCCTCGAGGATTTTCACGCCCATTTTCTCGTCGAGTTCGCCCAGTGTGATTTTCCACAGTTCCGGGCTGCCTGTTTCGGGCTGCATGGCCACCTTTCTTTCCTTGGTCTTCCTCTAGTGTGCAGCAAGGCACATTCATGTACTGTAGACATATTACCGAACGGACGGTCAGTAATGCTCTGACCGTGAAGATCTTGCCCCCCGTTGGAAGGACCCGTCAACGATGACCACCACAGCAACTGCTCCGAAATCCTCACTGGACACTGTTGAGACAGTCCCCAGTTTCGTCCGGGACTCCTGGTGGACGCCCGACGCCGGAGCCGCGGCTTCCGCTGTTCCGGTCCTGGACGCCAGCACAGGAGAACTCCTCGCGAAGGTGAGCACCGAGGGACTGGACCTTGCCGACGTCGTGGATTACGGCCGCACCACCGGCCAGAAGGAACTCGGCACGCTGACCTTCCACCAGCGCGCCCTCAAGCTGAAGGAACTGGCGCAGTACCTGAACGCGCGCCGCGACCACTTCTACGAGCTGTCCGCGCAGACCGGTGCCACCAAGATCGATTCCATGGTGGACATCGACGGCGGCATCGGCGTGCTCTTCACCTTCGGCTCCAAGGGCCGCCGCGAGCTGCCCAACTCCCAGGTGGTGGTGGACGGCCCCATGGAGGTGCTGTCCCGCGACGGTTCCTTCGCCGGCGAGCACATCTACACCCGCATCCCGGGCGTCGCCGTGCAGATCAACGCCTTCAACTTCCCGGTGTGGGGCATGCTGGAGAAGTTCGCGCCCGCCTTCATCGCCGGCGTTCCCACCATCGTCAAGCCCGCAACTCCCACGGGCTACGTGGCCGCGGCCGTGGTCAAGGCCATGATCGAGTCCAACATCCTGCCGAAGGGCTCGCTGCAGCTCATCTCCGGCTCGGCCCGCACCATCCTGGACCACCTCGACTACCGCGACCTGGTGGCCTTCACCGGCTCCGCGTCGACGGCCAACGCGCTGAAGTCGCACCCGAACGTTGTGCAGGGCGGCGTCCGCTTCACCTCGGAGACGGACTCGCTCAACGCCGCCATCCTGGGCCCGGACGCGGTCAAGGGCACGCCCGAGTTCGACGCCTTCATCAAGTCCGTGGTCACCGAAATGACCGTCAAAGCCGGTCAGAAGTGCACCTCCATCCGGCGCACCATCGTGCCCCGGGAGCTGGTGTCCGACGTCGTTGCCGCCGTGGGTGCCCGCATCGAGGAACGCGTGGTGCTGGGTGATCCTCGTGCCGAGGGCGTCACCATGGGTGCGCTCGCTTCCCTTGAGCAGCTGGCCGATGTCCGCGCCGCTGTTCAGTCCATGCTCGACGCCGGCGGCGAGCTTGCGTACGGCACCCTCGATTCGCCGTCGGTCACCCGCGCCGACGGAGCCAAAGGCGTCGTCGAAGACGGTGCTTTCATGTCCCCGGTGCTGCTCAGCTGGGCGGACGCCGAAGCCGAGGAAGTCCACTCGCTGGAAGCCTTCGGCCCGGTGTCCTCGGTGATCGGCTACACCGACCTGGCCGACGCCGTGCGCCTCGCCGCCCGTGGCGGCGGCTCGTTGGTGGCTTCGGTGTGCACCAACGATCCCGAGGTCGCCCGCGAACTGGTCACCGGGATTGCCGCGCACCACGGCCGCGTGCTGATGCTCAACCGCGAGGACGCCCGCAGCTCCACCGGCCACGGTTCACCGGTCCCGCACCTGGTCCACGGCGGACCGGGACGCGCCGGCGGCGGCGAGGAACTGGGCGGCATCCGCTCGGTGATGCACCACATGCAGCGCACCGCCATCCAGGGCTCGCCCAACATGCTCACCGCCGTCACCGGCGTCTGGCACACGGGCGCGGACCGCAACTTCACGATTGAGACCGAAGGCACCCACCCGTTCCGGAAGTCGCTGGCGAGCCTGCACATCGGAGACGCTGTCCGGTCCGAGCTGCGCCAGGTCACGCTGGAGGACATCACCGCGTTCGCCAATTCCACGGGCGACACCTTCTACGCGCACACCAACCAGGCGGCCGCCGAAGCCAACCCGTTCTTCCCGGGCATCGTGGCGCATGGCTACCTGCTGCTGGCTTGGGGTGCCGGGCTGTTCGTCGAGCCGGCTCCGGGTCCCGTTCTGGCCAACTACGGCCTGGAGAGCCTGCGTTTCATCACTCCGGTGGCCGCGGGGGACTCCATCCGCGTCACCCTGACGGCGAAGAAGATCACCCCGCGCGAGACCGACGAGTACGGCGAGGTGGCCTGGGACGCCGTCCTGACCAACCAGAACGACGAAATCGTGGCCACCTACGACGTCCTCACCCTCGTGGAGAAGTAGCGCCCACCCGACGCTCTCTCACTTTTGGTGGGTTTCCCCCCAACGCTCTCTCACTTTTGGTGGGTTTTCCCCCGACGCTCTCTCACCCCGGTGAGAGAGCGTTGGGGGTTTGGGCGGCAGGATCTGAGAGAGGGTTTCGTAAGATCTTTCCGCCCTGCCCCGGCGTAAAATTTTCAGCGTAGGAGGTGGCGAAATGACCCTAGTATTGAACACAGCCACAACCGTCCTGCCCGTGGATGACAAAGAGCGCGCCCGTCGTTTTTACGCGGAAACACTCGGACTGCCTCATCGCGGCGTGGCAGATGACGGAAGCGAATTGTTTGGCAGCGGCGACGGCCCCATGCTGCAGCTGATGCCCGTAAAGGATGGCAGGCACTCCGAGCACACCACGCTGAGCTTTGAGGTCAGGGACATCGAGCGGACCGTTGATGAAATGGAAGCCCGCGGCGTCCGGTTCCAGGACTACGATCGCCCTGATCTGAAGACTGGCGAACACCACATTTGTACTACCGATTCCGAAAAATGCGCATGGTTCATGGACACAGAGAATAATATTCTCTGCGTTCACGAAACCCTCGGCATCCAGCAGGCCGAGTACCAGCTCTAGCGGCTGTGGGCCCCTGCCGGTGACCAGGCCGGCCAGGGCGAAGAAGACGGGCGTTCCGGCTCAGCGGGACGCCTTATCTTTTGCCTGCATCAGGATGACCCCTGCATCAGGATGACCCCTGCATCAGGATGACCCCTGCATCAGGATGACCCCTGCCTCAGGGCGACCAGGAATCACTCGGCCTCACGGCGATTCCGGCGGCGTGGACCACGGCGTCACCGGCCGTTCCTGCCTGACGCCGTCCACCGTGATGTCCGCCCGTTCGTTGAAGAAGCTCACCAGCCCATGGATCTGTGCGGCGTCGCGGAACCGCAGGTCGTACATCCACGCGATGTTCCGACCGTTTTCGGACTGCGGGTAGGTCCAGTAGCTTGCCGTTCCCTTGTACGGGCACACCGTCTTCTTGGGGCTGGCCTCCATGATGTCCAGCCGGACGTCCGCCGGAGGGATGTAGTAGCGCACCGGCAGCATGGTTTCGTACAGCAGCTGGGCACCGTTCGTGGTGGCCAGCGTAACGTCGTCGAGCCTGACTTCAACGGTGAGCGACGACGCCCGGATATCCACCCGGTGGAACGGATCACGGGGATGGCCGATGATTTCCTCATCGTCCTCCAGCCAGTCGAAGGCCTTGAAATCCAGCACCACATAGCCGGCGAGGTCGGGGTCCGCCGGCCGGAAGGCCGCCCGGGGCAGCCTCGCCCCGGAGGTCACGACGTCGAACTCCTCACCGGGCGCCGTGTGCCGGCCAAAACCGGTGCGCGGATCCAGCGCCGGGGGCCCGTCCGAGCCGAGCCTGAAACCGTGTTCCGTGACCTCGCCCCGCTCCTGCCGCGGCGGCGCGAGTTCGGCCCGAAGATCCACTTCGGGGACGGCATAGATGGGGGTGACGCGCTTGGGCTCCCACACCAGGAGTGCATATAAAGTGTCGACGACGGCGTTCCCGCCCACCATGGCACGGACCCTTTTGGCGGTGGGCTGGTAACGCAATTGGGGGAACGTGCCGAAGATGACTTCGGATAACTTCGTGGCCATGACTACAGGGTGATCGCCGCCATTCCCGCCGTCAATGACTGCCCTCGCAGCCGCGGTGAGGACGTGGGGGAGAACAGCGTCAGCGTGGCGCGCTGAGCCCCGTGAATGCCATTGTGATGACGTCGTCGGCCAGTTTCTCCGGCGACAGCGAGCCGCCGGGCTTGTACCATTCCACGATGGAGTTGATGGTGCCGAACAGCAGGCGGGTGACGGTGCGGGGGTCGATGTCCTCGCGGAGGGAGCCTTCATCGCGGGCGGCGGAGATCAGTTCCGCCACCTTGTGGTCGAAGGTGCGTCGGCGCTCCATCGCGTTACGCTCAATGTCCGTGTTGCCGCGCAGGCGCAGCAGCAGGGTGACGAACGGCAGGCGTTCCACCAGTACGGAGATGGTCTGGCGGAGGACGAATTCGAGCCGTGCGTCGGCGCTTCCGGTCTGGGCCTCCGGCTGGTCCAGGATGGCCTCGAGGCCGCCCAGGGCATGGTCAAGGGCGAGCTTGAGGAGGTCTCCCTTGGACGGCACGTGGTGATAGATGGCCGACTTGGAGATGCCCAGGTTTTCGGCAAGAATGCCCATGGACGTGGCGTCGTAGCCGTGGCGGTTGAAGACCTCGACGGCGATCTGCAGCACCGACTGCTGGTCGTATCCCGGGCGGCCGCGCTTGGTGGGTGCATCAGTTGTGGACATACCGGCTATTTTCTCATGAACGTTCGGTCATCCGGCGTAACCGGCGGGAGGCGCCCGCAAAAAACCCTTGCCTGGGGGATTCGCCGGTGCTAGAAACTTTGTATTAGGAACTTGCCGGCGCGGGGACCGGTCCAAACAATGGAACAGCTTCAAAGTCCGGGACTTCACAGACCGGGACGGGATCAGGCACATTGGGTTGCCCGGTAGACGGTTAGCCATCGGCACGTCACAGCGCTGTCGCGCATTGGCAGCAGTGCACTGAATGCCTCCCGAAAAGATGGTCCCCGGCTGCCGTAGCCGGGGACCATCCCCGTGTCGTGGGTTGAACGCCAGGGCCCTAAGTGTCCGTTCGCGCTATCCCTTGGGGCGCATGTCGTAGATCCGGCGCAGCTTGCCGCTGGAGCGTTCGAGCGAACCGGGCTCCACGATCTCCACCGTGCACGAAGAACCCACGTGGATCTTGATCTGTTCGCGCAGGGTGCGTGCCGCCGTCGTACTGTCCGCGGAGGTGACGTTCTCGCGGCATTCGATTTTGACCGTTAGCTGGTCCATCCGCTGGCCTTCGGGCCTGGTGAGCATCAGCTGGAAGTGCGGGCTGAGCTCGGGGATGCGCAGGGCGATTTCCTCGATCTGGGACGGGAAGAGGTTCACGCCGCGGAGGATGATCATGTCGTCGCTGCGGCCGGTGATGCGGCCCATCCGGCGGTGTGCCGGGCGCGCGGTGCCCGGGAGCAGCCGGGTGAGGTCCTTGGTGCGGTAGCGGATGATCGGCAGGGCTTCCTTGGTGAGCGAGGTGAACACCAGTTCGCCGTGCTCGCCGTCGCCCAGGACGTTCTCCTTGCCGGGCGCCGGGTTGAAGGCGTCGATGATCTCCGGGCGGAAGTGGTCCTCCCAGATGTGGCTGCCGTCCTGGGTTTCCACGGCTTCGCCGGCCACCCCGGGGCCCATGACCTCGGACAGGCCGTAGATGTCGCAGGCCTTGATGTTCATGGTCACTTCGAGCTCGTGGCGCATTTCCTGGGTCCACGGTTCGGCCCCGAGCACGGCGTACCTGAGCGACGTGGACGCGGGGTCGATGCCCTTGTGGGCCATCGCGTCGGCGATGGTGAGCAGGTACGTGGGGGTGGCCAGGATGACGTCCGGTTCGAAGTCCTGGATCATCTGGATCTGGCGTTCGGTCTGCCCGCCGGACATGGGAATCACGGTGCAGCCCAGCGCTTCGGCGCCGGCGTGGGCACCCAGGCCGCCGGTGAAGAGGCCGTAGCCGTAGGCGTTGTGGACCTTCATGCCGGGCCGGACGCCGGAGGCGCGGAAGCAGCGGGCCACGAGCTTGGCCCAGTCGGCCAGGTCCTTCTTGGTGTAGCCCACCACGGTGGGGCGTCCGGTGGTGCCGGAGCTGGCGTGGATCCGGGCCACCTGGTTCTGCGGTACCGCGAACATCCCGAACGGGTATTCCTGGCGCAGGTCGTCCTTGGTGGTGAACGGGAAGTTGCCCAGGTCCGCCAGTTCACGGAGGTCCGTGGGGTGCACGCCGGCTTCGTCGAACTTGCGCTTGTAGAGCGGGACGCGGTCGTACGCGTAGGCGACGGTGTGCTGGAGCCGGCTGAGCTGCAGGGTCTCCAGTTCGTCGCGGGACATGGTTTCTTCGGGGTCCAGTACGGCGCCGGTGGCGGAGGCTGGTTCAGTGGCGTGGAGGGTCATCTGGGTTCCCTGTTTCTATTTCTTGGAGATGGTGCGGCTGCGGCCGCGGAACTCGGCGATGAGCTCGCCCGGGGTGTCGGTAGCGGCAGCGTCCGCGGTGGAGCCGCCCGTGTTGGTGCCTGCGGCGTTGGTGCCTGCGGTGTTGGCGCCTGCGGCGACGTGTGGGTCTGCGGCGTAGATCTGGATGTCGTACAGTCCGCTGCGGCCCGAATGGGCGCGGCGGTTGGCGACGGCGGTGATCACCTGGCCCCGGAAAGCCGGCTTGAGGAAGTTGATGTCGACGCCGGCGGCCACGGTGATGGTGTCGGTCTCGGTCCCTGCTGCGCCGGGTGGCGGGCTGGCGGGGTTGCAGGCGAGGGCGAAGGCGGTATCGCCGAAGGCGAAGATCATTCCGCCGTGGGCCATGCCGAAGCCGTTGAGCATTTCCTGCCGGAGCGTCATGCGGATGGTGGCGTGCCCGTCGTCCAGCTTGAGGACTTCGATGCCCATCCATTCGGAGGCATAGTCGTCCTTCAGGATCTGGTGGGTTGCCCCGGGAATGGTTAGTTCAGCCATGCGTCATTGCCTCCAGCTTTATTTACCGAATGTTCATTAGGTAATCCCATTTTGGGGCATGCTGTCAAGAGCAGTCGATGATCGCGAGGCTGATTCCGGGCCCTATTCCGGCATTGAGCGGGGGTGAAGCGCCGCCAAGGCGCACCCTAAGGGCGGATCATCCCGCTGGACTACGGCGCGTCCGGCAGGCCTGCGATCCCGGTGCTCGCAGCGCGGACGGCATCGTCGATCCACAGCGGGATCGCGTCCCCGATCATCGGACGGATCAGGCCGATGGGTGCCTCGCGGCAGGCGAGAGCAACGATGCTGAGACCGCGCGGCGTCACCCGGCCGTAGCGGGCAAGGGTAAGCCGATTCAGGGTTTCGCCGACGGGGGCGTTGAGGTTTTCCAAGTCCGCCAGCAAGCCGGGCGGGGGGTTCTGCATGAGGTCGTTGTACCGGTACGCGGTCATCATCCGGGCGTCCAGGGGGTTCTCGCGGCAGAAGCGCGGGATGAGCAGGGCAGTCTCGACGATTGCTTCAACCGGGTCGCCGGCACTAACGCGCTCCAATTCCCGATGGAAACGCCCGATGGAGCGAACCCAGGCCGAGGCGAAGAGCGCCTCCCGGGAGCGGAAGCGGTGATAGATCGAACCGGACGGGGCGCCGAGCCTGGCAGTGACGTGAGCCACCGTCGCTGAGCGCCAGTGCTCGTGCACTGCGTGCATGGCCGCGTCGAGGATTTGCTCTCGGGTATACGAAGTGGGCGTTGGCATTTCCGTCATTCTATGGCATCTTGGAGATCAGCATCTAGAGAACCGTCTCTAGCTTTTGGGGGAAAGAACATGGTGCTTTCAAAACAACGCTTGCGGATCGCGGCCTTCTGGGGCGTAGTAGCCTCGGTCGCTCCTTATGCTGTGGTGAAGATTGCGTGGCTGGCAGGCTCTCAGGTTGGCATGCGGCCGGGAACCGGCGTGGGCGAGATGGATACACCGCGCTTCGTCAGCGGAAACATCCTGACCATCGGCATGGACCTGTCCGCTGTGGTGCTGGCCCTGGCGCTGATCCAACCGTGGGGACGGCGCCTGCCCGTGTGGTCCGTCATCGCCGTCGCCGGTGCTGCTACTGGCTTGCTCGCACCCATCTTGATCGGCGTTCCCCTGGGCAGTGCGCTTCAGTTGGTAATCGAAGGCAGCGTGACGTCCGGCGGTGAAGGAAACCTCGAGGGCTGGATGTTTGCGATCATTTATGGCGGGTTTGGCCTAATGGCTGTCGCACTGGCGATATTGCTGGCCCTGTACGCAGACGGCCGCTGGGGTAACCTCATCGCTACCGGGCCGCGACCCCCTGCGCACGCCGTCGTGACGGTCGTCTGCGGAATTGGAATGCTTTGGTTCGCTACGGCGATGGCCTACTGGGGCGTTTTCGGACCGGGAACCACCGGGCCGGCCGCCATGGGCTCGGTGGCGCAGCGAACAGTCCTTATTGTCACCGCGCTCGCCGCGGCCGGAGGGTTCCTTGCACCGCTCCTGGCTCGAGGCTCGGCATCCCGCGCACGGCCGGCAGCGCTGGTGACGTGGGTTGGTTGCGCCACAACGGCATTGCAGGGTCCCACCGGGCTTCTGTTGGCACATGACGGGCAGGTGTCGCCGCTTGGCGTCGCCCTGGCGGCCGTCGCGACCCCCACCGCCATAGTTTACGGTTTGGCCGTGCTGAGCAGCACGCGGCGCCGATACTCCCAAGCCCCCGCGGAGAAAGCGGGCCGGATCGCCCCCGGCGCCAACAAATGAAAGTATGGAAGGACGGAGCACCACCACGTCACTACCTAAGGGCGGATCATGGCCAAGGGGATTTACGTCAGCGCGACCACGCCGGGATCCGGCAAGTCGCTCATAGCGCTGGGGCTTGCGGACACGCTGCACCGGCATGCGGACCGCATTGGCTTCTTCAAGCCGGTGGTCCACGGCCCCGACGCCGCGTCGGACCCCATGGTGGCGCTGATGAAGTCCCGCTTCGATCTCGACGACGACCGCTGCCGCGGCGGCCTGACATATGCCGAGGTCCGTGCCCTGCTGGCCGAGGGAAACCGGGCGGAGATCGACGCCCGCTGCGTGGAGATCTTCGCCGAAATGTCACGGCACTGCGATGTGGTGATCGTGGAGGGCACCGACCTCACCGGCCAGGACGCCGCCGTCGAATTCGACCTCAACGCACGCCTCGCGAACAACCTGGCCGCCTCCGTCGTGGCGGTTGTCGGCGCGAAGGGGCGGACCGTCGAGGAGGCGGCTGACGCCGTCGAGGTTGCCCGCAAGGAACTGGCGGCGGAACGCTGCAGCCTGCTGGCCATCATGGTTAACCGCGCGGACCCGGAGGACGTGGACGGGATCGTCGCGGCCGTGAAGCCCGGCGCCTCCGGCCGGCCCGTGTATGTCTTCCCGGAGCTGGAGGACATTGCCCGGCCCACTACGGGCGAGGTGGCCACGGCCCTGGGGATCCGACAGGTGGCCGGCCGGCCGGACATGGAACGCGACGTCCACTCCATCAAGGTGGCGGCCATGAGCGTGGCCAACTTCCTGCACGTGCTCGACGACGGCGCACTGGTGATCGTGCCGGGTGACCGTGCGGATGTGATGGTCGCGTGCCTGGCGTCGTCGTTCTCGCCGGAGTTCCCGGTGCCGTCCGCGCTGATCCTCACCGGCGGCCTGGCCCCGGAACCCAACATCTACTCGCTGCTGGCGCAGGCGCCGTTCCCCGTGTTCGCCAGCCCGGACGACACCTACACCACCGCCAAACGGGTGTCCGAGGTCCGGAGCGAAATCTGGTCCGGGCACCGCCGCAAGGTGGCCTCCGCCGTCGGGCTGTGGGCCAGGCGCGTGGACGAGGCCGAGCTGGTGGAGCGCCTGCACCTGCCGCGGCTGGAGCGGATGACGCCGCTGCGGTTCCTGCACGACCTGATTGAACGGGCCAGGCTGCAGCGCCGGCACATCGTGCTGCCCGAGGGTAACGACGTGCGGATTTTGCGGGCCGCTGAGATCCTGCACCGGCGGGACGTCTGCGACCTCACCATCCTGGGCAACGAGTCGGATGTCCGTGAACTGGCCTCCACCCAGGGGATCGACCTCTCGGGAATGACGATCGTGGATCCCGCCACGTCCGGGCTGCGCCAGCAATTCGCCGAGAAGTACGCGGAGCTGCGCTCGCACAAGGGCGTGGACCTGGCCCGGGCCTTGGAGGTCATGCTGGACGGCAGCTACTTCGGCACCATGATGGTGCAGCTCGGCGTGGTGGACGGAATGGTCTCCGGTGCCGCGCACACCACCGCCCACACCATCCGCCCGGCCTTGGAGTTCGTAAAGACCCGGGACGGCGTGAAGATCGTTTCCTCGGTGTTCCTGATGCTGATGCCGGACCGGGTGCTGGTGTACGGGGACTGCGCGGTCAACCCGGACCCCAACGCGGAGCAGTTGGCGGACATCGCGCTGGCCTCGGCCGACACTGCCACGCAGTTCGGCGTGGACCCGCGGGTGGCCATGCTGTCCTACTCCACCGGCGGGTCCGGGACCGGCGAGGCTGTGGACAAAGTCCGGCAGGCCACCGAACTGGTGAAGACGCGCCGCCCGGATCTCGCCGTCGAGGGCCCCATCCAGTACGACGCCGCCGTGGACGCCGCCATTGCCCAGTCCAAGATGCCGGGCTCGTCCGTCGCCGGGCAGGCCACGGTGTTCATCTTCCCGGACCTCAACACGGGCAACAACACCTACAAGGCGGTGCAACAGTCCTCGGGAGCGGTCGCCGTCGGGCCTGTCCTGCAAGGGCTTCGCAAGCCGGTGAACGACCTGTCCCGCGGCTGCACCGTGGAGGACATCGTGAACACGGTGGCCATCACCGCCGTGCAGGCGCAGTCCGTGGAGCCCGCCGCCGAGCCGGAACCCGCAGCCGCGCACGCGTAGCCGCGGTCATTCGGCGGCCGGCGCGGGTACGGGCGCCGAATGCAGTACCCGGGCACCGGATGCAGCACCCGGTCGCGGAATGCAGTACCCGGGCACGGCGGCCGGCGCCGTCAGCTGTTTTCGGGCTCCGCCGGGCTGTCAGGATCCTCCTGCTTGGCCGGCTCGTTGGCCGGGCCCTCGGGCGTGAGATCCAGCTCTTCCGGATTCTCGGGCGGCTCCGGGGCCTCGCCCACCTCGGCGGCCTTGACGTTGCCAGTGTCGTCCAAGGCAGGGTTGGCACCTTCGACGCCGGTGGGATCCGGCTTCTTGGCCCCGGTGCCCGGCTCGTTGCTGTCCGGCTGGGAAGTGCTATCAGTCATGGCAAAGTCCTCCGTGCGTTGTCCAACTGGTCCGCCGACTCTAGGCTCCCGCCGGACCTTTCGCAACGGCTGGGGTTTCCCACCATCGTCTGGGACGGACAGCCTGAGAAACGCCCGGTTTGCTAAGACAGGTTTGTGTGAGTACATCCACAGATGTACTTTGGTGGAATGGAAACGCTCACCAAGGCTCCCGTGCTGGCCCGGTTCGGATACGCGGTCTCGGACCCAACCCGGGCCCGGATCCTCCTGGCCCTTTCAGATGCCCCGTCCTATCCTTCGGATCTGGCCGACTCCCTGGGGGTGTCGCGGCAGAGCATGTCCAACCACCTGACGTGCCTGCGCGGCTGCGGACTTGTGGTCGCCGTCCCGGATGGCCGCCGTAGTCGGTATGAACTCGCGGACGCCCGGCTGGGCCACGCAATCAGGGACCTGATCGGTGTTGTCCTCGCGGTGGATCCGTCCTGCTGCGCCCCGGACGGGGAGTGCTTCGCATGACGGTCCTGGTGAACACGTTGAGCCCGGAACGCCGTGCGGTACTGAGCCGCAGGATCCGGCTGTTCGCTGCCGCGACCATCACTTACAACCTCGTCGAGGCGGTGGTGGCCCTGTGGGCCGGCGGCGTCGCGGACTCCTCCGCCCTGATCGGTTTCGGACTGGATTCGGTCATCGAGGTGGCGTCCGCGCTGGCGTTGTCCTGGCAGTTTTCCGCCAAGGACCCGGAACGGCGTGAGCATTTGACGCTGCGGATCATCGCGGTGTCCTTCTTCGCCCTCGCGGCGTTCGTCACCGTCGACGCGGTTAGGTCACTCACTGGCGGAGGAGAGGCCCAGCACTCCACGCCAGGGATCGTGATTGCGGCCCTGAGCCTGGCCGTCATGCCGGTCCTGTCCTGGGCACAGCGCCGCGCGGGCCGGGAACTTGGCTCCAAGACGGCGGTCGCGGACTCAAAGCAGACATTGTTGTGCACGTATCTCTCTGCGGTGTTGCTGGCGGGGCTTGTCCTGAATAGCACGCTGGGATGGTGGTGGGCGGATGCCGGCGCCGCACTGGTGATCGCAGCCATCGCCATCCGGGAAGGCATCAACGCCTGGCGCGGCGATGTCTGCTGCACGGTCCCCAGCACCGCCGGCACGGTCCACAACACCGCCGCTGCCCACCCGGCCGCCGGCACCGTCCCCAACACCGGCACCGTCCCCAACACCGGCACGGCCCCCAACACCACCGGCACCGCCCACGGCGCCAGCACGGACGGCTGCTGTGCCGGGTGTGAATCCGAGGAGGGGCCGCAGGCCCTGACGCTGAACACCCGCAGGAAGGTCTGACCCATGGGGAGCGGGCACGACCACTCACACGGTGCCGCCGGTGCCGCCAGTCAGCGCGGCAAACTGGTCATCGTCTTCGGCGTCACCTTCGCGGTGATGGTCGCTGAAATCATCGGCTCCGTCCTGACCGGAAGCCTGGCGCTGCTGGCGGACGCAGGGCACATGTTCACCGATTCGGCCGGGTTGCTCATCGCACTGATCGCGTCATCGCTGGCTTTGAAGCCTGCCACCTTGAAACGGACGTGGGGGTACAAGCGCGCCGAAATCATCGCCGCCGCCGGGCAGGCAGCCCTTCTGCTGGGCGTGGGCGGATTCGTCATCATCGAAGGCATCCGGCGGCTCTTCGAACCCCCGGAAGTCGGCGGGTCCACCATGCTGTGGTTCGGCATCATCGGCCTGGCGGGCAACGCCATCGGCCTGATCGTCCTGGCCTCGGGCCGGCACCACAACTTCAATATGAAGGCGGCCTTCCTCGAGGTCCTCAACGACGCCCTCGGATCGGTGGCCGTCATCGTCGCCGCGGTGGTCATCGCGCTCACCGGCTGGACAAGGGCCGATGCCGTCGTGTCCCTGCTGATCGGCGCGCTGATCATTCCCCGCACCCTGAAGCTGCTCCGCGACACCACCGACGTGCTAATGGAAAGCGTGCCCCGGGGCCTGGACCTGGGCAAGGTCCGCGAACACATCCTGGCCCTGCCGCACGTCATCGACGTCCACGACCTGCACGCTTCCCTCGTCGGCTCCGGAACACCGGTGCTCTCCGCCCACGTCACCGTCCAGGACCCGTGCATGAGGGACGGCCACGCCGCGACCATCCTGGCGGACCTGCAGCACTGCGTCGCGGAACACTTCGACGTCAGCGTCGAACACTCCACTTTCCAGATAGAACCCGCCGCCCACCGCGACCAGGAAAGCATGCCCCACTAAATGACACCAGCACCGTCCACGCCCGCGAACACCACCGACCCCGCCCGGAAAGTCCGCCTGGTCCTCTGGGTCCTGATGGCAGTTGTCGTCGGCGGCGGCCTGATCTGGTACGCGGTCTTCACGGCCACCAAACCGACCCCGGAGGCCGTGCAGCCTGCGGTCGACGCCCAGCTCGTGCGCGAGGACAGTCACCGGGTCACGAAGCCGGCCACCGAAAAGGCGCAGCTGGTTGAATTCCTGGACTTTGAGTGTGAGTCCTGCCGTGTGGCAGTGCCGCTGGTGGAGGAACTGAAGAAGGACTACGGTGACCGGGTCACCTTCGTGAACCGGTACTTTCCCCTACCCGGGCACCGGAACTCCGGCACCGCCGCCCTCGCCGTCGAAGCCGCCGCCCAGCAGGGAAAATACGAACAGATGTACACCAAGATGTTCGAAACCCAGCCGCAGTGGGGTGAAAAGCAGGATTCCCAGGCGGCCCTGTTCCGCACCTACGCGCAAGAGCTCGGGCTGGACCTGGGCAAATACGATGCCGCCGTCGCCGATGAGGCAACCAAGGACCGGATCCGCAAAGACGTTGCCGACGGTACCGCCTTGGGCGTCACGGGCACTCCCACGTTCTTCCTTGACGGCGAAAAACTGACACTGAACTCGGAGGAACAATTCCGGCAGTTGCTTGATGACGCCGCAAAATAGCCAGCGCCAGCCCAACAGCCGAGCCCGCCCAATAGCCAGCGCCAGCCCAACAGCCGGGCCCGCCCAACAGCAGTGCCTTGCAACAGCAGTGCCCGGGCGGTCAGGTGCGGGCGGCGCCTTGTTTAGGACTGCCCGGTAATCGTCAGGACGATCAGGACGCAGTTCAGGCCAACGATCAACGTTGCGCTGGTCCAGCCGGCGATCTTCAGCGCCGTGGAGTCTGCGTGGATTCCCATGACGTCCCGTTTCCCGGTCAGCCGGATCAGAGGAATCAGGGCGAACGGTATCCCGAAGCTGAGCAGAACCTGACTCAGCACCAGGGCGAGGGTCGGCTCAATGCCCGCGCCGAGAATGACCAGTGCCGGTATCAGCGTAAGCACCCGGCGGGTCAGCAGCGGCACCCGGATCTTGAGCAGGCCGCCCATGATTGTCGCTCCCGCGTAGCAGCCCACCGAGGTGGAGGCCAGACCTGAAGCCAGCAGCCCGATCGCGAACACCACGCCGATCACGGGGCCAAGGGCTGACGTCACGGCAGCGTGGGCGCCGGCAATGGTATCCGTTCCCTCAATGCCCCGCAGGCTGGACGCGGCCAGCAGGAGCATGGCGATGTTCACCACACCGGCCAGCAACAGGGCTCCGGCCACATCGAAGCGCGTGGCACGGATCAGCCGGGTCCTGACGGCAGGGTCCTCGGAGAAACCGTGCCTGTCCCGGGCCAGGGCAGAGTGCAGGTAGATTGCGTGCGGCATCACCGTCGCGCCGAGCATGCTGGCCGCGAGCAGGACCGTGTCCGTCCCCTCGAAACGGGGCACTAGACCTGACAGTGCGCCTCCCGCGTCCGGGGGGTTGACGAAAAGCCCGGACACGAACCCGACGGCGATAATCCCGAGCAGGATCAGGATCGCGTATTCGAAGGATTTCTGGCCGCGGGCGGACTGCAGTGCCAGCAGCAGCATGGACGCGAGCCCGATGATGAGGCCGCCGGCCAGCAAGGGAAGCCCGAAGAGCAGGTTCAAGGCAACGGCGCCGCCGATGACTTCTGCCATGTCCGTGGCCCCGGCAACCACTTCAGCCTGGACCCAGTACAGCCGCCGCCGACGGGTACCAAGGCGTTTGCCAAGAATTTCCGGGAGGCTGAGCCCCGTCGCCAGACCAAGCTTGGCCGACTGATACTGCACCAGGACCGCCATGGCATTCGCAGCCACCAGCACCCAGACCAGCAGATAGCCGTAGTTCGCGCCCGCCGTGAGATTCGCCGCGACGTTTCCCGGATCCACATACGCAATGGCGGCAACGAAGGCCGGCCCCATCAGCAGCAGCCGCGACCAACGCCCGTTCGTGGCCGGGCGGGCCGGAAGAGTGGTGGTGGTCATCGTCGTTCCTCGTCATCGGGGTCCTGTTAGGACGAGGATAGCGTTAATTTAGGTGTACCGAAAAGTCATGTTTCGGCGACAATCCGGATGGCTGCCGGTCTCCGCCGCGGCAGAGCCCGCCCGTAAGGGACGGGGGCGCGCCCCACACCGGCTTCAGGCCGACGGTGCGCCGGGCTGCCGTCCGGCGCGGTACCGTGCGATCGCTCCAGCGAGGGCACCGGCGGTCATCAGCACCACCGCGCCAACGCCGATGTTGAACAGCACAGCGGACCAGGCAGACAAGGCAGCAGACGCTTCGGCAGCCGCCACGATGGTCGCCCAGTATCCGAGCGTGGAGGCGATCCAGAGGGCGCCGGCAGCTGCGGTGAGCCACGACCACGGCGAGAACCAGCGCTCGCCGAGCCTGTAGGACAACGCGACGGCAACCGCCACCGCCCCGGCCACTGCCACGGCCTGAACACCGAACAGATACGGACCGGCGACCAAACCCACCGGAATGCAGAGGCCCCCGATGAGGGCAAGGCGCCTGGCTCCCAACGGCATCCCCGCCGGCCCGGCGGCTGGGGTATCTGCAGGAGGCAGACCGTGGCCTGCATTGTCGGCTGGTTTGGTCGTCGTCATGTGTCCTTAGAGGTTGGGGTTGTCCGGTCTCCGCCTGCAACGGGAGCCTGCAGCGGGAAAAAGCCCTGCCGGCCCGGGAGCACAAGGCGAAGGGCCCGGCCCCCAGCGACGTTACAGCAACCCGGCAGCTCCCGGTGGCCGGCCACGCTACGATCGAACTTCCACCGACCACCGCAGCAGCCAAGGCTTAGGAGGCCCAGTGCTCGTCCTCGTCATCAACTCCGGCTCGTCCTCGCTCAAATACCAGGTGCGCGATGTGGAATCCCACAGCGTCCTCACGGAGGGCCTGATCGAGAAGATCGGCATGGGCAACGGCGGCGGGGGCGACGGCGAGATCGAGGGCCCGCGCGACCACGCGGAGGCCCTGGAGCAGGTGGATGCCGCCATCCATGAGGTGCTGGGCGACCGGAAGCTGGACGCCGTCGGCCACCGCGTGGTGCACGGCGGCGAACGCTTCGGCGAGCCCGTGCTGATCGACAACGAGATCACCCGCGCCATCGAGCGGCTCAACCCGCTGGCCCCGCTGCACAACCCCGCCAACGTGCTGGGCATCCGCGCCATCGCCAGGAAGTGGCCGGACATGCCCCAGGTGGCCGTGTTCGACACCGCTTTCCACCGCACCCTGCCCGAGCACGCCTGGCGCTACGCGGTGCCGGACTCGCTCTACACGAACCACGGCATCCGCCGCTACGGCTTCCACGGCACCTCGCATGAGTACGTGGCCCACCAGTCGGCGGCGCTGCTGGACCTTCCGGTGGAAGAGTTCGACGGCGTGATCGCCCACCTGGGGAACGGCGCCTCGGTCACGGCCATCCGCGGCGGAAAATCGGTGGACACGTCCATGGGCTTCACCCCGCTGGAAGGCCTGGTGATGGGCACCCGCTCCGGCGACCTGGACCCGTCCATCCTGGTGTTCCTCGGCCGGGCCGGCTGGTCCACGGAGGACATCGACTCCCTGCTCAACCGCGAATCCGGGCTCAAGGGGCTCGCGGGAAACAACGACATGCGCACCGTCGTGGAGGCCTCCGAAGCCGGCGACGCACGGGCCGCCACCGCGCTTGCCGTCGCGTCCTACCGGCTGGCCAAGTACATCGGCGGCTACCACGTGGCCGTGGGCGGGGCCAAGGCCCTGGTGTTCACCGCGGGCATCGGCGAGAACTCGCACCAGTTCCGCGCGTTGGTGGGGGAGAAGCTGGGTGCGCTGGGCATAGAGCTCGACGCCGGGCTGAACAGTGAGCGGTCCAAGGAACCTCGCGTGATTTCCACCGCGGAGTCGCTCATCCCCGTCCTGGTGGTGCCCACGGACGAGGAGCGTGCGATCGCGGAGGCGACTGCCGCCGTCGTCGATTCATCGGCTGCCTCGTAATTTCGCTGGCCGCGGCCGCCCGTTTGCCAATAGTGGCCGCTAAGAATCCGGAATAGCGGCCACTAGTGGCAAACCGTGGTGCCAGGCTCCCGGCCTGCTCCGGGCTGACCTTCGCGCGGTCACCCCCAAATGGGTGGACCGCGGGAGACGGTACGCTCGAACCATGCCGGATATCCGACTCCCCATCCGCACCGAACGCCTGGTCCTGCGCCGTTTCGAGGCCGCCGACCTCGATGCCTTCCATGCGTACCACTCGCTGCCCGGTACGGCACGGTTCCTGCCCGGGGCGGCCAAGACCTATACGCAGTGCATGGAACGGGTGGGCCACTACGCAAACTTTGTGTTCGACAAGGAGGGTGACTGGGTGGCGCTGGCGATTGAGGCGGCGGATTCGCCCGGCCTTATCGGCGAAGTGGTGCTCAAATGGCTTCCCGGTCATGGCCAGGGCGAGGTGGGCTGGAGCCTGGCTCCCGGTGCGCGGGGCCATGGCTATGCCACCGAGGCTGCGGAGGCCGTGCTGAGGCTTGGGTTCGAGGGCCTGGACTTCCACCGCATCGACGCCAAGCTGGACGCCCTCAACACCGCGTCGGCCGCCATCTGTGAACGGCTGGGCATGCGCCTCGAGGCCAAACACGTGGACAAATGGCGGTACAAGGGCGAGTGGGCCACGGAAGTTATCTACGCCATGCTCCGCGACGAATGGAACGCCCGGTCGCGCTAATTCGGGTTGATGGGGCCAAAAATCCCATCCATTGCTCCGTAACCACCCTTGTGGGGTTCCAAAAGGGCGGCTACGGAGCAATCGATGGGGGGAAATGAAGCCCTACTTCAGCCCGGCCCCCGGCAGCAGTTCTGTCGCGCCCACGGAGTCGGCCACGAAGGCGTAGTCCCAGGCCCGTTCGCGCCACTGGACGTACCTGCCGGAGGCTCCGCCGTGGCCACCGTCCATCTCGATCTTCATCACGATCGGCTCAGCCCCAGTGGAAACAGCACGCAGGGCCTGCACCCACTTGGCCGGCTCCACGTAGAGCACGCGCGTGTCGTTGAACGAGGTCACTGCGGCGATCTTCGGGTACGCCACCGAATGAACGTTCTCGTACGGCGTGTAGGACTTCATGTACGCGTAGACCTCGGGGTCCGTGATCGGGTTGCCCCATTCCTCCCATTCGAGGGCGGACAACGGCAGCTCCGGATCCAGGATGGTGGTCAGCGCGTCCACGAACGGCACAGCGGCCACAATGGCGGCGTACTTCTCCGGTGCCAGGTTGGCCACGGCGCCCATCAGCAGCCCGCCGGCGGAGCCGCCCATCGCTGCAATGCGGCCGGGCGCGACCCAACCAGAAGAAGCCAGCCAGTCCGTGGCGGCCACGAAGTCCGTGAAGGTGTTCTTCTTGTGGAGCTTCTTGCCGTCCTCGTACCAGTGCCGGCCCAGCTCGCCGCCGCCGCGGATGTGCGCGATCACGAACACGATGCCGCGGTCCAGCAGCGACAGCCGCGGGATGCCGAAGCCCGGGTCCATGCTCAGCTCGTAGGAGCCGTAACCGTACACCAGGCCCGCCGCGGAGGAGTCCCGGGCCACCGAGGCGTGCCGCAGCACCGAGAGGGGAATGCGGGTGCCGTCAGCCGCCGTCGCCCATTCACGGGTCGCCACGTAGTCGGCGGAGGAGTAGCCGCCCAGCACCGGACTCTCCTTGCGGAGCAGCAGTTCGCCGGCCGGCAAGGCAGGCGTGGGCAGCACAAAGTCGTAAACGCGCGACGGCGTGAAGTAGGACGTGTAGCCCATCCGGATCACCGGCGCCTCGAAGTCGGAGCCCGCCACACCGGCCGTGTACAGCTCCTCGTCGAACGCGGGCTCCACCGGATCGCCCTGCGCGGGCGTGCCCAGCCCGGCCAGCGCCAGCACCTGGACGCGCTCAATGGTGTCCTTGCGGACGGACACAATCACGTGAGTGGAGGTGACGCCCGCGCCGTTGACGCGCACCTGGTCAGAATGCCCGACGACGGTGGTCCACTCCTGCTCGGCCAGCGGCTTGGTCAGCTCGGCCGGGTCCACCAGCGACACCATGGAGTTGATGGCGTCCCGGTTGTGCGTCACGAGGATCTTTTCGGCACCCTCGAGCAGGAACGGTTCGGCTTCGTACAGGACGTGTTCGTCGCGGGAGATCACGGTGGCGAGTCCGGCGTCGTAATCATCAAAGCGGAGCAGCCGCGTCTCGCTGTACTCCGAGCAGCCGATGCTCAGCACCAGGTGGCGCCGGTCCGAGGAGAGGTCGAAGCCCAGCCACATGGCGACGTCGTCCTCCTGGTAAATCACCTCATCGTCGGTGACCGGCGTGCCCAGCACGTGGGACTTCACCTGGTAGGGGCGCCAGGCGTCGTCCACCACGGTGTAGAACAGGCGGGTGCCGTCGGGGGAGAAGGAGACCCCGTAGAAGATGTTCTCGATGACGTCCGGCAGCATCTCCCCGGTGCGCAGGTCCTTGAAGCGCAGCGTGAAGCGTTCGTCGCCGGCGTTGTCCACCGCGTAGGCGTAGAGATTGCCGTCCACTGTCACGGCGGTCCCGCCCACCGCGAAGAACGGCTTGCCTTCGGCCTCCACGTTGCAGTCCAGCAGGACTTCTTCACCGGAAAGTTCGACGCCGGCCTCCACCGCCGGGGGCGTCCAGTCGGCCACCGGGTCCCCGGTGTCCTGGGCCTTGACCCGGCACTGGATGCCGTACTCCTTGCCCTCCACGGAGCGGGTGTAGTACCACCAGCCGTCCTTGCGGTTCGGGACAGACAAGTCTGTCTCCTGCGTGCGTCCCTTGATTTCCTGGAAGATCGCTTCGCGGAGCGGTTCCTGGTGGGCGGTGACGGTCTCCTGGTAGGCGTTTTCGGCCTTGAGGTGCTCCACCACCTCCGCGGAGTCCTTGGCGCGCAGCCATTCGTAGTTGTCCACGAACGTGTCGCCGTGGTGGATCCGTTCCGTGGGGACCTTCCGGGCTACGGGGGCGGCGGCCGCTTGGGTGTTGTCGGCTGGGTGCTGCACTGAAGTCTCGGTCATTGACTCAATATATAAAGCTATTCCGCTGCGGGCACCCGCGTTCGCTACCGGGGGATAGAGTGGTCCGCTTTCTCCGTGCGTAGCGCCCTGCACACGGCGTCACTTCTGCAACTTAAAGACAAGTAGCGGTCACTCAAGATCGGAATGGCTGCTGTAAATAGTCTTTAGGAGTCGGTCGACGGACATCCCGGTCCCCCTGGGAAGGCCCCGCCAGACCGATACTTGGCCCGGACAATATCCGGATCACGTTGAGCTGGGCCGGTGGTGACAAGCCTTCTGAGACCGAGGCTTCCCCAGGCGCCGCCGGCCCTTAGCTCACGTGAATTGGCTCAGCCCACGCCCCCGGTGGCGATGCGGCGACCCCTTACCCCACCGCGAAGCAGGGTTCAACAACCCGCGCCGTTCGTAACGCCACTCCGCCCTGATGTGACGCCAAGTGTTGCGTAGGTCACATCAGGTCCATAGGCTGAATGCGGTCGCAGCGTCGCGGCCATGCACGAATAGGGGATTCACTTGAACGACAAGCTCAAGGTATTAGTCCGGCTCGACCTCGATTGTGGAGAAGCAGAAGTAGCAGCCCAGGGGCATGTGACGGCTCAAAGCCTCCAGGCCCTGTATGTAGTCGTAAAGCGGGCCAACCACCTGAAAGAAGGACTCCACCTCGTTGTGGATGTCAGCCACGCACGTGTTGAACCAGCTGCAATGGAGCAGCTGCAGGCATGTTCGGAATCGCACCACCTCCCGGCGTCGATTGACCCGCTCCAGTCGGAATGCAACATCAGCGTCCTGGCTCCCGCGTCACTGGGCTCCGGGACGGCAATAGGAGCCAGGAGCCGGGCCATGAGCCTCGCCGCCTAAGCGGCAGACACCCACACCGGCAACACCCACCCGGCAGACACCCACCCGGCATCACCCACGACGGCGGCGCTCGCCGCGGCGTGGACCCGCCCGGCATGACTCCATCACCTTGCACCACGGACCAGCTGTGTAGGCACCTAATCGCCTGCAGGTGGTTCTGGCGTGGTGTGCCCTGGCTAGTTCGCCGGGGCCAGGGTGTGGACCAGGTCCTGCAGGTCCCGTAGCCGGAAGGGCTTGGTGAGGTACGCGCTCGCGCCCGATTCCAGGGCGGTGAGCCGGTCCACGGGTTCGGCGCGTGCCGAGATCACCAGGATGGGCGCACGCGAGACTCCGCGGAGGGCGGTCAGTACGTCGTTGCCTTCAACGTCGTGCAGGGCCACGTCAACGGTGACCAGCTCAAGGTTCTTGTCCTCGGCCACAGCATTGATGCCGGCAGCTCCGGTCGACTCGGTTTTCACGTTGAAGCCGGCCCGGGACAGCGCAAGGGAAAGGAGGCTCCGGATGTCCGGATCCTCCTCAATCACCACGCAGTGTGCGTGCATCCCCATCAGCTCCCCGGCCCCTGCAGTTGGCCCTTAGTTTACGCCCTGCTCGCGTGTCGAGGCCGATTGTGAACGCTCAATTACCGCCCTCGAATCCGTTGGCCGCCACATAGTCCGCCAGGGTGCCGTTTGCGAGTGCCGCGGAGACGGCGGCCACCGCCGCGGGGTTTTGGATGACGATCGACTGCCCTGTGGTGCTGGTGCCGAAGCCGGCGTCGGGCAGCCGGAAGAAAGTGGCGTCTTCCGGCCCCACTCCGCGCAGGCCGAAGGCCAGCCGCACGAGCGTCTCCGGGGTGAGGCCCGGGTCCACCAGCACAAACGGACGGAGGGTGTTGACCAGCAGCATGGCCGTGGCCGGGTTGCTGAGCGTGCCCTCGCTCATGAACTTGCCGATGAACGCCTTGAGGAACGTTTGCTGGTTGCGGATCCGCTGGAAGTCGCCGTCCGCAAAGGCGTAGCGCTCCCGCACGAACTGCAGGGCCTGGCCGCCGTCGAGGTGGTTAATGCCGGGCGGGAAGTAGTGGCCCGAGTCGGTACCCGAGGTGAAGGGAACGGTGACGTTCACATCCACGCCGCCCAGGGCGTTGGTGGCATCCCACAGCCCCTTGAAGTCCACCATCACGGCGTGGTCGATATGGGTGTTGAACAGCGTCTCCACGGTCCGGACCATCAGCGGGGTGCCGCCCAGCTCCAGCCCGGCGTTGATCTTCGCCTCGCCGTAGCCGGGGATGTTCACCCACAGGTCGCGCATGAGGGAAATGCCGTAGACCTTCTGCCGGTCGGCGGGGATGTGGATCAGCATCAGCACGTCCGCGCGCTGGTCGGCCGGACTTCCGGCGGCGGCCTGGGCTTCCTCGGCCCGGAAATCCCCGCGGCTGTCACTGCCGATCAGCAGGATGTTCAGCGCGACGGGCGGCGGTTCAGGTGCCGGCGGCGGCGTCGGAGCGGGGGCGGGTGCCGGGGCCGTTTCGGTCGGAGCCTCCGTTGACGGCGGCGCCGTGGCGCCTTCCGCCGTCGCAGCCCCGCTGGCGGTGGGGGCGGGCGCTCCGCCGCGTCCCACCTGCGAAAATGCGTAGGCGGTGCTGCCCAGGGCGATCACCAGGACCATCGCCAGAACCGCTTTGAGCCAGGTGGGCTGCCGGCGCAGCCAGGCGGGAACCCATGCGGAATTTCCCCGCGGCGGCTTGTTCTCAGCCGCCCCTTCCGGATCAGACTGGTTGTCCATAACCGGACGGTACCACCGCGGACACCGAAAAGAACGACGCCGAAGGTCCTGTTTATGTGGGCGTGTTGAGCCGGGCGTAGCGGAGGATGGTGAGGATGGCCGGGGCCAGTTCGTCTTCCATCTGGCGGTAGACCTCGGGGCCCCGTTTGTAGGGGTCGATCACTTCGTTGTCGGCGCTGTCCGCCGCCAGGGCGAGGTGCCGGACGGAGGCGAGGCGGGCGGACAGCCCGCGCCAGAGCGTGCCGGCGTCGGACGCCTTTGCCGAGGGCGCCTTTTCGGCGGAGGCGGCGGCGGCCTCGGAGGAGGCGGCGTCGCGTTCCTCGAGTGCCTCCAGCATGCGGGCGAACTCACGGATGGTGAACGTGCGCTTGAGCAGGGAGGCGTCCAGCTGCAGCACTTCGCCGCGGTGCTTGGACGTCATGGTCAGCACGATGTCCGTGTCGCGGAGGATCTTGGCGGTCAGCTGCCGGGCGGCGAACGCCTTGTCCGTGCCGCCGTACATCCGGACGATGTCCGCGGAGAGGGGCTGGATGGGGCTGCCCACCATGGCGCGGGTTCCGGCGCTGCGCACTTCGAAGCCGCCGGGCAGGACCTGGTCCAGTCCGGCCTGCAGCAGGCGTTCGGCCACGGGGGAGCGGCAGATGTTTCCCGTGCAGACTGTCAGGATCCGTATGGGCGTTGGCGATTCCACGGTGAGGGCTCTTTCCGGAGTTGCTGGCAGATCGGTGCGATCCCGGATATTCAACTTAACACGCAGGGCAGCCCCGGCCCGGGGGTGAATCGCCCAGAGACATCAGCAGATATTGACCGAGTCTTGCGGCTCGATTGAGGCAAACCAGAGGCACAGTGTGCACAGTGGAGTCAGCCGGTGAGATCCCGGCCGCAGCAGCTGGGCGGTCCGTCGCGGATCCCCAACCGAATGTACGGGGGACGAAGATGTCAGAACTCGCATATCGCGCCACGGAACCTGCCGAAGCCACTCGGAGCAGGGCGATGTGGGCCGACACAAGGTCCGTCGCGGCCATGCCGCCTCTTAGGATCGTGCCCGCGGCGGCGGCCGCAGCGGCATCGATCACGCCGGCCTCGGCAACGGCAGGTTCGGCAACTCAGGCTTCCGCCGCGCTGGTTTCAGGCATTCGTGCCATTCCTTCGATCACGCATCCCAATGAGGCGGGCCACCTGCGGCCCGCCGTCAAGGTACCCGTCATGCTCAGTCTGCGGGGACTCGGCGACCTCGCCGGTTCGCTGAGCGTTCAACTGACCATGAGCCCGGTAGCGCCGCTTGCATCGGCCTTGCAGGGACCCCGGCGGACGCCGGTCACCGGCGACCTGTTGTTGACATTTTCATCCTTAGGTATGGGCGCCGCCAGCGTTTCGACGACGCACAACCTCAGGAGTGGCACTAGCACGGCGGACCTCATGTTGGCCGCTACCGCGGGCCTCACGGAGGTGGACTTCGCGATCGACGGTTACGGATACTGCGGCGGGAAGACAGATCACCTCGACTTCTCGGTGACCGCAGTGATCACTTTCCAGGAGCACGGGAAGCAGGTGCCGACAATTCTGGCTTCCAGCTCCCTCATCAGTCTCTAGAGCAGCGCCTCAGCCTCTAGAGCAGCGCCGGAAATTTTCAGCATTTGAAGTAGGTGTTTTGCCGGGGTTTTTGGCGTGGGTCGATATGGGGTGGCGGGATGAACCACGGGACCCCGGTTTTGACCTGGATGTGCCACTGTTCCTTGTGGATCAAATGGTGGTGATGGCTGCAGAGCAGGGTTCCGTTGTCTGTGCTGGTGGGTCCGCCGTGTGACCAATAGGAGATGTGGTGGGCTTCGCACCAGGGGGCGGGGATGGTGCAGCCGGGGAAAGCGCAGCCTTGGTCGCGGGCGGTGATGGCTTTGCGGATGTGGGGCGGGAAGATCCTGGTGGTGCGGCCGATGTCCAGGATGCGTCCCTGGCTGCCGAGCAGGACGGGGATGATGTCGGCGTCGCAGGCGATTTTCCGGACTATGGACGCCGGGACGGGGCCGGTGAACGTGAACGAGCCGGTGCCGGTGCCGGTGAGCCTGGCGGTGCTTCCGGGGCTGAGGGTGGTCTCGCTGCCGTGGTCCGTGTCCCAGGGTCCGGCCGGCCCAGCAGTGCCGGCGCCAGTGCCGTTGCTGGTGCCAGTGGCCGCGGAGCGGTAGCGGGGTCCCTGGTTGGTGGTGTGGTCGAGGCGGTCCAGGAGGTCGCGGTAGTCGATGGTAACCATGACCTGGGGCTTCAGCCCGCCCGCCGCCGGCAGGCCTCCGGTGGTGAGGGACGCTTTGCAGGCGCCGACCAGGCCGTCGAGGAGCCGCTGCGGACGGGTCCGCCGGTCCAGATCGGCATCAGCTGCGCCGCCGGTCCCGCTGGAGTCGGTTCCGTCGCCGCGGCTGTTTTCGTTGTTGTCGGCGTCGCTGTCCACAGCGCCGCTGGCGCGGGTGCGGGGGTTGGTGGCGGTGTTCATGACGGTCAGGAGGGGTTCGCATTGGTCCGGGGTTGCGAAGATTTCGATGTGCTGCAGGCCGCGGCGGACCTGCCGGAGGAACACACCCTGGCGGCGGCGGAGTTCTTCCTCAGACGGTTCGGACCCGTCCTGATCGATCCCCTCGATCCAGCGACGGGCGACCCGGGACAGCAGATCGGCATCACTCTCCACAGCCTGCCGGGTCAGTTGGTGTTCCATCCGGGCCAAGGTTTCCTCGGGGGCGTGGTGCCGGACCTTCTCCAGGGCCAGGGCGATGATGGTCGCGGACCGGGACGCCGCAGTCCCTGCGGCGACGGCGGCCGCGAGCACGGGCCGTTCCGCCGGCTCGATGTGCCCGCTGAACCCCGCCCGGGGCAGCACCGCGGACGCGAGGGCGAGGCGGCGGCGGGCTTCGGCGATGCCGATCCGCAATCTGTCTCGGAGGAACTCGGCCGCGTTCCGGCACCCGTCATCGGCCGGATCAGGTCCGGCGGAGCTCGGCGCCGGGGGCACCGCATGATCCGCCGCGGCCGGTTCCGGGCCCCCGCCGGTGAACCAACCGGCCGGACCTGAACCGGCCGGACCGGACCCGGCCGGACCGGACCCGGCCGGACCTGAGCCCGCTGAGACTGAGCCGACGGCGGCTGAGCGCGCTTCCGCCTGTGCCTGACGTCGGCTGCGTTCCACAGCTCCGGCGGCGACCACCTGCAAAAATTCAAGGTTCCGGGCAGCTTCCTCCACCCTGGCGGCGAAATCAGCAGCTGCCCGAAAATCCAGCAACTCGGCGTCCGCAACAGCCCTCGACCCCAAACCTTGCAACAGCTCAACGCACCGGAACAGATCACCGGTGCTCCCGCCGTCGGACGCTGTATCCGGTTGAGCTGTATCCGGTGGACCCGCGGCGACGACACTAACCGGACGTACCGTGCGAAGGGTCCGCATCGGAATCGTCGGAGCAAATGGCGCGGTGGAAAACCGCCCGAGGCGCGGGGCCTGGTTCGGGGCGAGTTCTCCGATGGCTTCCATGGGATAACTCAACCAGAGGGGTGCGACATTTAAGCCCTGCCCCTTTACCTACGACTCTTAGCTGCACGACGCTTAGCTACGCGATGCTTCGCAAGCTCCGCTTCGCATTGACACAGCAAACCTTGATGAAGTCCTGCAAATCGCTTGCGCGAACCTTTGGCGCCGTCGGGGAGAGTGGGCGCAGCCGGTGAAAACGCGGCGCGGTCTTCGGCCGGTCCAAGAGGGACGGCCCCAGCCAAAACAACGTCGGGGGCGCAATTGTCTGAGGTCATGAACGCGGAAGTCACCAGCAATGACGGGCACGGCGGATTCAGCCGCCGCAGGGTAGTCAAAGGTGTGGCGTGATCGGTGCCCAGCGGCTGATCGAAATTTCGGGCAGCGCAGAGCAGTAACCGGCCTGGACTTGAGGGGGAGTCGTGAGCGGTGAGGACAGGGAACCCGGCCGGGAGCCGCCGTTTGAGTGGGATTTCTCAAACGGATGGGATGCGCGGCTCTTTGAGGATCTGCTCAGCGGCGGGGAACTGCTCTGGATCGACGTCCTGGGCACGCAGTTCGCTGTGCGTTGGGGCCGCTCGGTCACGGAGGAGCAGCAGCAAAACATGCGCTCTGCCTGGGCGAGATGTGCCGGCAGCGGGGCGCCCCTGATTCCGCCGCTGCCCAAGGAACCCACGGAGGCCTCGCCGTTCTCCGCTTCCATCTCGTATCTGTCGATGTACGACGGCGGGACGTTCGCCCTGCAGGCCGCCTCCTTTGAGGAGCTGGCCGAGACCGTCACCTCCCGGGTTACTGTTGCCGCCATCCTGGAGAACGCCGGGGAGCTCATGATGCTGCACGCCTGCGCGGTGGCCTCACCCGTGACCGGGGCCGTGGTGGCCCTCGTGGCCAAGCCGGGAACGGGCAAAACCACGGCAGCCTCGGTGCTGGCAAGAACGTACGGCTACATTTCGGACGAAACCGTGGCCATCGGCCCGGACGGCTCTGTGGTTCCCTACCCCAAGCCGCTGTCCGTGAAGCAGGGGCCCGGGGAGCCCATACACCAGGTGGGCCCGGACGAACTGGGACTTCAGCCGGCGCCGGCCAAACCGTTCATTCAGTCCATCGTGCTGCTGGACCGGGTTGACGCGGCCCCAACTGCGGCCCTTGACGTGGCCCCCACGGCGGACCCCACAGCGGGCCGCAGCGCCGACCACGGCGCCGACCAGCAGGACCGCCCGGCCCCCGTGCTGCGCCAGCTGCCGTTGGCGGAGGCGTTGCTGGCGCTGGTCCCTGTTTCGTCCTCGCAGGGTGAAATCGACGAGCCGCTGCAGTCGCTGTGCCGGCTGGTCGACCGCGTCGGGGGAGTCTGGCAGGTGACGTACTCCGAGGCCGCGGACCTGCCGGAGGCCCTGGAACCGCTCTTCCGGAAGCGGCGCCGCTCCAAGCCTGAGTGGGAAGCGCGCCTGGCAGAAGCCGTGTCCGGGGATATCCCGGACGGGTGGATCCGGCGGGCCGATCCGAAGGATGCGGTGGCTGTCGGCGACGATCTGCTGGTGATGCTGGACGCGGAGATAGTGCGGCTGAGCGGGATCGGGCCGGCCATCTGGGAGGCCACCGCCACGGCGGTCCCGCTGGACCGGCTGGCCGAAGAAGTCGGCAACCGGCACGGCCGGTCGGAAGGCTACCAGGCCGCCGTCGCGGCAGCCGTGGGGCAGCTCATCGCCACATCAGTTTTGGAACAGGGCGGCGACTGAGCCGCCCACCGCGTGGGGGACCACTCGAAGCCTCATGTGTTCCGGGGTGTGCGGATGACCTGGCCGGCGAAGGCGAACCCGCCGCCGAACCCGAAGAGCAGGGCGGGGCTGTCCGGGGGTACTTCCCCGCTGCGGACGAGTTTGGCCAGGGCGATCGGGATGCTGGCCGATGACGTGTTCCCGGAGTGGATGACGTCGCGGGCAGTGATTGCCCGGGGGATGCCGAGCTGGTCCGCGAGGGGTTCGATGATGCGCAGGTTCGCCTGGTGCGGAATGAACGCGGCGAGATCCTCGGGGCGGATTCCCGCCAGTTCGCAGGTCCGGCGTGCCAGTTGCGCTGCCTGTGTGATGGCCCAGCGGTAGACGGTGAGGCCCTCCTGCTCCAGATGCAGGGAGGGTTCTTCTATTCTGACTGCCTGTGCGAGGGCCGGTACTGAGCCCCAGTGGACCGGCCCGACCCCGGGTTCGTCGCTGGCGGTCAGGATTGCGGCGCCGGCCCCGTCGCCGACCAGGACGCAGGTGCTCCGGTCGGTCCAGTCGGTGAAGTCGCTGAGTTTTTCCGCTCCGATGACCAGGGCCGTGGTTGCGGACCCGGCCCTGATCGCCTGATCGGCGATGGCCATCGCATGGGTGAAACCCGAACAGGCGGCGTTGACGTCGAAGACGGCCGGGGACCCGGCGCCGATGCTGGCCGAGACCCGGCCGGCGGTGCTGGGGGAGCGGTCCTTGGCCGTGACGGTGGCAACGATGATCAGGTCCAGGTCCGTGGCGTCCATCCCGGCATCCTGGAGGGCGTCCAGTCCGGCCCGGATGGCCATGTCGGCCACGGATTCGGCGTCCGCGATGCGGCGCGATTCGATTCCCACCCTGCTGCGGATCCATTCGTCACTGGTGTCCACCAGCAGGCTCAGTTCACTGTTCGTGAGGACCCTTTCAGGTTGGTAGGACCCGACGCCGACCACACGGGATCCGTGGACAGCCGCGTCCGTCATGCTGCGGGGCGGGGAAGGGTTCATGAGTGGCTCCTGGTCTGGGGGGAAGGGGTGGTCCTGGGCCTGCGGAGCGTGTCGAAGAGTTCACTGAGGCTCAGGTTGGCGGCAGCCGCGACGGAGGCCGGGGATATTTGTGCCGCCATTGCCTCGCACAGGGCCTGGACGAGGTCCTCGTGGGCCTGATCGGTCCGGAACTGGATCAATTCCAGTTCCGCCGAAGCTGACCAGATGTTCTTGAGGTATTTATCCATGACTGTCTTCCTGTACACGGGGCGGGCCGGGAATTGCGGACGGAGACGGGGCGGGAGGGACCGGACTGCGGGCGAGAACGACGCAGTCCAGCGCGGGGATGCGGGAACCGGGAACTGGCCGGGACCGGGTTTCGGCTGATTCAACCTGCAGTCCGGACCGTCTGGCCCAGGCGGCCACCCGGGCGCTGTCGTGCAGCACTGCTGCGGTCCTTGGTCCGAGGGCGCTTTCGCGGGGGTCCGCCGGGTCGTGGCCGATGTACAGGAAGAGCCCGCCGGGGGCCAGACCCGGGGCGGTGCGGGCTATGGTGCCCTCAAGGTCCGTGCCGGGCAGGTGAAGGAAGGCGGCCAGGACCAGGTCCAGGCTCCCCGGTCCCGGGGTGTGGGCGGTGACGTCGGCCACCGACCAGGTGATCAGGTCCGTGACGCCCTCGGCGAAGGCGCGTTCGCGTCCGATCAGCAGGGCTTCGGTGGAAAAATCGATGGCCTGCACGTGCCAGCCGCGGCCGGCCAGCCACACCGCGTGGCGGCCGTCCCCGGCCCCGAGGTCCAGCGCCCGTCCAGGGACCAGCCCGTTGAGTTCCGAGCGCACGGACGAGCTGGCAGGGGCCCAGCCGTAGTCCGTTTCGGCGTACCAGCGGTTCCAGGCCGCGGCGTCGGCGGGGTAGCCGGGCCGTCCCCTTGCGTGCTTCCACGCCGGCAGCGGCATGCCGTCCACGCTCATGCGGCGATCCCGGCGGGGATGCCGACGGTCGGGCCGGTCATTACCACCGCGGCCAGCCAGGCCGGGTTCGTGGGCCCCGCAAAAAGTGCCGGGAGGTCGAACAGCAGAAGGGCCGCGAGTCCGAAACCCAGGAGGTAGAGCGGCAGGCGGTCCGGTTCGGCCCGGGATTCCAGGGGCGCTGTTGGCGGCAAAGGATGCTCCTGATCATTCATCGGTCCGTGGCGCGGCCGGGAGTGGCTGCCGCGCCCCGGCCACGGGCGGGGTCTTGGCCGGCGTTGGGCGCCTTGTCCTGTGCGGGATTTTCTGCGGTACGGGCGGCCCTGGCGCGGGTGACGTGGCTGCGGGCGTGTTCCACGGCGGGCGGCAGATCATCGAACAGGTGTTTGTGGTGGCGCAGGGATTCCAGCACACCTACCTTGGTGACCAAGGCCAGGTGGCGTTCCTGGATGCCTTTGATCAGCACGGTGATACCGCGGCGTTCGAGGGCGTTGACGATGTCAGTGATGACCCGGGCGCCGGTTGCGTCCAGGACCTGGAGCTGGGACATGCGGATGATGACCACATCGACGTTGCGGATCGCGCTGACCCGGTCCAGGACGCGTTCGGCCGCAGCGAAAAACAGGGCACCGTCGAGCCGGAACACGGCGATGTGCTCGTCGCCTTCCTGAATGGGGCCGGGGATCTCTTCGCGGTGCACGCCGCTGGACTTGACCAGGGTGCGCAGGGCGAAGAAGGACGCGACGGCGATGCCGATGGCGACGGCCTGGATCAGGTCGAAGGACACGGTGATCAGGGCGGTGACGAAGAAAACGACCGTGTCGGCCCGGGTGGAGCCAATGACGCTGCGCAGGGTGCTGACGGAGACCATACGGGTCGCGGTGACCATCAGGACACCGGCGAGTGCGGCGAGCGGAATCCGGGAGACCGGGCCGGTGGCCAGGTACACCACACCCAGCAGCACCAGTGCGTGTGTGACGGCGGCCAGCCGGGTCCGGCCGCCTGAGCGGATGTTCACCGCGGTGCGGGCGATGGCGCCGGTGGCGGGCATGCCGCCGAAAAACCCGGAAAAGACGGAGGCCAGGCCCTGGCCCACGAGTTCACGGTCCGCGTCGTAAGGGCCGGTGTCGGAGATCGACGCGGCAACCCGGGCCGAAAGCAGTGACTCGATCGCGGCGAGGGCGGCGATGGTCGCGGCCGGCCCGGCCAGGGCAGCCACGGTGCCCCAATCCAGCGCGGGTATGACCGGGGCCGGCAGGGTACTGGGCAGGGCGCCGATCCGCGCCACCGGCATGTCCAGTACCTGGGCTGCGATGCTGGCGATGATGATGGCGATGAGGGAACCGGGGATCTGCGGGTGGATCCGGGGTGCGGCGATCATGATGACGGCGACCAGTGCCACCAGTGCCAGCGGGGCCAGGAGGGCTGCGGGGGACGCCGTTGCGAGTCCCTGCACGGCAGACACGGCGGCGTTGCTGTTCGGTCCGGCTTTGACGCCGAAGGCGGACGGGACCTGCTGGAGGAAGATGATCATGGCGATCCCGAGGGTGAATCCCTCGATCACCGGCCAGGGAATCAGGGTCACCACCCGGCCGAGCTTGAGGACACCGGCGGCGACGACGATGATCCCGGCGAGGACGGCCACCGCGGCCAGGGCCCCGGGGCCGTGTGCGGCGATGACGGGACCCAGTACGACGACCATCGCCCCCGTCGGGCCCGAAACCTGGATGTTGGAACCACCGAAGACGGCGGCGACGATGCCGGCGATCACAGCGGTAATCAGTCCGCTGGCCGCTCCGGCGCCGGAACTCACCCCGAAAGCCAGAGCGAGGGGGAGGGCGACGATGCCCACCGTGACCCCGGCGATGAGGTCCCCTTTCCAGGTGCGGGGCACATCTGCATAGTCCCCCCGGCCGGGCAGAAGCGCCCGGGCCGCGGTCAGGGCCTTCATTGTGAGCTGCCTGAGGCCCCGGCCAGCGGCGACGCGGCCGCCGAATGTTCGAGCTGCTGGCGGGTGGTGTGCAGAATGTCATTGAGCAGCGAACGTGCCACGGACAGCAGGTCAGCGACCTGCGGGTACGCCAGTGAATAGAACATCTGTAGTGCCCTGCGTTCGCTCTTCACGAGGTGGTAGCGGCGCAGCACCGACAGGTGCTGGGACAGATGCGACGCCTCCAGCCCGGTGGCGGCGAGAAGATCCGTCACGGACACCTCCGGTGCCTCGCACAGCAGCTCCAGTACCCTGATCCGCACGGGATGCGCCAGGCCTTTGAAAAGGTTGGCCTTGACCTCGTACAACGGCGCCCGGAAATCCGAGAATTCTTCCATGTCTGCCTCCGGCCGATCACAATCTGCACTTGCTTGACTATTTTATAGATCCATCATCCAATATAACAGGGGTCGGAACGTTCCTTCCCTGTCAGGCCCGGGTTTCAGTGGACCGGACGGACACTCCACACCGGCCAAGGGCATCGGCAGCCACTTTGCCCGACCGGGGAAAGGGGCACCGCATGCCCTGCGCGACAATGACCACGGCGGCGGCCACGGCCCGCCGGACCGCAGAGGCCCGGCCATGAGGGACCCGCGGATGGAGTCGCGCGTCGAGCGGCCAGCGCCCGTTCCCGCCCCCGTGCCTCCGGCTCCGCTCATTGCCGGTGTCTCGGTGGACTCCTCCGGCCCGGACGTGCGCGTGGAATTCGAATTGAACAGGCCGCCAGGCAAGGGAAGCTACCTGGTCGGGCTCCGTGCCGGCGACGCGGACCGGACCACGGTCCGGCACCTCACGGTCAGCCTCCGGGACGGGCGCGTCACCGGCCTGTCCACCTACGATTTCGGGACCGCCACCCGCACAGTGCATCCCCGCGGCGGCGCGTCCTGCGCGGGGTCCTCCGTCACGGCCCTCTTCCCCCGGGCTTCCCTGGCCGGTCTGGGGGAGGATCGCCGCATCACCGCCTACAGCTCCCTCAACGGACACGAACTCCAGACGGGGATTCCCCTCACCCGGGTGGTAACGGGAGGCCTCAGGATATGAGCGGACAGCCCGCGGATTTTTCCCGGCACAACCCTGGTACCGGCACCCCCCGGGACTATGCAATCTTCTTCACCAGGGAACCGGCGCTCGGCACCGCTGCCGCGGAGAAACAGCTCACTGCCCATCTGGGGCAGTGCAGCAGCCTCCGTCAATGGACCGCAGCCCGCGGCGCAACGCTCGCTGACGCCGCGTCGGGGATCGAGGTACTCGAAGGACTCCTCGCCGGGCCGGACAGGAACCGGCCGGCGACATGGCGACTCAGGGTTGAAACCGGGCTTTTCATCGGCACCGTCCTGGTCCGGAACCTCCCCGTGGCGCGGTGGCGCCTGCTGCCCAACGGTCACCCCGTCGTCCGCCTTGCCGAAAACACCGACCTGGACGTCATCGCCCTCGCCCGGGCGCGCCTGGAAACCGGCGCCCCCGACCTGAGGACCGTCCTGCCCTACGCCGAAAGTCTGACAGCGAGGCCCTAAATACCTGCCGGCAGCATCCCTGCCGGTGACGGCCCGCCCTTGGCCCTGCGTCAGGCTCAGGCGAGGGCTGACTGGACGGCCTCGATGATCTCGGGCGAGTCCGGCGCCAAACCGGGGGAAAAACGCGCCATGACCGCGCCGTCGCGGTCCACCAGGAACTTCTCGAAATTCCACTGCACCAGGTCCGGAAGTTCGCCGGTCTTGAAATTGGTGAGTTCCGCATAGAGCGGGTGCTGGTTCTCACCCTGGACGTCTGCCTTGGTGGTCAGCGGGAACGTCACGCCGAAGTTTCGTTCGCAGAACTCGGCGATCTCGGCGTCGGCCCCCGGCTCCTGCCCGGCAAACTGGTTGCACGGAACGCCCAGCACCGCGAAGCCCTGGTCGCGGAACTTGTTGTGCAGCGCCTCAAGCCCCGCGTACTGCGGGGTGAACCCGCACTGGGACGCGACGTTCACCACCAGCACCACCTCCCCCTTGAAGCGGCCGAAGTCAGTGTCCGTTCCGTCGATGAGGGTGAGTGGAATGGAGTGCAGAGCGGTCATGGGGCATCCTCGCAAAGTTGTGGGTCCAAGGGGGTCGCGGTGACGGCAGGGCGACCCGCATCACTGATTGACTGTTATATTAGATGATGTATTCATCAAATAGTAAAGCATTCGCCGGATTCTCTACCGGTGCCCGGACGGCCGCTACTGATTCCTGTCAGCCCTGGCCGAGGCTTTGCGAACAATTTCCATGACTTTTCTAGGACCGCCCCGCCCGTCGTAAGTGCGGGGGAAGGAAGAAAAACCGTGCACAACACCACATACTCCAGCCTCCTGGACACCGCCCCCGTTGCTTCTGATCGGCTTCTGGACTGGGTCGGGGAGGTCGCCGCCCTCACCGGACCGGCCCGTATCCACTGGGTCGACGGATCCGAGGCCGAATACCGTGCGCTTACCGATGGACTCGTCGCAGCCGGCACGCTGACGCGGCTGGCCGAGGCCAAGTTCCCGAACTCCTTTGCCGCTTTCTCCGACCCCAAGGACGTCGCCCGCGTCGAAGAGCGGACCTTCATCTGCTCCGAAGACGAACGGGACTCGGGCTTCACCAACAACTGGATGGAGCCTGCGCAGATGAAAGAGAAGCTGCGGGGGCTCTTCGCCGGCGCCATGCGCGGGCGCACCATGTACGTAATCCCGTTCGTGATGGGCCACCTCGACGCGGAGGACCCCAAATTCGGGGTTGAGATCACTGACAGCGCCTACGTGGTGGCGTCGATGCGCATCATGGCACACACCGGTTCCGACGTCCTGGCCAAAATGGTGGAGCTGGACGCGGACTTCGTCCCTGCGCTGCACTCCGTCGGTGCGCCGCTGGAACCGGGCCAGCAGGACGTCAGTTGGCCCTGTAACGACGAGAAATGGATCGTGCACTTCCCGGAGGAGAGGTCCATCTGGTCCTACGGCTCCGGGTACGGAGGCAACGCGCTGCTGGGCAAGAAGTGCTACTCACTGCGCATTGCGTCCGCGATGTCCCGGCAGGAGGGCTGGCTCGCGGAACACATGCTCATCCTCAAACTCACCAGCCCCGAACAAAAGACCTACTACGTCAGTGCGGCGTTCCCTTCGGCCTGCGGCAAAACCAACCTCGCCCTGCTGAACCCCACCGTGGAGGGCTGGACGGTGGAAACCCTCGGGGATGACATCGCCTGGATACGTCCGGGCAAGGACGGGGAACTGCGGGCCACCAACCCGGAGGCGGGCCTCTTCGGCGTGGCACCCGGCACCGGATGGCAGACCAACCCCAACGCCATGGACGCCATCGCCAAGGGCAACACCATTTTCACCAACGTGGCCCTCACCGATGACGGCGGCGTCTGGTGGGAAGGGATGACCCGGGACATCCCCGAGCACCTGACCGACTGGACAGGCCAGGACTGGACCCCCGCCTCCGGCCGGCCCGCGGCCCATCCCAACTCACGCTTCTGCACGCCCATCAGCCAGGTCGGCATCCTGGCCGAGGAGTACTACCAGCCGGAGGGTGTGCCGCTTTCGGCCATATTCTTCGGTGGCCGCCGGAAGACAACCATCCCTCTGGTCACCGAGTCCAGGGACTGGGCGGGCGGTGTCTTCATGGGATCAACGCTGTCTTCCGAGACGACGGCGGCAGCCGCCGGTCAGGTCGGGGTCGTCCGCCGCGATCCCATGGCCATGCTTCCCTTCATCGGCTACGACGCAGGGGACTACCTCAACCACTGGCTGGAGACCGGCCGCACGGCCAACCCTGCCCGACTGCCCCGGATCTTCCTGGTCAACTGGTTCCGCCGCGGCAGCGACGGGAGCTTCCTCTGGCCCGGGTTCGGAGACAACTCGCGCGTCCTGAAATGGGCCATGGAACGCCTCGAGGGGACAGCGGCTGCCATCGAAACCCCCATCGGCTTCGTCCCCGCGCCCGAGTCCCTAGATATCGAAGGCCTCGACGTCACCTCCGGACACCTCAGTGCCGCCCTGGCGGTCGATTCCCAGGAATGGGCCCGGGAAATCGACAGCATCGATCAGTGGTACGCCCGGTTCGGTGAGTCGCTGCCCGGCGAACTGGCGGCCGAGCTGCAACATCTCAAGAACCGTTTCGCCGAAATCAAGGAGACCGCATGAACGAAAAGATCAAGGTCGTTGGCTCCATTGTGGAGCTTGACGGCGACGAGATGACCCGCATCATCTGGCAGTTCATCAAGGACCGCCTGATCGTCCCGTATCTGGATGTGGACCTGAGGTACTTCGATTTGTCCCTCCAGAACCGTGACGCTACCGATGACCGGGTCACGGTCGACGCCGCGAACGCGATCAAGGAATACAACGTCGGCGTCAAGTGCGCCACGATAACCCCTGACGAGGCCCGGGTCGAGGAATTCGGCCTGAAGAAGATGTGGCCGTCCCCGAACGGAACCGTCCGCAACATCCTGGGCGGCGTCGTTTTCCGCGAGCCCATCATCATTTCCAACATCCCGCGCCTGGTTCCGGGCTGGAACAAGCCGATCATCATCGGCCGCCACGCCTTCGGCGACCAGTACATGGCAACCAACTTCAAGGTCCCGGGTCCTGGCACGCTGACCATGACCTTCACCCCCTCCGACGGGGGCGAAGAGATCAAACAGACGGTGGTGACCTACCCGGACGGGGGAGGGGTGGCGATGGGTATGTACAACTTCAACGACTCCATCCGGGATTTCGCCCGCGCTTCCTTCGCGTACGGGCTGCAGCGGAACTACCCGGTGTACCTCTCCACCAAGAACACCATCCTGAAGGCCTACGATGGCCAGTTCAAGGATCTCTTCCAGGAGGTATTCGACGCCGAGTTCAAGGACCGGTTCGACGCGGCAGGACTGACCTACGAGCACCGGCTGATCGATGACATGGTGGCATCGGCGATGAAGTGGGAAGGCGGTTACGTTTGGGCCTGCAAAAATTACGACGGCGACGTCCAGTCCGACACCATCGCCCAGGGCTACGGCTCGCTCGGCCTCATGACCTCCGTGCTGATGACCCCGGACGGCAAGACCGTCGAGGCCGAAGCCGCCCACGGTACCGTGACGCGCCACTACCGCCAGCACCAGCAGGGCAAGCCGACCTCCACCAACCCGATTGCCTCGATCTTCGCGTGGACCAGGGGAATCATGCACCGCGGCAAACTGGACAACACCCCTGCCGTCATTGACTTTGCCGTCACTCTCGAAGACGTCGTCATCAAGACGGTCGAAGCCGGCCAGATGACCAAGGATCTGGCTCTTTTGGTGGGACCGGACCAGGAATGGCTCACCACGGAGGAGTTCCTCGCAGCACTGGACGATAATCTCAAGGCACGCCTGGGCTAGCCCCCAACGTCAGTGAGATTCCTTATGTTGTTACCGGGTGAAGTTCCGCCTCGCATAAGGGGCTTGCGCGTCCATGAGATGTGGGAAGGTGTGCGCCATCTCCAGTGCCGCCAGGGTCCCCGCCTGGTTCTCGTTGATGGGCCGGCCGAGGAGCTCGGCGGCGCGTTTGACCCGGTACGCCACGGTGTTGGTGGCCAGATGCAGGGCTTGGGCTGCGGCGAGGCGGCTGCTTCCGGCCAGCAGGAAGTGCCGGAGGGTGTCGCGGATGTCGGTCAGTTTCTGGTCCGGACCCAGCAGCCCATCGAGCCGGACCTGGACGAACCTGGCAGCTCCCTCCGGGTCGGCAAGGAGCAGTGACAGCATCCCGGCTTCGTCGTAGTCCCAGAAATTCTGCCGTGGCGAAAGGCGTGCGACCCGGGCAGCCTGCTGGGCTTCTAAGTAGCTGTACCGTAGCCCGGCTAGCCCGGAACCGGGCCGTCCGGCAGCGACGTGGATCCAGTCGGCACGTGGCACAGCACGTAGCCCACCTGCCACAGAAGGGTCCGGGCGGGTGTTGAACGCCCACCAGAAGAGCGTGGTGCCCTGGTAGTCGAAGGTCAAAAAGCCGGCGGCGCCGAGCGCCTTTGCCGCGTCGGTGCCGAACCGCTGACGCGCCGCCTCACGGTCCGGGATGTGCCCGGTGGTGGCGGGCCACGCCAGGGCGACCAGATGGTGCCTGCCGAGCCTGAGCCCCAGAATGCGTTCGGCGTCTTCGCCCGGCTCTTCACCGTCGAGGATTGCGGTGATGACCCTCAGCCGCTCGGCGGGCAGCCTGCCATGCCACAGGGTGAGCTCGTCCTCGTAACCGTGCATGAGGTCGACGACGTAGGAATTCACGTAGGCAAAAAGCGCCGCGTTGAGCTCGCGCACTTCAGCGACCATGCGATCGGGAGGGACTTCCTGCTCGATGACGGCGAGCAGCGCATCCTGGACTCGGGTGTGGCAGGCCCAGACGGTGCGCAGCACGGAACCGATCGGGACGCCCTGCCGCACGGATAACCGGACGTTCTCCTGTGCACCGCGAGGGGCCACAATGTCCGCCGCCGCGGTGCCGCGGTGCAAACCGATCAAGGTCGTGAGGAGGGACGCTTCACAGCCCTCCCGCTCGGTGCCTGTCATCATGCCGGGCGTCCCGGCGAGGCTGAAGTCCTCATCCACCTGGCGGACTATCTCCGCGGCAGTCTCGACAGCCCATGCCGTGGCTGGCGCGCCGATTTCCGCCTCGGCGCTGGCAATGATCTCTGGATCCGACGCCGGACCGTCGCCGGCGCGGTCCGCTGGCGGGTGGAGGCTCTCCATCCAGTTCATCACTGCCATAAACCCCCTTTGGTCTTGCCTACCGGAAGCCAAGTATAGGGATGCGCGCACGGTCTTTGCTCCCGGGCGCCATACGGAACGGCTTTTCTTGCCGTCCGGCACCAAGAACCAACCCTGTGCCCCACACCACACTTGAACCAATCGGTGTTCGGAGTTGAACACCCGTCAAGCAACGGAGCGTGACACAGCACATGACAACCACCGCTGAACTCAAAGACTCATCGTCGGTCCTGACTGAGGCCATTGCGCGGATGACCGAGGTCCTCGGGGCCGACGCCGTCCTGCTGGATGAAAGCCAGGTTAAAGATTTCCGCGACCCCTACGAGGGCGACGACGCCAAGGACTACCAGCCCTCATTTGTGGTCCAGCCCTCCAGCGTTGAAGAGATACAGGCCGTGGTCCGGATCGCCAACGAACTGCAGATCCAGCTCTGGACCTCCTCCACCGGACGCAACTACGGCTACGGCGGCTCCGCACCGGTGGTCAACGGCTCCGTCGTGCTGAGCCTGCGCAGGATGAACAGGATTCTGGAAATCAATGAAGCCGCCGGCTACGCCCTGCTCGAGCCCGGAGTCAGCTTCTTCGACCTCTACAAGGAGATCAAGGCCCGCGGGCTGAAGCTCTGGATTTCGGTCCCGGACCTCGGCTGGGGCAGCATAGTCGGCAACACCTTGGACCACGGCTACGGCTACACCGTCAACGGCGACCACGCCAGTGCCGTCTGCGGCATGGAGGTGGTCCTCGCCTCCGGCGAAGTGGTCCGTACCGGCCTGGGCGCAATGAGCAATAGCCCCATGTGGCAGCGGCACAAGCGCGGCTTTGGCCCGTCCCTGGACAGCCTGTTCATGCAGTCCAACTTCGGCATCGTGTCCAAGATGGGCGTCTGGCTCATGCCTGAACCCGAGGTGTTCACCACCGGGGCGGTCATCTGCCACAACGACGAGGACATCGCTCCGCTGATCGACGCGCTCCGCCCTCTGGTGCTGGACGGCACCATCCAAGGCCTGCCGCTGATCACCAGCTCACCGGAACCCGAGGACGGCCGGGCCAACCCGATGGAGGACACCACCGGGATGTCGAAGACGGCGAAGCTGTCCGCGACGCTGCCCCCGGGACGCTGGCACGCCCGCATCGCCTTCTACGGCCACGAAGCCATCGTGGAGGCACGGCGCCGCATTGTCACCGACGCCGTCGCCCACCTTCCCGGCGTCACCGTCGACCTACGGTCCTACCGCGGCGACGTCAGCCCGGAAGAAGTGCACCCGCTGGACCTGGTCCCGGCCGGCATCCCTAACATGTTCCTGCTGGACATGATGAAGAAGCACATCGGCGAAAACGTGGGCCACATCGACTTCTCGCCCGCGATCCCGTTCGACGGCGAATCCGCGGCCAAGCACGAGCTCATGGTCCGCACCATCCTCGAAGAAGCCGGACTGGTGGCGGGCTTCGGTTGGATCGCCAACACGCGCAGCCTCGTGGGCGCCTGCATGGTCTTCTTCGACGTGAACGACCCCGCCGAAGCGGCAGCCGCGCACGCCGCCGTCGACCTCATGTGTGAAAAGGCCGCCGAATGGGGCTGGAGCGAATACCGCGCCCACCCCTCGCTGATCGAGCACGTGGCAGGAAACTTCGACTTCAACGACCACGCCCTGAACCGGCTCTACACCTCCCTCAAGGACGCGCTGGACCCCGCCGGAACGCTCTCGCCGGGCAACCACGGCATCTGGCCCTCGTCGGCCAGGAACTCCAAGAACTCCTAGAACTCCAAGAACCCCAAGAACTCAGAGACCGAAAGGCACCACCATGTGGGAGACAGACAACAAGTTCCTCAACGGCCCCTTCACCCCCTGGCATGAGGAGACCGAAGCCTTCGACCTGGAGGTCATCGGCAAGATTCCCGATGACCTGGACGGAGCCTTGTTCCGCACCGGGTCCAACCCCAGGTTCAAGCCGCGCAACACGGACCGCTACCACTGGTTCGAAGGTGACGGCATGGTTTACGCAACGTATCTGCGTGACGGCAAGGCCGCCTACCGGAACAAATGGGTCATGACCGACGCGCTCAAAGTCGAGATGGAGGCGGGGGAGGCGGTCTACTCCGGGTTCGTCAACGGCGGCACCGCCCCATCGCTGCCGGCCGGCGCCCCGCCCATGAAGAACGTGCCCAACACCAATGTCGGCGTCCTCGCCGACCGGCTGCTCGTATTCTTCGAGGGCGGCCTGCCGCACCAGATGAATCCGCAGTCCCTGGAAACGTTCGGGACATATGACTTCAACGGCGATGTCCCGTTCACCTGCACCGCCCACTACAAGCTCGACCCGGACACCGGCAATATGCTCTTCTACTCCTACATGGGTACCAACGTCACCTGGTACGAGGCAGACCGGCACGGCAAGGTCCTCGACACCTTCGCCTTCAGCACCAGTGCCCCGTCCATGTTCCACGACTTCGCGGTGAGCAAGAACTACGCGATCTTCTTCGTCACCCCGGGGCTTTTCCTGGCTCCTAATATCGGCCAGGGCAAGCCAGGCCTCGTGTGGGACCCCGCAGCCACGAACAACGGTGTCGAGATTGTCACCATGCACCGGACGACCCACGAAGTGCGCACCTACCGGGTCGACGAGACGTTCTTCCCGACCCACTTCTTCAACGCCTACGAGCGAGGCAACGAAATCGTCATCGAAGCCCCCCGCATCAAGGAACGCTTCGGCACCCCGGCGGACCGTATCACCCGGCCCGTGGACTCCCATGAGTGGTTCATGAACGCAATCCCGTGGCGCTGGACCGTCAACACCGCCACCGGACGCGTCACCAACCAGGCCACCAGCCACATCGCGGGCGAATTCCCGGCCATCAACCCGAACAAGGTCGGCCTGGAACACAAATTCGGCTACTTCGCCACGACCCGCGGCCGGGACGCCGACACCATGAGTGACGGCCTCGCCAAGACCGACCTGGACAAGGAAACGGTCACGGTCATCGAAGGGCTGGATGACCTGACCAACCCCTCCGAACCGATCTTCGTGCCGCGGACCGGGGCCGTGAATGAGGACGACGGTTACCTGCTCTCCATCTGGTGGAACCGCCAGACGGAGCTATCAGAGCTGTGCATCTATGACACCGCGGATTTCGGCCGCACCCCGCTCGCCAGGGTGAAGCTGCCCGGACGCATTCCCTTCGGTTTCCACGGCAGCTGGTCCGACCGCGAGCAGATCGAAGACTCCCTCCGGGTCCTGGCCAGCGAACACACCAACTAGTCCAGCCATACTTCCCGCATAACGTGAACAGGAGCGACACCCCATGACCATCTCCACCATCGAAGCCCCGGCGACATTCGCCGGCCAGTCCACTACCCTGCAATACATCGCCGGAAATTGGCGTGAGGGCCAGTCGGCGAAGACCCTCACCGTGACCAACCCCTACGACGACAGCGTAGTGACCACCATCCGTCAGGCTTCCGTCGCAGACGTCGACGACGCCTACCGGGCCGCCGAGGCGGCCCAGGCCGGGTGGGCCGCCCTGCCGCCGGCCGAGCGCCAGAAGGTGATGCGCCGTGCCGCGCAGATCCTCGAGGAGCGCCGCGAAGAAATCGTGGACTGGCTGGTACGCGAGTCCGGTTCCACCTTGCTGAAGGCCAACATCGAGGTCTCCCTCGCCGTCGGAATCACGCAGGAGTCGGCATCATTTCCCACTCGGGTCCACGGCAGGATCTTTGACTCCAACACCCCCAACCGAGAGATGCGCGTCTACCGCAAGCCGATCGGTGTGGTGGGCGTGATCAGCCCCTGGAACTTCCCACTGCACCTGTCCCAGCGGTCTGTCGCCCCGGCCCTGGCCCTGGGTAACGCCGTTGTCATCAAACCGGCCAGCGACACTCCCGTTACCGGCGCGCTCATCCTGGCACGGATCTTCGAGGAAGCAGGCCTGCCGGCAGGAGTGCTCTCCACTGTCATCGGTGCCGGCTCGGAGATCGGTGACGACTTCGTGGCCCACCCTGTGCCGGGACTGATCTCCTTCACCGGTTCCACCCCGGTCGGACAGAATGTGGGTGCAGTGGCCACCAGCGGCGAACACCTGAAGAAAGTGGCCCTGGAGCTTGGCGGTAACGCCCCCTTGGTGGTCCTCGACGACGCCAACCTCGAAGCGGCCGTGGCCGCCGCCGTCCCGGGCGCTTTCCTGCACTCCGGCCAGATCTGCATGTCCGTCAACCGGATCATTGTCGAAGCCCCGGTCTACGAGGAGTTCGTCTCCCGTTTCGCCGAGGCTGCCTCGTCCGTGGCGTACGGCGACCCCACCGCCGAGGGCACCCTGGTAGGCCCTGTGGTCAACGACTCCCAGCTTGCAGGACTCAAGCAGAAGATCACATGGGCCCAGGAGGCCGGCGCCCGCACCGTCGTCGAAGGCGAGATCAGCGGCCGGGTGGTGCCCCCGCACGTCTTCGCCGATGTCACCCCTGACATGGAGATCGCCCGCGAGGAGATCTTCGGCCCCATGGTCGCCATCCTGAGGGCCGAGGACGAGGATCACGCCCTTGACCTCGCCAACGACCACGCCTACGGCCTTTCCAGCGCGGTCTTTACCCAGAACCTCGACCGCGGCCTGCAGTTCGCCCACAAGGTCAAGGCCGGTATGACCTTCATCAACGAGATGACAATCCAGGATGAAGCCCACGTTGCCTTCGGCGGGCAACGCAACTCCGGATTGGGTCGCTTTAACGGCGACTGGGCCATCGAGGAGTTCACCGCCGACCACACAATCGGCGTCACCCGCCTCTAAGACCAGGTGGAAACAAACGGAAGTGGGGGCCGCCCTTTGGACGAGCCCCCACTTGTATGAACGAACCGACAGCTACTTCTCCTTGACGGTCGCCTTCTGGTTTTCCTTCCGCTGCCTCCGCACCAGCCCCAGGCTGAGTGCTGCCGCCCCCGCGGCAACGGCGGCGACGATGCCGAACGGCACCGGGTCGTTGGCGCCGCCGATGCCCACCAGGGGAGCGGCCAGGCCGCCGAAAGCGAACCGGGCCAGCCCCAGGAGTGAGGAGGCTGTGCCGGCGATGTCAGGATAGTCCTTGAGCGCCAGGGACGTGGCCGGGGGACTGGTCACGGCCACGCCGCTGACCATCGTGAACAGGGACAGGATGATGGCGATCAACGGCAGGTGCAGGATGGCCGTGGCGAACAATCCGAGGGCCCCTAAAAGGGTCATGACCAGTCCCACTGCGAGCGTGCCCCGTTCGGACCACCGTTCGGACAGGCGGCCGCCGATGAATCCAAAGATCACGAAGCCCAGGGAGTTCAGGCCGAACGCGAAGGAGTAGCCCTGGGGTGAGAGCCCGTACACGCCTTGCAGGATGTACGTCGCCCCGCTCAGGTAGGCGAAGATGGCGGAGTAGGTGAAGCCGGTGATCAGGACCGCTCCCACGAACACGCGGTCGGCGAGCAGGCGGCGGAAGTCGCCCAGCGTATGGGAGAGGCCTCCGGTGGTGCGCCGGTCTGCCGGCAGCGTCTCCCGGAAGATCACCAGGGATGCCACCAGGATGGCGACGCCCACGGCTGCGAGGAAGAGGAAGACCCCGCGCCAGTCGGTGACCGTTGCCAACTGGCCTCCGATGACGGGGCCGATAATGGCGGCAACTCCGCCGAGGACGGTGAGGCGGCCGTAGTAGCGGAGCAGCTTGCCGCCCGAGTAGACGTCCCGTCCGGCCGCCTGTGCGATCACGATGCCTACCGCGCCCGCGAGTCCCTGGACGAACCTTGCGGCGATGAGCGTCTCGACGGTCGGGCTCAGCGCACACAGGGCCGAGGTGACGGTGTAGGCGATGACTCCGATGAGCAGCGGCGTCCGGCGGCCGAAACGGTCCGAGAGGGGGCCGGCGATGACCTGTCCTATCGCCAGTCCAAGCAAACAGGCTGTGATGGTCAGCTGGGCTACCGACGTCGTGCTTTGGAGTTCGGCGGTGAGCGCCGGCAGAACCGGCAGGTAAAGGTCCATGGAAATCGGACCGAAGATGGTCAGCAGGCCGAGGACCGTCGCCAGTGGGCGGCCGACGGTCTGTGCAGGTGTGGACGTCGGTGTGTCAATGGCTGTCACGCTGGCTCCGTTCGCATTGTGGGGGGTGACCCGTTCACCTTCAATGCAACACGGGCCCGCCATCCCTAGCGAGTGCCCTGCTGATCCGGGTTCTGGCAGTACCTCCCTAGGGAAGCTCGTGGGCGGTAGCGTGGATGAGTGGACAACAGGATGGCAGTGCGCGAGTTCCTCGCCTCAAGACGAGCAAAGATCACTCCCGAAATGGCCGGGCTCAAGCTTTATGGCGGACGACGCCGGGTGGCCGGCCTGCGCCGTGAAGAGGTGGCGATGCTCGCCGGCGTCAGCGTGGACTACTACACAAAGCTTGAACGCGGGAACCTCGCCGGTACGTCCGAAAGCGTCCTCGACGCCATCGCCAGGGCACTGAAGCTGGACGAGGCCGAACGGGACCACCTTTACAACCTGGCCCGTGCAGCCAGTCCGTCCGGCAGGAGCCAGCGCCGTCCGCTCCAAAGCGGAAACGTCCGGCCCGCCCTGCAGTTCATGCTGGACGCCATTACCGCTGCCCCGGCTTTCATCGGCAACCACCACATGGACATCGTGGCGGCCAACCAGCTCGGCTACGCCCTCTATTCGGAGATGTACCGCGGTCCGGCGCGGCCCGCTAACCACTCGCGCTTCATCTTCCTCGATCCCAGGGCCCGGGACTTTTACCCCAACTGGGACCTGGCGGCCAACACGAACGTGGCCATCCTGCGGACCCAGAGCGGGCGCAACCCCTTCGACAAACGCCTGGCCGACCTGGTCGGAGAACTGTCCGTGCGCAGCGAGGAATTCCGGACCCGCTGGGCGGCCAACAATGTCCGGCGCCACTACGCCGGCACAAAAGTCTTCCGGCACCCGGTGGTCGGGGAACTCGAACTCCCCTATGAAGCCATGGAGCTCGCGGAGGATCCCGGCTTCACCCTCACCGTGTATCCGGCCGTGCCCGGATCCCCCTCCGATGAACGGCTGCGCCTGCTCGCCAGCTGGGCGGCAACGGAACGGATCCAGGACGTCGCCCGCACAACCCAGCCGCAGGACGCCCACCGCCCCTGAGTGCCGCCAGGCCGGCGTCTTTGAATGGTCATCTGAGGCCGTTGACCGTGGTGATGGGCGGGAGGAGACTTTATTTCGGGGGGTGCCACTTCGAAGGGAGCCCCAAAATGGCGTGGCGTGTAGAGGGTACGTATTTTGAGAATTGCAACTGCGATATGGTCTGCCCGTGCGCGACTTCCGGGTTGACCGCACCGGCGGATAACGAACGTTGCCAGGTGGCGCTGGCCTTCCACGTTGACACCGGCGACGTTAATGGTGTCGACGTCGGTGGCCTCACCGTCTGCGTCGTCGCCGACGCACCCGCTTTGATGGGTGGCGGGGGCTGGAAGGTCGGGGTCCTGATGGATGCTGCCGCCTCAGCTGAGCAGGCCGAGTCGCTCGGTGCAGTCTTCGGCGGCCAGCTTGGCGGACCGATGGAGGGTCTGGCCGGCTTGATCGATGAAATGGTTGGCATGGAGTCTCTGGAGATGGCCTACTCCAACAATGGGCGCCGGCATCAGGTCAGGATCGGCAGTGCCGTGGACATGGCGGTCGAGGACTTTGTGTCTTCCATGGACCCTACGGAACGTGGGGTGAAAGTCAGCGGGATCGGATTTCCTGCCGACACCTTGGCAGCCGGCACCGCGAGCACTGGCCGCGTCGACGTGTTCGGGATGACCTGGGACAACGCAGGTAAGAACTCCTTCTCGGCCCCGTTCGCCTGGTCGGCCTAGCCACCCTGCCACAGGGCAGTAGTTGATCGGATGCGGGACGCAGGCCGGTTGCATTGGCCTGCGTCCCGCATGCGGGCCCTAACTCCCCACGCCCTCTGCCCCAGCCTCCTTGACGCATCTCGCGCCTTCCGCATATCCTGAACGAACGGTCGGTAATTATTTATCGGATATGCATAGGAGCAACCATGGCATCGCAGACCCTGCAGTCAGTGCCCGCTGAGCTGTCACCAGAACAGCTCGCAGAGGCAGCCCGGCACGAGGCAGAAGGTCAGGCGTACTTTGACCGCGTCATGGCGGAGGACTCGCGCATCGAGCCCCGCGACTGGATGCCGGCTGCCTACCGCAAGACCCTCATCCGTCAGATCTCACAGCACGCGCACTCGGAGATCATCGGCATGCAGCCGGAAGCCAACTGGATTTCCCGCGCCCCCAGCCTGAAGCGCAAGGCCATCCTGATGGCCAAGGTCCAGGACGAGGCCGGCCACGGGCTCTACCTGTACTCGGCCGCCGAGACCCTGGGCCAGCCGCGGGACCAGATGATGCAGGACCTGATGGACGGCAAGGCCAAGTACTCCTCCATCTTCAATTACCCCGCACGCACCTGGGCGGACATGGGAGCCATCGGCTGGATGGTGGACGGCGCCGCCATCGCCAACCAGGTGCCGCTGTGCCGTGCCTCCTTCGGCCCCTACGGCCGCGCCATGGTCCGCGTCTGCAAGGAAGAGTCCTTCCACCAGCGCCAGGGCTTTGAGATCCTGCTGGAACTCTCCCACGGCACCCCGGAGCAGAAGCAGATGGCCCAGGAGGCCGTGAACCGCTGGTACGCCCCGGCCCTGATGATGTTCGGCCCGCCGGATGACGATTCACCCAACTCCAAGCAGTCCATGGCCTGGAACATCAAGCGCTTCAGCAACGACGAACTGCGCAACCGGTTCGTCGGCATGATGATGGAGCAGATCAAGGTCCTGGAGCTCACCCTCCCGGACAAGGACATCCGTTTCAACGAGGAAACCAAAAAGTGGGAACACGGCCCCCTGGACTGGGACGAGTTCCACGAGGTCCTGAAGGGCCGCGGCCCCTGCAACGCCCAGCGCCTGGAACGCCGCCGCGAAGCACACGAGAACGGCACCTGGGTGCGCGAAGCCGCCGCAGCCTACGCCAAGAAGCAAGCAGAGAAGGAATCCGCAGCATGAATCCCCAAACCCCCGCCGGCAACGTCTGGCCCATCTGGGAAGTCTTTGTCCGCTCCAGCCGCGGCCTGTCCCACGTGCACGCCGGATCCCTGCACGCGCCGGACGCAGCAATGGCGCTGCGCAACGCCCGCGACCTGTACACCCGCCGCAACGAGGGCGTGTCCATCTGGGTGGTCCCCGCGGACGCCATCGCCTCCAGCGACCCGGACGCCAAGGGCTCCTTCTTCGAGTCGCCGCAGGGCAAGGACTACCGCCACGCCACGTACTACACCAAGAGTGAGGGCGTGAAGCACCTGTGAGCACCCCCGAGACCAAGACAACAGAAACGCACGACGACGGCGGCCACGGGGACATCTCCGTCGGCGTCGCCACCGGCGGCACCAGCGGAGACGCCAACGCCAGCGCCACCCGCATCACGCCGGGCAACGCCCTCCGCCCGGAGGACATCGCGCTCGCCGTCAGCCGCGGCACCGCCAAGCCCACCAAGGACGCCGCCGAGTTCGCCCTGCGCCTGGGCGACGACGCCCTGGTCCTGGCCCAGCGGCTGGGTCACTGGATCTCCCGCGCCCCCGAGCTGGAGGAGGATGTGGCTTTGGGCAACATCGCCCTGGACCAGCTGGGCCACGCCCGCTCCTTCCTCAGCTACGCCGGCGGGGCCCTCGGAGAGGACGGAACAGCCAAGAGCGAGGACGATCTCGCCTACTTCCGCGACGAAGAGGAGTTCCGCTCGGTGGAACTCGTCGAGCAGCCCAACGGGGACTTCGCCGTCACCATCGCCCGGCAGTTCGTGGTGAGCTACTACCAGTTCGAGCTCTACCGCCGGCTCACCGACTCCACGGACGCCACCCTGGCCGGCATCGCCGCCAAGGCCGTCAAGGAAGTGGACTACCACCGGGACCACAGCACGCAGTGGGTGCTCCGGCTGGCCCTCGGCACGGACGAGTCCCGCGCCAAGATGATCCACGGTTTCAATGTCATCTGGCCCTACGTCGACGAGCTGTTCCGCGACGACGAACTCACCGCCCGCCTCGCGGCGGCGGGTGCCGCCGTCGAGCCTTCCAGCCTGCGCGCGGACTTTGACCGCCTCACCGGCGAGGTCCTGGCCGAAGCGCTACTGGACATTCCGCAGGTTCCGGCCGCCCGCGGCGGCGGACGCCAGGGCGAGCACTCCGAGCACCTGGGCTACCTCCTGGCCGAGATGCAGGTCCTGGCCCGGCAGTTCCCCGGAGCGAGCTGGTAGCCATGCCGAACATGTACGTCAGCCACCCCACCGCGGCAGAAGGCCGCGCGGACGCGCGGACTCCCGAGCAGAAGGCCTGGGACCTCGCCGCCACGGTGTGCGATCCGGAGATCCCGGTACTCACGATTGCGGATTTGGGCATCCTCAGGGATGTCAGGCTCTTCGACGACGGCGGCATGGTTCCTGCGGTGCAGGTCACCATCACGCCGACGTACTCGGGCTGCCCGGCCATGGACGCCATCCGGGATGACCTCACGGCGGCGTTCGCCAAGGAGGGTTACCCGAACGTGCACGTGGAGCTGGTGCTCTCGCCCGCATGGACCACGGACTGGATGACCGAGTCCGGCAAGGCCAAGCTGCAGGAATACGGCATTGCGCCGCCCACCGGCCGTTCGGATGCCGCCAGGCATGCCGGCCCCGTCCGCCTGCAAATGGCTGTCAAATGCCCACAGTGTTCATCGCTGAACACCAAGGAACTCACCCGCTTCGGTTCCACCTCCTGCAAGGCGCTGTACGTCTGCCAGGACTGCAAGGAACCGTTCGACTACTTCAAAGTTTTGTAAGGAAGCCCCCATGCCTGTTGTCCGCCAGACCGCCGCCGAGCAGGCTGCAGCCACCGGCCGCCGTCGTGCGTCCTTCCACACCCTGACCGTGGACGAAGTCCGCCGGCTCACAGACGATGCGATCGAGGTGACGTTCGGGGTCCCGGCCGAGCTGGCCGGGCAGTATGACTACCTGCCGGGCCAGTACGTGGCCCTGCGCACCACCATGCCGGATGAGAACGGCCAGCCGCACGAGGTGCGCCGCAGCTACTCCATCTGCGCCGAGCCGCGCAGCTTCGCGGACGGCAGCAGCGAGATCCGGGTGGCCATCAAGAAGGACCTGGGCGGCCAGTTTTCCACCTGGGCCAACGCCGAGCTCAAGGCCGGCGACGAGCTGGACGTCATGAGCCCCATGGGTGCGTTCGTCTCCAAGCACGGCCGGGACGGCAAAGCCGTGGAGCAGAACGTCATGAACTCCATGAACCACCCTGAGGATCTGGTGGGGGAGCCCGGCAGCTTCGTGGCCATCGCCGCCGGTTCCGGCATCACCCCGGTGATCGCCATTGCCCGCACGCTGCTGGCGGCGAACCCGGACACCCGCTTCGACCTGATCTACGCCAACAAGGCCGCCATGGACGTGATGTTCCTGGAGGAGCTGGCGGACCTGAAGGACAAGTACCCGTCGCGCCTGGCCCTGCACCACGTGCTGTCCCGCGAGCAGCGCATCGCGCCGCTGCTGAGCGGACGGATCGACGCCGAGAAGCTCCAGCAGCTGCTGGGCACGGCCATCCACGCGGACGATGTGGACGAGTGGTTCCTGTGCGGGCCGTTCGAGCTGGTGCAGCTGTGCCGCGACACCCTGGCCGCCCGCGGCGTGAAGCCGGAACACGTCCGCTTCGAGCTGTTCACCTCGGGCAAGCCGGACCGCCCCGAGGGCAACATCGGCCGGCCGGTTAGTGAGGACACCTCATCGGACACCTACAAGATCACGTTCAAGCTGGACGGCCTCGAGGGCAAGGTGGCCAGCCCCACGCACGCCCGCGAATCCATCCTCAACGCCGCCCTGCGCGTGCGCCCGGACGTGCCGTTCGCGTGTGCCGGGGGAGTGTGCGGGACCTGCCGGGCCAAGGTGGTCACGGGCAAGGTGACCATGGACGAAAACTACGCCCTGGAGCAGGATGAACTGGACAAGGGCTACGTGCTCACCTGCCAGTCCCACCCCACCACGCCCGAAGTCACCGTCGACTTCGACGTCTAAGTCTTTCGAACTGCAAGGAGCCCCATGATCTCCCTCTCCATCGCCGACGGCATCGCCGAGGTTGTGCTGAACGCCCCGCACAAGCTGAATTCACTGGACGAGCAGGCGCTCAAGGATTTAACACAGGCGTACGACGACGCCGCTGACGCCGCCTCGCGCGGTGAGGTGCGGGCGCTGCTGCTCAGGGGAGAGGGCCGCGCCTTCTGCGCGGGCCGGGACATCGCCGGCGTGACGCCGGAGACGGACGACGTCCAGGGGTACCTGGGCGGGCTGCTGCAGCCGCTGCTGAAGAAGATGACAGCTTTCCCCGCGCCGACGTTCGCGGCGGCGCAGGGCGCCTGCCTGGGCGTGGGGCTGGGGCTGCTGCTGGCCACGGACGTGGTGTACGTGGCGGAGGACGCCAAGTTCGGCTCGCCGTTCGCCAAGCTGGGCGCCACGCTGGATTCCGGCGGGCACTGGTACTTCACCGAGCGGTTGGGCATGCACCGGACGTTGGACCTGATCTACACGGCCGAGCTGATGACCGGCGCCGAGGCCGTGGCGCAGGGGATGTTCAGCCGGGCGATGCCCAAGGGCGAGCTGCTGGAAAACACCCGCGGCATCGTGGCGAAGGTTGCCACGGGCGCCACGGGTGCCTTCAACGCCAGCAAGGACCTGGTGGCCCACATCCGCGACCAGCGCCTTGGCCTCTGGGAGGCCATGGAGGAGGAAAACGCGGAGCAGGCCCGGCTGTGCAAATCCGAGGACTACTCAGAGGGCTTCAAGGCGTTCCAGGAGAAGCGGACGCCGGAGTTCAAGGGCCGGTAAGGGCCCCTGAGCCGGCCTGGCGAAATCAGGCCGCGGGATCGTCAACCATGGTGACGCTGTCCGTCAGCTCCGTCCAGACCTCAGACTCGGTCGGCAGGCTGGCCGGGCAGACCAGGATGAGTTCCATCAGGCCGTCGCCGGCGGGCATGGACCGGATTGCCATGCGGTACACCAGGTCCACGTTGCTCTTGTTCTTGAACTGCAGTTCGGCTTCCTGGAGTTCAATGGTCCGGCCGTCCGCGTTCCGAAGTTTCGTGTAGAGCGAGTCGGCGTCAGCCACCACCGTGACCGGGGAGGCGGCCGCTTTCTTGATGCCATCCATCTCGATCTGCATGGAGGTTTTGGTCGCCTCTTCATCGGTGACGGCACTGCGCGGCGGCAGGATTGCCTGATGCGTTGTGAACATACACCCGTTCTCGCTGTTGCGGTACGTGAAAGTGCCGCTCTTCGCGTCGGACATGGTCCAGCCGGCGGGCATTGCGGTGGACCAGACCGGCGCCGAGGTAAAGTCGGCGTCCTCGAAGAGGTACACCGCGTCGTCAGTGGCTGCGGCCGAGGACTCTTGGGTAGTAGCTTCCTCGGTAGCGCCAGCTGACTCTGAGCGTCCGGCGGTCTCCGTCGGTGCCGGGGTTACGTTCCGCGCGTTGGCTGACACGATGCCGCCCAGGACCATCACGCCGGCCACAGCCAGGACCGCCACAATACCAACACCGCCGGCAACCCAGCCCCAGACAGGAATGCCGCCCTTCCGAGGGGGCGGCCCGAACTGACCCGGTCCGGGCTGTCCGTATTGTCCGTGTCCGGGGTCGCCGTACGGCGACTGGCCAGCGTTGTACTGGTCCGCTTGCGGGGGATAGGGCGGCTGGCCGAATTCCGGCTGGCCCTGTTGGTTTTGCTGGCCCTGCTGCGGCGGGTACGGCTGCCCGGGCTGAGGCGGGTACGGCGGGAACTGCTGGTGTTGGCCGTCGGGTCCCGGCGCCGGGGCGTCGGGCTGCTGCCATCCGTTGTGGTCCGGTTGTTGCGGAGTACCGGGCTGTTGCTGGTCGTTGTTCAAGATGTCCCCCAAGTTTCGTGAATGCTGCAATCCGAAGTATGTCCGGTGAACAGAAATCCTGCGATGGGCAGCGCTCCCCATACGCCGCGTAATCTTGGACCTGCATTGCCAGTTTCGCCCAACGATTTGTATGGTGCAGCTATGACTTTGGGGAAAAGAGTAAGAAAAGCCGTCATTCCTGCTGCCGGATTGGGGACTCGTTTCCTGCCCGCCACCAAGGCAATGCCGAAGGAAATGTTGCCGGTTGTTGATCAGCCCGCAATCCAGTACGTGGTGGAAGAAGCCGTCAAAGCCGGCCTGACGGATCTCCTCATGATCACTGGGCGCCAGAAACGGGCCCTGGAGGACCACTTTGACCGCGCACCGGCCCTGGAGCACACCTTGGAGCTTAAGGGCGACCTGGACCGCCTGGAGGCCGTCCGGCACGCCTCCAGCCTCGCGCCGTTGCACTACCTGCGCCAAGGGGACCCCAAGGGCCTCGGCCACGCAGTGCTGTGCGCCCGCCAGCACGTGGGGGACGAGCCGTTCGCGGTGCTGCTGGGTGACGACCTCATCGACGAACGCGATGAGCTGCTCAGCACCATGATCGATGTCCAGGCCAAGACCGGCGGCTCTGTCATTGCCCTGATCGAGGTGGACCCGTCCCAGATCAGTGCCTACGGCTGCGCGGACATTACGCCCGTGGACGGCGAGAACTACTTCCGGGTGAACCGTCTGGTGGAGAAGCCCTCTGTGGACGAGGCTCCGTCGAACCTGGCCGTCATCGGCCGCTACGTGCTGCACCCGGCTGTGTTCGACGTTCTGGAGGAGACCCAGCCGGGCCGCGGTGGCGAGATCCAGCTGACGGACGCGCTGCAGACCCTCGCGACGTCGGAGGGTGAAGGCAGCGGCGTGTACGGAGTTGTGTTCCGTGGGCGCCGCTACGACACCGGAGACAAGCTCAGCTACATCAAGGCCGTCATTTCCATTGCTTCGGAGCGAGTGGACTTTGGCGAAGACCTGAAAGCATGGATGAAGGAATTCGTGAACGAATAATTCACTTCACGAGGTGCTCTTAGAGAGGCTCAACGCCAGCTGGCGTTGAGCCTCTCGCCGCTTAAGCTCCCGGACACCGAACCGCGACGCAAGTGCCCCTATGACACACCCTGCGGTATTTGTGACAAGGTCTGAAGGGCTCGCGAAGCGATCGTGAAGAAATAGCTGCTGGCCCAGTTCCATGCAGCCAGAGACCAACAGACCGAAGGCACCGAGCTGCCAAATTCGCTTCGCCGGGAAGGCCAGTGATGCTACTCCTCCGAGCGGCACGAAGAGGATCACGTTCGCTGTGGCTTCTATGAGCGAATAATTGACCCAGCCGGGAATTCCTAGGGCGTGGATGACGATGAGGAAGCCCGCAAGAACGCCTTGCATGGGTTCGTCTACTGGGGTCGGCCAGAATGCCACAACCCCCAGCGGCACAAACATTGCTGCGAGGATTGCCTGCCAGAAACGGGGTTGGTCCAGGCGCTTCACACAGGCCTCAGTTTGTCTTGAGGACGGCCAAAATGGACACAGCAATTGCCGCGATCGCCAACAGAATCAGGAAGACGTAGGGGAGCGCGTGGGGCGGTGGCAAGGGCACAGAAAAGTCGAACTGCCAGCGTGGACGGCGCCAATGTCTCCCCATAACTCTTATGAATACCACAAAGGTCAGAGGTCTGGCCCGCAGATTCCAGTTAAAGCAGAGGGTGGGTGGTTCTCCGGTTTCCCGGAGAACCACCCACCCTCTTTGGTGCTTGTTGGTTTAGCCTTACGCTGCGGCCTCAGCCTTGGCGCGGCGGCGAACCACAACTACCGAGGTTGCGCCGGCAGCCAGTGCGCCTGCGCCCACGAGGGACCACAGAACCAGGCTTGCGTCCGCACCCGTGTTGGCGAGGCCGGTGCCGGTGTTGGCCAGCGGGGCACCGCCGGTGTTTGCCAAGCCGGCGCCTACAACGGTGATGACTGCGGTTGCAGTCTTGCCTGAGGTCAGGCCGGTTGCGGTGAGAGTGTAGGTACCTGCTTCGCTGAGAGTCAGCGGGATGGCGAATGCGCCGTTGGCGTCAGCCGTTGCGGAGAACGTCTGGGTTGCCAGCGGCAAGGTGATCTTGGTCGGTACAGTGCGGCTACCGTTGGAGACGCTGGAGCCGTTTGCTGCCGGCGGGTTGCCCGGAGTTACGGTGATGCTCAGGCCTTCGCCGGCAAGGAAGCCGTTGCCGCGGAAGATGAACTGCTCGCCCGGGCCAACGGTTCCGTCAGAAACCGCAGCGTTGGCCGGCGGTGCCGGGTAGGTGGCTGCCATGGACGGTGCTGCGCCGATAAGTGCGATGGAACCTGCGAGTGCGAGTGCTGCAAGTGATTTCTTCATGAGTCCCCCTGAGACCGTAATTACGATGTGTGTCACGTGATGAGTGGAGATTTCCGATCCCCCGAGTGACCGTAGGTTGAAATCTCATTTGCTGTGCCCAAGTAGACGTTAGCATCCCGTGACGGGTGTTACCAAAGTGAATCAAGTCGCTTTACATACTGTTAACGTGATGTCTACTTCCCAGGAACGCATTCCGCTATTTCCGTCCCGAGTACCACGTCTTTGACAGGCTGAACCGTTGGCGTGACAACCAAGTTAGGTTCAGTATGCTGGACAATCTTTCCAAAAGTCAGCTCCACAGTGGTGCTTTGTCCTGGTGCCAACGAAACTGTCACAGTTCCTACCGGCCGGTTGCCGTGTCGGTTTGCGGCGAAGTCCGTCTTCTTGCCGTCAACCATGGCTGTTTCGACGTACGCCTGAACCGGACCATAAGCGATCACATTTGTTTGAACAGTTCCGGCTGAAACCCCGAACGCCCCGTTGCCAGTCACGTAGGCAGGGAGGGACGTTGCAGCATCAGCCGGAGCATTATTGGTGCTTGTGATGCGCACTTTCACCTGTCCGTAATCATCGTCGGTGCATTCTTGAACCAGTTGCACAGTGCGCTTCACGTAATAGTCCATTTTCGCGCCTGTACCGTCGTTGAAGTAAACGCCGAACTCGGCCGGAGAGATGCTGCCACCGGCGATAGAACCGCTGAGCGGATACTTTCCAATCAAGGTCTGCTCGGCCGACGTGGCGGACCACACTCGCACGCGACCTTCTGAGGTTCCTCGCGAAATGCCGGAAATTAGCCCTTTGGCATCGCCCTTACCGCTCGATAGTGCTGCGAAAACTTCTTGGGCTACTCCCGCAAAATATGCATCCTGAAGTTGTGGCCGGTCAATCTTGGCATAGACGTCCGAAAGCAGGGTTGACACAACATTCTTACTATTCAGTTCAGCAGGAAGGCCGCTACCGGCAATCGCGAGGTCAGAGTCTTTGACATTTACAGGTCCGGTCGAGGCAAGGATGTAGCTCAACGCGACGGGATCCATGGAAACTACGCCGTCGAGGCGCTGCTGGGTTTTCTTCTCCCACATTGCCATGGCTGTGCTGGCTGCCGTTGGGAAATCGGGGGTCAGGTTGACGTCTTGCATGTATTTGCCAAGACGCGACGAATATATCTGTAGCTGCTCGGGATCCACGGGGAGCGTTGGTGACGCAACACCAATATCACCAGCGGTACTCTGCGCGCCTAAAGTTAGTTTCCCTCCTTCGAGAGTAACGACCGCGAGGGCTCCCGGAATTCCCCCGGTGGCACGAGCCTCGGCGTTATTTTGGATCATGAGTAGATAGTTGCGAGGCCCTTCGGCGCCCAACATTGCCGGGGCGATTCGTGCGGCGTCAGCCGATGCGTCAAGAGCCCCGGTTACCGACCGCAGTTGTTCTTTGGCTCGAGCCAGAGGCTCTGCCACTTGAGGCAATAGGTTCGTCGTATCGATTCGGTCCAGCCGCTCTGCAGAAATTCTTACTGCATGCGCCGCGGAGGCGACACTAGGGGCAGCCTTCTGGAGCGGTTCCAAGTTCGTGCCGGCGGCATTTGGCATCAAACTATCCCAGTTGAGCGAATCGAAAACCTTCACGAGAGGCGCAGCACCCAGGGTGGCGACGTCGTCAGCCGAGCGCGCGATTTCTGCTACGGCGCTAAAGTTAGGGCCAATAACCGGGATCGCGGAGGCCAATGTCCACAGCGGATCTTCGGCGGCACCGCGAGCTACGGCTGTGTGTAACCGGAGCTGCCTAACGGAGCCTTCGGCTTCTTGTGCGCTATTGCTGGCGACCTGGTCCTTGAGTTGTGGAACAAGTCGGGCTGCGGCATCCAGTTCAGACTTGATTGTTCCCGCCCGCCCCCCAATCCACAATGCAGTTATGACGAGGAGGATCGCTGCCGTCCCTATCCCTGCGAGGGTAAGAATAAGGCGACGACGGTTCCGTCTACGGGAGGTTCCTCCGCCTGCACGGCGAGAGGTGCTGCCGTATTTGGAATTTGATTGCGTATTACCATCCGTCATACTGAGCGGCGTCCTTCCGGAACAAGGGCTGGCGGTCGTCTTAGCGGATCAGTAGGCGCCGGTGCTGTGGAATACAGCACGCACCGTCCGAAGGATAATGACGAGGTCCCCGGCAAGGGACCAGTTTTCTACGTAATACAGGTCAAGTCTTACCGAGTCTTGCCACGATAGATTCGAGCGGCCGCTGACTTGCCAGAGTCCAGTCAGGCCGGGCTTTACCAACAATCTTCGCCTGACGTCGTGCTCGTATGCTTCCACTTCACTTGGCAGCGGCGGGCGAGGGCCGACAAGGCTCATGCTTCCCGCGAAAATATTAAAGAGTTGCGGCAGTTCATCAAGACTGTACTTTCGGAGGACGCCCCCAGCCCGAGTAACCCTGGGATCGTTCTTCATCTTAAAGAGGACGCCATTGCCCTCGTTGCGCTCGGCCAAGTCCGCGAGTCGTTTCTCTGCGTCTACAACCATTGAACGGAATTTTAACATTCGGAAGGGCGCCCCTTCGATGCCGACCCGTTCCTGACGGAAAAGGACTGGCCCGCGGCTGTCGGTTCTGACCCAGAGCGCAAGAATTAGCATGAGTGGGGAACAAGCCACGATTAGGGCACCTGAAACCACGATGTCAAAGAGCCGCTTCGCTACTCGCTGACCGCCCTCGAGCGTCGGAGTAGTAACGTGAATTAGTGGAAGTCCCGCAACCTGTTGCGTATGAATTCTCGGACCAGCGATGTCGGTCAGAGCGGGGGCCATAATTAGCCCAACGTTTCGCGCTGCAAGTTCCCAACCAAGGTGCCGCAATGTCTGCGGGTGCAACTGAACACCAGCCGACACGGCGACCGCGTCGGCGCTGCATTCATCTATTGCGTCGAGGATGGAGGAGGTGTCAGGGCGAACTCCAAGAATCGGCAAGCCGGAAACTTCCTCGTCGAGATTCTCGACTTGATTGCCAGGAGTGTAAGCGGCCACTGGAAGATAGCCTGCATCCTTCGCGCCAACAAGGGTCGACGCCAAATGAGCCACCGCACTCGGACCGCCCAGTATGAGCAATCGCGACATGCTCGCGCCTTTCTGCCGGCTGACGCTCAAATGTTGTCTGTGTAACCACCGGGCAAGGACCAGGCCGGCGAGCCCGACGGGAAGTGCAATGCCGACGTAGCCACGAGCCGTCTCGATTCGAAAAACATACGAAACTATAGCGACCAATCCAAAAAGCCAGAGGGACGCTGCTGCAACACGCTTATATTCGTCGGGGCCAGCGCCCAATATACGGCTTTGGCGGCTGTTCCACGCGCCTAGCATGAACCACCAAGCCAGGCACAGAACGATCGATAGCCACACGTAGTTGGTTTCTTGACCCGAGATGACGAAGTTTGGCTCGAATCCAAACCGGACAACATACGCCCCAGCTACTGCCCAAACAATGACAAACGCGTCAACTACCCCAAGAGTGCGCGCTGTCCGCACCCGCCAATTCGACATGGTCCCCACTCAGCATCCCCATAACGTATTCATCTCTAACTGAAGGGTGATCCCGTGCATATGCTACAGCCGCTTGTTCAACGGCTGAAATGTTGCACTCATCCTTATTCTCTGCTCCTGCTCAGGCGCCAGCAACATGCTCTGCCTGCCCAACCAAGCCGTAGGACAGTGGCCGGATGTCGAAGTTTAACCCAGGTTTGAAGTCCGCCGAGGAAACCCATCGTGGTGGCTACCTGGCAACGGGATACTATGAGACTGTTTTTACCCCCGAACCCTTCTGCCGCCTTCCGTATCCGAACGATCATCTGCGGGCACACTTCAGAAAGGCTTCCCAACTGTAGCCTATGGTCGATACCTGTTGGCTGCATACGGGGGGACAGGACTGAATTATTCCGATCACGGGCGGGCACCTAAGGGCCGTGTGATTCAGCCGGCCTAAGCCGGCCTTTTGTAGATATAGAGGGGGACGCATGTCTAAATCAGTAGCCATCATCGGCACGCGAGGGTATCCGAGCTATTACGGCGGCTTCGAGACCGCTGTGCGGAAGCTCGCACCATTTCTAGTTGAATCCGGTTGGGATGTAACGGTATACGGCCGGCACGGTTCGACTCGAGATGACGACGAGACTCGCGACCTCCGCGTGAAAACTGTGGTCACATCAGGCATCGAGAGCAAATCACTAAGCACTCTGTCTTACGGACTGACTGCTGTCCTCGACACGATACGTAGGAAACCAGATGTCGCGCTGGTAATGAATGTGGCAAACGGCTTCTGGCTGCCGTTGCTCCGGCTCCGAGGAATCCCGGTAGTTGTAAACGTGGACGGAATCGAATGGGAACGGGCTAAATGGGGGCGTTTGGCCAAGGGCATCTTCAAACTCTCAGCCCGTTTCACATCTTGGTTCGGCACCACACTAGTGGCAGACGCCGCCGAGATTCAGCGGCGATGGGTTCAAGGATTTTCCCGCGAAAGCGTCTTTATCCCCTATGGCGGTGACGTCCCAGGGGACTTGCCCCTGGAACCGGGTTTGGAGCACCGCTCCTATGTTCTCCTGGTGGCACGTTTCGTTCCGGAAAACACGGTCGCGGAGTTCTTTGCGGCCGCCGAACTGCTGGCCACGACCACGAAAGTGGTAATTGTTGGCTCATCTGGCTATGGTGGCCCGCTCGATGAGCGAGCCGCCGAACTGGCGCGTAAGTACGAGAATGTGAAGTGGCTCGGGCATGTAAGCGATGATCGAAGGCTGCTGGCGCTATGGCAGCACGCAGGCGCGTATTTTCACGGTCACAGCGTCGGAGGTACTAATCCGGCTTTGGTACAGGCTATGGCCTGCGGCGCCCCGATCGTTGCACGGGACACTGTGTACAACCGTGAAGTCCTTGCTGCTGGGGCTGAATTCGTCACGCCGGAGCCCGGAGCAATTGCCAGCGCTATTAGCGCCCTTCTGGCGGATTCGGAACTCCAGTTGAGTTCGAGTTCCTTGAGCCTCCAACGGGCGCGCGAACATTACAGCTGGGAACTCGTGTGCAGACTATACGAAGAGACTCTCCTCGAATCCGTTAGTGAGCTGTCAACTCGGGAATTGAGCCGATCGCCCATTGCGGGCAAGGCAACTTCGTAGCTCTGAATTGGGAGACCCGTTGACCATCTACATTAGTAATCCTCTACCGCATGCATTGAGCCATTATGAAAATGAGCTTGCCCAGACGCTTAATCGGGTGGGATTGACACACTCTTCGACGGCATCGCTGGCCGTCGAGGATAGGCCTGGAATCTGGGGAAAGGCAGTAAAGCTCAAGAACGCGGTCCAGAACTCTCGCCACAAAGTGCCAGCAGAGTCTCGGACTATTCAGTGCTGGCCGAGTTTAGGACTACTTGAACCCGCACTCTGGCACAAAAAGGGCAGTCCGAACATAGTAGTGTTTCATGATCCGGTTCCTATCCGAAAACAAATTGGTTTCGACCGATTCAGCCGAAAATTAGCCTCGACGTACGAATCGGATCGCGCTCCGGTCATTTTGGTCCACTCCGATGATGCACACATTGAAGCGCAGAAGCTCTTTCCTAGGCTGTCAGTCAGAAAGGCTCTCCACCCACTGCTGACAGATTTGAGAAAGCCGATCGCCAACGGGAGCGACATCATAGTTGCTGGCCAGTTTAAGCCCGAACGAAACCTTTCGCTTTTGGCCGAGATTGGTCCCCTGCTGCGTGCCAAGCACCTTCGGCCACGAATCTTCGGCAGAGGATGGCCAGAGAATATACCAGGGTGGGAAGTCGACAGCCGATTCCTCGGAGAGTCCGAGTTGGATGCCGCAATAGACGAGGCAGCGGTTGTGCTCATTCCCTACCGTAACTATTTTCAAAGCGGTATCGCCATCCGAGCGCTCGAGCGAGGAAGGCTTAGTGTATCTCCGGAAAATTCCTTTGCGCGGGATGTTTTCGGTGCGATTCCCGAGACAATATATCGACCGGAGGCCCCAGCTGCTGAAGTCCTTGACCATCTAGTGGCTGTTGCGGAATCGACTACCAGCCCGAGTGAAATATTCGAAGACTACCGTCGGCGAACTGATGATTCTTGGATGGCTCTCTTCGGCGAATGCGCCGGAACGACCAAGTGATCATTCAGGACAATGTCGGGCTAGTCAGACTTCCATCACTGACTGACCGTTAAGAGACCGCATCCTAATGTGTGCTAATGAGCAGCCAAGCGAAAAACGCAGGAGATTACTTTGATTCGAAAGATCGTTAGGACGCTCAGGGCGTCCTACTTTTACCTAGAGGTTGTTTGGAGACTCGACGTCCTCCTCGCGTTGATGGCTCGAAGGGCGCAATTGAGCCGCGGCGGTCACCATGTTCTACTAGCCGCAACGGGCGGAGGAAACATCGGGGACCAGGCAATGCTGGAGTCGTTCATACAGAATGCCGACGGACCGCTGGCAATTATCACTTCCGACGCGAGGAGCCTAAAGGTTCCCGAGGAACAAGTCAGTAGGGTAACCGTCCACGAGATTCCGAATCTTGTGAACGGATTCCCTGTGGTGAGGCTTAGCGCGACGCGTGGGCTGATCCGCCTACTTAAGGGTGCGCGGAGCTATTCGGTTATTGGCGCCGACATCATGGACGGCGTTTACAGCCCTGAACAGTCAGTTGCCCGTATGAGTTCCATCAACTGCGCGCTGATGATGGGCGTGGATTCGCGGATTCTCGGGTTCAGTTGGTCCCCTAATGCTGGACGTAGCGCAAAGTCCGCCATGCGAAGGCTGAATCATGGGGCACGAATCTACGCCCGGGACCCAAAGAGCCTTGACCGATTGAAGCTGGACGGAATCACAAACGCGCATCTCGTAGCGGATACCGTCTTCTCGTTGGATGTTCACCAAGATGTTCCAAGCCTTAACGCTTGGATAAAAGACCGTAAGGATTCTGGACGTCGAATTGCGATTCTGAATGTTAGTGGATTAATTTCAAGGAATATTGATCTATCTGAAGATTATTCGGAAATTGTCGAATATTTGACGTCGTCCAACTATAGTGTCTTGCTACTTCCGCACGTGATTAGGTCCGGTGACGATGATTCGAAGGCCATTGCAGCTTTGATGAGCTCTTGGCCGAAGACCGATGAAAACATCCACAGAGTCGACTACTTGCTAGAGCCGGGGCAAGTCAAAGCGGTGGTCTCGCAGGTCGACGTTGTGGTAACAGGGCGCATGCATTTGGCTGTTATTGCGCTTTCCGCAGCCGTGCCCACCATAACTTTTGGCACCCAGGGCAAGGTCGAAGGCCTTTACGCGTTGGTAAACCTTGAGAGCTTCTGTGTTGCTCCGAAGATTGGAGTGGGCGCGCAGTGCATCGATTTGTTGAGAACAATCGAAAGGGATCGCCCCAATATTTGTTCTAATATCTCAAACGCTCTGCCGGAAATACTGATCTCCTCGAAAAGGAACTTCGATGCCCTCAGTCGCGATTGAATTGTCATTCGATGAAACGGACCCCAGAATGACTCGGTTATGACTAAGTTCAGTCGAGTCAAACGGATTCTGTGGGGCATGTCCTCTCAAGTCTTCGCGAGTTCAATCAGCTTGGCACTTACGATCTTTACCGCGAGGTCCGTTAGCGCAGTAGACTATGGTGTATTTTCACTGGCGCTTACATCCGCTTTTTTTGTCACGGGACTCATTCGCGCGCTCACCTCCGAGGTTCTCGTATTTAGGCATTCATCGGCTACCGGGGAGCAGCAGTCGCTTGCGACCTCAGCATGTTTGAGCGCTAGCGCGGTTCTTGGGTTATCTGCGGCGCTGGTGACACTGATGATCGGTATGGTCATGAGTTCAGCTTTATGGATGGTCGTGGCTGCTGCGCTCATTGGACTTGTGCTCCAAGACAACGTCAGGTTCGTTTTGATGGCACATGGGCGGACTGGGCATGCAAGCCTGCTTGACGCGTCAGCGCTGGCTGCAACCATCGGCTTCCTAGTTCTCGCATCTTTTCTCGGCGATTTGCTGTGGTTTGTTTGCGCCTGGGGTGCCGCGGCATGGTTTTCCGCGTTCGTCGGACTATTTCTGCTGAAAACAAGGTTGAGCTTCGCGAACGCCAAAGAATGGATAGCGGTAGCCGGGGGGCAGCCCAAGTTTTTCGCTGGTGATTTTCTCTTGACTAACGTAGTCTCCACGGGCGCCGTCTATTTCATCGCGTTGCTGCTCGGTGCAGTGGCTGCCGGCCAGATACGGGCTGCCTCAATGCTGGTCCTACCGATTCTGCTGCTTACCCGCGGAGTGATATTGGCCTTAGCCGCAGAATCTAACCGACTCATCGCGAAAAGGCAGTTTCGGTCAGTTCGCAACTTGGGGATATTGATGTCCGCGAGCTCCGTACTCGTTACTGTCGTGTGGATTCCTGTTGTGGAACTCCTGCCGTTAGACGTCTTGGCAGTCTTTCTCGGCGACTCGGCACAAGGAGCTTCCGACGTATTTCCTTATGTAGCGCTCGCCACAGCGGCTGCCGGACTGGCTGCGGGGCCAAACCTGATCCTAAAGTCAGCAGGACGGGTAAGGACGACGTTGCTAGGCAAGATCGTAGTCCTCCCCATAGCAGCTGGGGGTGTAATACTGCTGTCCCTGAGTTCCGGAGTGGCTGGCAGCCAGCTTGGGTTAGTGCTTGGTGAAGTATCTAGGACCATTTGGGCGACTTGCTGGGTTGGATCTTGGCTGAGGAAAGAGTCAGTCTCCATTCCTGCTGATGTCACTCTCGCGTCGAATGTCAAGAATATTGGTCGCTAGGGAGTTTGTTCGAGACTGATCTGAGGAGTTTTCGAATCTATCGGGGCTACACATCGGTCAACGTAGTTCAGTAGCCAAAAAACTACTCCCACAAATTCATAGGATATTCTGGAAGTGGGGCAAAAGCGCTCACTCACTCCGATTTGAAGGGAAGTGTACGCTCTATGGCGTCGTTTTTTTCTGTGCGTTCGTCTGTTGATCTGATCCCTAAGCCGCTTGCCAGTGTGCTCCGCAGTGGACGCGATAAGGTCCAGGCTTGGCGTGAGTTTCGGACTGATGCTCAACGTTACTTGGCGGACTGCGCGCCGACCGACTCACGGGCGTCCACGAAACTTCAAGGTCGCCAATTGGAATGCCAGTTGACAAAGGACTACCACCGCGTCGAAAAGGGCTTGGCCCTGAATGCTCCGAAACCGAGGTTTGGGACGGAAGTAATGTCAAGGTTGTCGACGCTGATCCCACATGCTCGTTCTACGGGCTCCGATTCCCACTACATTGCACACGCGACTAGTGCGCTTGAGGCGTTGGAACAATGGCATGATGGCGAGTCCATCGACGACATCGTGAGCCCTGTCGTTGTTCGCGAGGCCCACGCGCTTATAGAGCCCGAGTTGCTCACGAATTTTTACGGGACTAGAAGAAGTGTGCGGAACTTCGACACTACGCGACGCGTGCCCCTTGAAACCTTGCAGAATGCAGCGAAATTGGCTGGAACTACGCCATCAGTGTGCAACCGTCAATCTTGGCAGGCGCACGTGTTCAGCGGGGAAAAAGCCCGCGAAATATTGCGTCACCAGAACGGGAACCGCGGGTTCACGGATCTCGTCCCGCAAGTTGCCGTGATTACAGTCGACCGAAGGCTTTTCGCCGGCCACAATGAACGAAACCAGCGCTGGGTAGATGGCGGGCTCTTCGCCATGAATTTCGTAATGGCGTTGCACGGACTTGGCGTTGACACCTGCATGCTTAATTGGTCCATGTCGAATGCGCAGTCGGATGCCCTTCGCAAATCCGGTGGAATTCACGGGTCGAATGACATTATTATGCTTGTCGCCATCGGGTATGCGCCAGCTGAGTATCGAATTGCCCGGTCACCACGAAGAGGCATTGATGAAATCTTGAACATCCACGAGTAGTGTCACGAGGCTACGGATCCTCTCCGAGGAGAGTAAGGCCAGGGGCATCTTTACTAGGCGGATGATGTGTCTAGGAACGAAGAACTTGGGGTAGCTCCTTTCCGGTGGGGCACGCCCCCCGTTGTTGGCCCCAGGTTGTAGATGCGGATGATGACCGTGGGTGAGGATTCGATTGCGGCGAGGACGTCCAGTCCTGGCTGAATTTGTGGGTCGCAGTGGATGCTTAGCCGCTGCAGGCTCTTTCGTCAGGGGAGGAGGGTGCTCGCGCCGCCGAAAGTTTCCCGGATGAACGCAGCCGTGGTGCAGGTACGAGGCGAGGATGATCGCCGCATTACCGCCGTCCCACCCTGGATTTCGGCAGACATGAGCCATCTCTCGCCTCGGCCCGTGCGACAGCGGCGGCCACAGGGCCCTCCTGCCTGGCCAGTCTGTTTTCGACCGTCACCGCCATCATCTGGAGAGGTGTTAGTGAAGGGCATGAGCCGATTCCCGATGACAGGTCCACAACGAGGTAGCTGACTGCGTTGCATGCGCCCGGTCGCTGAGTGTAGATCGAGCGCCGGGCGGCTGGGAAGCTCAGAAGTCTTTCTCCGAACCCGCTAGCCTGGGGACGAACGAGCTCCGTCGTGGCTGTGCTTAGGAGTGAGAACGGTCGTGATCGAGAACGCCGAATCCACGTTGGCATGGCGGGATCAACGCATGGGTCGCCTATTTTCGGTAAATGGAGAAGTGCTCACTTTGAAAAGGCCCGTCAGCCTTGCTCTGAAGGAGCCCGTTGCTCGAGCACAGTGGGCTTTGCCGGTTCTTCAAGGTTCATGGGGAGCGGGATTCCCTGGATGAGTGTCATGCCGCCGTCCGGAGGGCACTTCTCATGAGAATAATCGATTTGTAATTGCCGGGGTTGCGATAGCCGCGTGCGGTGCGTTTGATGTGTTTGATGCCGGTGTTGTTTGCCTCGACCTTGCATGTCGTGGCGCCGGTGACGATGAGGACTTCGATCTCGTTCCACCACCTGCAAATGGTGCGGTAGAGCTTGTTCGTCTCCGGCCGTGCTGCGGCGTCCACGAGCACCTTGAATTCCTCTTTCGCGGCGGCGGCATTTGGCGAGGGAATTGGTGCGCAGCAGAACCCTGAGCTGTTCCTTGACCTTCCATACGGCTGGCTTGGAGCTTGCCGGTCGCGTCATCGGCGGCAAAGACCTCCAGCAGTCGGTGGGCTGCGTTCCCGTGAAGAGCCGCTTTACCAAACTGAGTGCGGCGACGGATCCACTCCGCCGCATTTTTCCCGTTTCGCTGGCCGGGAATGTGCCCCTGGTGACCACCACGCCTGTCCACGCCGCCTAGCGCGGAGAGTGTAAGGGCCTTGACATGACTGTTTACCGGACGCCCGCGCCATTGCTCCGTACTATTGTCATTCTTGCTTTTCCGCCGAAGAGGTCCTTTAGAATCAGTCGGGTGGAGTCGCCTTAGGGCTAGTCGCTAACCAGCCGCGAAACACCACTTGGCGGAGCGTGCAACGTCTATCGACCTATGAGAGATATGAGCGTGGTAGGCCAGCCCACCGCGCTCATATCGTTTAGCGCTTCGAACGGGTATCGGGAAAGGCCTTGGCTGGATTTCGCGCATCACTGAAGATCGTGGCGTCGAATTCCGATGAGTCCAGAGACTGGACATCGAATCCAGCGTCGCGTTGAACCCGTGCTGGTTCTTCTTCGCGCGAGTAATATTCATACGAGTATGCATCCGGGCCCTTGGCGGGCAAGCGATTCAGGACGATCCCCATCAACTTTGCCCCGACGAGTTCTAGGGCATCCAATGATTTCTGAAGGTCTTGGCGTCTAAGTTTCTGGGAACCTACAACGAGCACGACACCTCCTACGTGCTGAGACAGAACTGCCGCATCCGTCACTGGCAACAGGGGCGGGGCGTCTATGACAATCGTGTCAAAGACCTGCTCAAGGCGAGCGAGGAGTTGCCGCATTTCTTCCGAACCTAACAGCTCACTGGGGTTGGGCGGAACCTGGCCCGACGTCAGGGCGAACAGGTTATTGTTGCCCCACGGCTGTAAGAGATCGTCAACGTCCGCCGCGCCCACCAAGGCCGTTGTCAGCCCCGCGTTTCGATCTAGACCGAGGTACTCGCTGATCATTGGACGCCGAAGGCCGGCATCAATGATGCAGACAGCCTGTCCTGCTTCGGCTAGAGCTATAGCCAGATTTGTTGCTGTCGTGCTCTTGCCCTCTCCGGGAACGGACGACGTAACAAGAACGGTCTTTGCCTGCCCGGATACATTTGCGAATTGAAGATTGGTTCGCAATTGCCTGAACGACTCTGCGCGGGGGCTTTGAGCTGCTGCCTGTGTCAATAGAGGCTTCTTCGTGGCGTCGGCATCGAACGTGATCGCCCCGAGGAGGGGAGAATTGCTCACGAGGCGGAGGTCAATCTCTCCTCGAATTCTTGTGTCAAGCGTGGAACGAAGAAGAGCAACGCTAACGCCTCCGACGAGACCAGCAATCAATCCAATGAGTATGTTGAGACTGGGAGTCGGCGCGGAAGGTGCCACCGGAGCGGAAGCCGGGGTGATGACGGACAGCTTAATCGGGGACGGCCCGTCAGTTCTAGGCTTCTCAAGCCGGTCCACCGTGCTGATGAGACTATTTCCGACGGCTTCGGCAATCGCCGCTGCCTGCGCGGGGGAACGGTCAGTTACGGAAATGCTTATCAGAACTGTGTTGGGTTCGGATGTCGCACGCAATTTCTTGCCTAGGTCGGCGGCCGTTATGTCGAGGCCCAGGGAATCGATGACCGGCTGCAGGACGGCCGGTGAATCGACTGTTTTCACATATGACAGGACACGGGACTGACTAAACGTATTCCCCTGCTGCAACTCTTGAACTGAACCGGAATTCAGAAGTGCAACAAAGAGCCGCGTCTGGGCCGTGTAGGTCGGCTGTGTAAGTAGAGTAACCGCACCTCCCGCCATCAAACCCAACAGCGTACTGGCCACTATCAAAATCCAGTTGCGTCGCAGGATGCGCAAGTAATCGCGTAAGTCCAAACTGGGGTCCCCCTGTGTCGATTGGGGGACAGCCGGACGGCCTGCCCCCAGAACGGCAATATTCGTGCGGTCAAAGCAATTGTACCGGCCCTCAGTATCTATTCGGTCTGCCGTCCAACTGTGACGGTAACCAGGCCCACGGCGCGGCAGCAGTCCTCGAGTCAACTGGTCTGAATGGGTGGGACGGCGAGCGGCAGGTTTCTCGGTCCCTCGATCCAGGAGAATCGGATCCGAATCGGGCTCTTTACCAGAGGGGCTCATCGCAGTGCATCAGTGCGCTTGCTGGTCGGTGCCTGAATTATGTTGGGCTAACTGCCACTTATTGCCCGCGAGATACGAATCTGGCACGCCTGGTCTGAATTCAGCCCAACAGGGGCCATTGGACATGCGTTACTGAAGTAGCTCACCTACCGCGTATCAACATCCTCAAACACCAGGAACGTCTGCGTGTCCAACACCCCCGGCATGGACTGCAGTTGGTCGAAGATCACTCTGCGCAGGTCCACGTTGTCTACTGCCCGCACCAGCAGGATGACGTCAAAGTCCCCGCCCACCAGGGCAATGTGGTGCACCTCCGGGATGGCCCTGAGGAGTTCGCGCAGTTCGCGCCACGAATGCTGCCTTACCTTCAGCGTCACGTACGCGGAGGATTTGAGCCCGGCCTTAATAGGGTCAACGAGGGCCGTGAACTTGGTCAGCACCCCCTCACCGGTCAGCCGTGCGATCCGTGTATATGCGTGCGCACGTGAGATGTGCACGTTCTCCGCAACCTGAGTGACGGACATCCGCCCGTCCCGCGTCAGCTCCGCGATGATGTTCCGGTCCACGTCATCCAGCGGCACTGCCACCTGGTCCCCTTCGGTCCCTGCCATTTGTCCACAACTCCCGCCGGTAACGCAGCTCACACTTACGATTCGTCTTTCAGACTAGGCCAAAATTCCATACTTCTCCACGATTTCCCGCGGGACTGGATACGAAAGTTCCCTCAGGACGATACTGGAAACGAATAGTGGCTACAGAAGGACGGACCAATGACGATCTCCGCGGATCAGACTGCCCTCGGGCAGCACTCGCCGGACCAGCCGGCCGGGAACCACGTGACCGAAGACGCCGCAGCCGAGGCTGTGCGCAAGTTCGGCATCACGGTGGAGGACTACATGCTGCCGGCCCGCCACCAGATCCAGATGGTGGACCAGGACGGCACCCTGAACCCCCACACCGAGCAGGGCGCCCAGCCAGGCCACGAATACTCCCTGCCCGGTGACGCCGAACTGCTGGCTGCCTATGAGCAACTCGTTGTTGGCCGCCGAGTCAATGACCAGAACTCCGCTCTGGTCCGTCAGGGCCGCATGGCTGTCTACCCCTCCAGCCATGGCCAGGAGGCGTGCCAGGTGGCAGCCGCCCTCTGCCTTTCCGACGGTGACTGGATCTTCCCGACGTACCGCGACTCCGTGGCCGTGATGGCCCGCGGCGTGGACCCGGTCCAGACCATGACACTGTTCCGCGGCGACTGGCACAGCGGCTACGACCCCGTCAAGCACAAGGTGGGCATCCAGTGCACGCCGCTGACCACCCAGCTGCTCCACGCCGTGGGGGTCGCCCACGCCGCGAAGCTCCGCGGCGAAGACACCGTGGTCCTGGCCATGTGCGGCGACGGCGCCACCAGCGAGGGCGACTTCCACGAGGCCCTGAACTTCGCGGCCGTTTTCCACCTGCCTGTCGTCTTCTTCGTGCAGAACAACCAGTACGCCATCTCTGTTCCGCTCGCCCACCAGTCCGTGGCGCCGTCGCTCGCCCACAAGGCGGTCGGCTACGGCATGGCCGGCGAACGTGTGGACGGCAACGACGTCGTCGCCCTCCTCGCCGTGCTCGGCCGCGCAGTCAAACTGGCCCGCGAAGGGTCCGGCCCGCTCCTGGTGGAGGCCCACACCTACCGCATGCAGGCCCACACCAACGCCGATGACGCCACCCGCTACCGCCAGGACAGCGAGGTGGCCCAGTGGGTGGCCAGGGATCCGCTGAAGCGGATGCAGAAGTACCTGACAGACCGCGGACTGCTGGACGACGACGGCGCCGCCCGGATCGCCGAGAAAGCGGAACAAGTTGCCACGCAGCTTCGCGAAGGCCTGGGTGAGGACGTCCCGGTCGATCCGCAGGACCTTTTCCGCTACGTCTTCTCCACCCCCACTCCGCAGCTAGTGGAACAGTCCGCCATGCTTGCCGACGAACTGGCCCGCGACGCCAGCGCCGGTGCAACATCCGATACGGAGGCCGCAAAATGAGCCCCACGGTCACCACCTCCTCCGAGGTCAACGGCAACGTGAGTGCGGCAACAGCCCGCGCCGCCGCCAAGGCAGCCGCCACCGCCGAATCGACCGGCCCGCAGACCATCACCCTTGCCAAGGCACTGAACACCGCCATGGCCGACGCCATGCACGCCGACTCCTCCGTGCTGGTGTTCGGCGAGGATGTCGGAATGCTTGGCGGCGTCTTCAGGATCACGGACGGCCTCACCAAGACGTTCGGTGAGTCCCGCTGCTTCGACACACCTTTGGCTGAGTCCGGCATCGTCGGCATGGCCGTGGGAATGGCCATGAACGGCATGCGTCCGGTGATCGAGATGCAGTTCGATGCTTTCGCCTACCCGGCCTTCGAACAGATCGTCAGCCACGTGGCCAAGATGCACAACCGCACCAAGGGTGCGGTCAAGCTGCCCATCGTCATCCGTGTCCCGTACGCCGGCGGCATCGGGGGAGTGGAGCACCACTGCGATTCGTCCGAGTCCTACTACGCCCACACCGCGGGCCTGAAGGTCTTCACCCCGGCCACGGTCGCCGACGGCTACCGCATGCTCCGAGAAGCCATCGACTCCGATGACCCGGTGATGTTCATGGAGCCCAAGAAGCTCTACTGGTCCAAGGACCTGGTGGACCTTGAAGGACTCCGCGCCGAGCACGCCGCGAACGCCGAGCGGGGGACTTCCTCCGAAGGCCGCGCCGCCGTCGCCCGCCCCGGTACCGATGCCACGCTGATCGCCTACGGTCCGTCCGTGCCCACCGCCCTGGCCGCCGCTGCCGCGGCAGCAGAGGAGGGCCGCTCGCTGGAAGTCATCGACGTCCGTTCCATCGTGCCGTTCGACGATGAGACCGTCTGCGCGTCGGTCCGCAAGACCGGCCGTGCCGTGGTAATCGCCGAAGCCCATGGCTTCGCATCGGTGTCTTCGGAGATCGTGGCAAGGGTCCAGGAGCGCTGCTTCCACTACCTTGCCGCGCCCATTCGCCGCGTCACCGGCTTCGACGTGCCGTACCCGGCGCCGAAGCTTGAGCACTATTACCTGCCCGGCGTGGACCGCATCCTCGACGCCGTTGACGACCTCCAGTGGGAAGACTGATCAGATGAGCGAAACGAAAGTATTCCTGCTGCCGGACCTGGGCGAAGGCCTCACCGAAGCCGAGCTCGTGAACTGGCTCGTGGCCGTGGGCGACGAAATCCGCGTCGACCAGCCCATCGCCGAGGTTGAGACCGCGAAGTCCATGGTGGAGGTCCCGTCCCCGTACGCCGGGACCGTTGCCGTGCTTCACGGCGAGCCTGGCCAGACCCTCGACGTCGGGAAGCCCCTGATCTCGGTCACACCCACCGGCTCCCCGGTGGCTGAGCCGTCCGAACCCAAGGCTCCGGCGGTTGAACCTGCCGAAACCGAGCCTGCCGCCTCGGCCGCGGCGGAAGCATACCGGGAAGAGGAAAAAGCCGGATCCGGCAACGTCCTCATCGGATATGGAACACCAGGTGGACACGGCGTCACCGGGCGCACCCGCCCCCGGAAATCCTCGACCGCGGCATCGGTGATTGAGCCTGACCGCCCGGCAATTGAGCCTGTCGAAATCACAAGTGCGGAGAAGGCAGCCGACGATCTCCTTCTTTTGCGCACCCGAGTGCCGGGCAAACTCGGCGCGGTGATTTCGCCGCTGGTCCGCAGGATGGCCCGCGACCATGGAGTTGATTTGGGGGGACTCCAAGGGTCGGGTGCCAGCGGGCTGATCCTGCGCAAGGATGTCGAGGCGGCGATCGCTCCCGCCCCGGCGGTACAGCCGCGCAGGTTGGATGAGCCCCATCCGGTGGTCGAGCCTGGCGAAACCCGACGCCCGACGGCTGAGACGCGCTCTGTGGCTGGGCCCGTCCGAACGGGCGCGGAGACCGACTCCCGCACAGGCCTCGGCATCACAGCACGAACGCCGGTCCGGGGCGTTCGCAAGGCTGTCGCCGCGAACATGACCCGCAGCCGCTCCGAGATCCCGGAAGCCACGGTGTGGGTCGACGTTGATGCCACGGCCCTCGTGGAGATGCGGGCAGCACTGAAGAAGGCGGACCCGCACAATACTCCAGGCCTCCTGGCATTCATCGCGCGGTTTGTGACGGCCGGGTTGAAGAAGTACCCGGCACTGAACACCCGGATTGTCACCACGGAGGACGCCGCGGGCGGGGAGAGCCAGGAGATCGTCGCCTTCGACGGCGTCAACCTGGGCTTCGCAGCACAGACAGACCGCGGACTGATGGTGCCGTCAGTGCGCAACGCGGACAAGATGAGTGCCCGTGAACTGGACGCCGAAATCCGCAGGCTCACCGCGGTCGTACGCGAGGGCAAGGCGACACCGTCCGAGCTGGGCAGTGGCACCTTTACACTCAACAACTACGGGGTCTTCGGAGTGGATGGCTCAGCAGCGATCATCAACCACCCTGAAGTGGGGATTCTTGGCGTTGGGCGGATCATCGACAAACCTTGGGTGGTCAACGGCGAGCTGGCCGTCCGTAAGGTTACCGAGCTGACACTGACGTTCGACCATCGGGTGTGCGATGGCGGAACGGCCGGAGGATTCCTCCGCTATGTAGCTGACTCGATGGAGAATCCGGGGTCCGTGCTGGCTGACATCTGAGAGTGCTGAATTAAGTTGGTGCGGCGCTCAGTATGTTGTTGGCTTTAGTGAGGGGCACCCCCAAATCGCGTCCCACCGCTTAGTCAGTAGCCGTAACGACCATGGACGAGGCTCCAAAGTTTTGGCCCTGTGCCAAGGCAACGGTCTGTAATGAGGCGCCTGCTCTCATTGTCCACTTATAGGTGTAGGACTGCTTCGGCGTAAGGCCGGTGACCGGAATCTCCGCACAGCACCTTCGCCTGACCGTTCCGGTGGTGATAAGGGTGGTTGAGGCAGCGATGTCAGTACTCCCCTCGCGGAGGGCCCAGTACACCCGTACGGATTCGTCAGCGGTGGATGAGAAACCGACCCCAGACAACGACACTCGAACACTGCCACTTTCGGGAGCGAGAAAGGTTACCGAAAGGCTTGCGGCGTTGGCATCCTGCAGTGAAGCCCCCGTTGCGCCGAATATGACGTCACTATCTGGCCGATAGGTGGTCACCCCAAGGATCGTTCCAGGCCGTGAAGTTGTGCTCCGCGGCAGAGGCGCAACTGGTAACGTACGGATCGCGTCGAGATAGCCGAACCCGTCTTGCTTGTTGGGAAGGAGTCCGGGACCGCCTTCGGCCCATTCAGACACGTTGTATATCGTCACGATGCGGCGCATCTTGTTACGGATGATGTGGCTGACAGCCTTGCGCAGCACCGTCTTGAAGAGCGCAGGGGTGGTGCCGGAGAGTCTCCAAGCGGAAGGGTGAGGGTAAGCCGAATTTGCAGAGGTGACAACATTGACGATGCCTGCGGTCGGGAAAACCACATTGGCAGCGTAGTTTGAGTAGGAGTTCCCGTAGCTGGCATCGGTCCCGTACCTGGCGCCGTATTCCGACGAGACAGCTAGAACACCCCCAAGTCGGAGGTCCTGCTGTATGCCGGCGGTGGCCGTAACGACTCCACCGTTTCGTGCCATGACCAGCATCCCGTCATAGCCGATCGTCCTAAATTTTGCGGCTAGAGCTTTGAGGTATGCAACAGTGCGTGTGTGTCCAACGAAGTTGTCATAGACTCCTCGGGTCGCCTCCAAGTCCCATATGTAGACGACGGCGTAGGTCTTGCCGTCTTCGCTGTAAGAGTAGGCGCCAGGATAGTCGGCGTAGGCCGCCACCACTTCATCGTTCTGAGCTTCGATTTCTCCTGTGGTCCCTTTGGACTTCAGCCACAACATGTATTGAAGGGCATCAAAGTTAGGCGTGTTGTTGAACAACTGGTAAACCCAGTGGTTGACGCTACTGGGGGATGCCCACCCCGAAGTCGTGAAGCCGGGCGCCTGCGTGATGCTCACTACATTGACACCGGCCTCGGCCATCCATAGACACTGCCAACCGAGAACGTTGGGGTTATCGCCCTTGTAGAAACCTTGGATGGGGTGGCGGGCTGCGTCATAACCAAAGCTCGTAACTCCATCACCTGTGTTCGAGGTTTTGTTCCACCGCCAGTCGTACCAGCCGTACCATCCGTTCGTCTCTGCGGCCGCGAGCGCGGCGGAATCCAAACCGAAGTCGTTGTACCAGTGGGCAACAATATCGAACCCCTTGCTCGCCGGCGCAAGCGCCGGTGGCGGAGGAGTTACGGTGCCGAAGTCAATTTGGGATGGGTATTTGTAGGTTGTACCGTCTTCGTGCTGAGGTAAACCGAACTGTACGTAGCGTTCGCCGTTACTGCCCGCGGCGAATGCCGCCTGCATGAGCTCTGCTTTTGGGCCATAAATCTTAGACAGGTCTGGAAGTTGGGCAGTCGGGATCTTCGATTCGATGTCCAGCGTAGCCACACCGGACGCCACACCCTTTTCCGCAGTGGGAACGTATGCGGTAGGTGGGTTCTTGTCACCTGGGGCAGCTTGGGCAGCGTTTGTGCTCAGAGCTGAGATTGCTGAAGCTCCTGTGAGCGCCGTTACTAGTGTTCCAAGGCGCAGGAGCCCGCGGCGCCTGAACCCTGCAGTGACTTCAGCGGCGGACTGCTTCCTCTCCCCCATCTCGCTAGTCATCGCAGCGTCGCAAAGGGGTCATTGTTGTAAAGGTCAACATCTTGAGCCTCCCAAACTCATGAATCGTCGTCCTCAGAAAGCTATTTCCTTTCAATTTCATAAACCACGGTGGCGACTACGTGTTTATTTATTTTCGAGTACTTAGTTAAAATCGATTTGTACTCAGTTGTTTCTTAAGGAGGAATTCCAAATACTTGGACCGCATATAAAAAGCTAGGATCCGCGTAGGCGGTTCAACGATGGCTTCGTGGCCCATCAGGTCCCTGTGAAGCGGATTAGGCCACACTCGGCATCTTCCGAGTGTGGCCTTGCCTAGACCCAGGCTTCCCCGGCCACGACCTAGCAGGTGCTCCCGCAGCTAGATAAACCCCGCAAGAGGGCCGGTGTAATGAAACCATAGAGGCAAGTGTTATGGGTTCGAGAAACAAGTATCTGATACTCGTGCCCACGGCCCACCAAGTCTGTACCGTCGACACATGATCTACCTGATGAATGGCGGCGGATGGGAGCCCAGGCAGCCAGAAAGACACACGTTCCGGGACTTGTGCTTGACCAGCGCGTCTATCGTCGGAGCCCTCGTCCTGCTGCCGGCGGTGGGCTTCAGCGTTGCGGTTCGCGCCATATTTCCAAAGTCGGGCGACAATTGACACCTGTTTTAAATGGGCGTCCAGACGCCATATCGTGCAATGCTCAGAAGGGCATATAACGGGCGACAAAGACGCAATGCACTGTGCGGGGCTAGTTGGCTTCATGTCGGCCCGCTCGCGGCCGCAGCAAAGCTTCCCTGTTAGTGGTTTCTATTCCGCACTGGTTTACAGGATATCGAAATCCGCCCGCGGTGCCGCATATCTCGGGTTGACAGGACTTTGCGGATCTACTGTTTCTCTACTGCCGGCCTGTTCGCCATACGTTCCCAGTGGCGGCGATTCGCGGTCGTCCTGGTCCGGCTTTGGCGGTTTCCTTCACGATGGCCTCGCGGCCGATCAGGTCCGAGCCTATGACGAGGCCCAGGATGATGAAGTAGGTTCCGGATGAGTTCGGGCTGAGCGCGACTTCGTTAAAGGCTGCGTTCAGGATAAACCCGCCGAGGATTCCTGCGGCCAGGAGCTTGTGTCGCCGGTCCCGTATGCGTCGGGTGTACTTGGCGAGGACGACGAAGAACGCCACGTATGTCACGAGTCCCACTACCCCGAGTTGCCCGAGAATCATTCCGATTCCACTCTCCGTGATTGCCGACGTTGACTCAGCGCCCTCGGAGAACAGGCCGGCGAGCACACCCGTGCCGCCCATGCCGCGACCAAGTGGGTGTGCGGGAAGCTCCACGAATGCGGCCAGGAACCCGTTCACGTGTGCGGTTGTCGAGCCTGTGGAGCTGTCCAGTGTGAAGACGTAGAAGGATAGTCCGGCGCCGGCGGCCATGATAATCGCTATGAAATGGATGGTCCGAGACGCAAAGTATCGGGTCCAAAAAGCGAACCAGACAAGCATGCCGAGGAGTGCGCCTTTGCTGACAGCCAGCCCTGACGCGACTATTACCAGCAGAACTGCAATTCGACTTTTTAGGAACCACGCGGCCATAAATACTGAAAAAAGGAATGTCCCGAAGTTGACCGGGTCAGCGAACGGCCCGACCATGCGGCGAATGAACTGTCCGTCGATCTGCTCGGAGGCGTAGAAGTTAGGGGGCAGCCCGGTTCCGGGACTCACTGGGATGCCCTTGTTCTCCCAAAGAGTCGGAAGCCCGATGGATTGCCAGAACCCAGGCGTATTGGCCTCCAAGAAGCCGAAGCCAACCGCAAGCACGCCGAGCCACACCAGGTATCGGAGGTAGCTGTGAAGTCGTGCTAGTCGGCTGGCATGAATGCCGACAAGGAAGAACAGGAGAGGAGCCATGATGTTCCGGGCAGATGCGAGTGCAGCCATGGGCTCTGTCCGGAATAAAACGACCGTCAGCAATCCGTAGCCCATGAGGACGGCTAGGTAGAAGGTCACCTTGCGGTAGAGCTGGGTTCGTGCCGGGTCGGCCGAAGGGTCCTCCTTCGACAGCAGGACTATGTAAAGGGCCGCCGAGTAAATGAAGTTCACGATGACGACCAACTGCAGCTCGGCGCCGTCGACGTATTCTGCCACGAACGACAGGTAAACGTTCTGTGATGCCGAAATGACGGTCGGCACTATGAGGAAGATTGAGATATCAGGCCTCTTCATGCCGAGACTTGGTGCCAGAACGCCCAGCATCATGACAACGGCTAGACCAGTAACGCCAAGAAGTACGATTGTGCTGCCCACCTCAGCAGCTATTACGATCCCAGTGACCGACAGCACAAGCATCGCGAATGGGAATATGTCCGCCATTGACGAATGTTCTGCTGGCCGCTTGGTCAGAGGCCTGTTTGAGCGCTGCATGACATAACCCTAACCCGCTCGCATGAAGTGGTTAGTGTTATGTCATGCCCTGAACTAGTGCGGCTGCCGTCATGCCACACGTCCAATGGGGATCGATGTCGCTGGCTTGGGATCGCGCCGTCGGAGCAACCCGCCAAGGACCCGCGACTACTGCGAGAGCCTGATACGGCCTGGCGCTTCAAGTTCCGCGCCTGCTTTGTGAATGCTCTGCTGTAGCCCTTGCGCGCGAGCATTCGTTGGTCGAGCCAACACCGGCCTGGAGAGCGTGCCCGGACCCGGCACTTCAGAGGAGCCACCTGTCGCGGCTAGTCGGTCGGGTGGCATTAGGCCCCGACGTATCGGATTGCCCTCGACCGGTTACTCAGTCGGCATTGTCCAAGAACAGATTGTCGGGACGCGGGCGCCGGTACTGGGATGAACCATATGGCTTGAGAGCGTGCTTGAGGCGGATCGTTTCCAACAGTCGCCGGCGATAGTGGCCCCGTAGTTGCTGCCTGAATTCGGGCCACCCTGGCAATTCGGCGCCGGACAATCGTTGAAACGCAACGGATATGGGGGGATCTGTTCCACGGTGAACGCCGTTCGGCGGGCTGGCGCCCTGCCGAACGGAACTGGACAATGCAGTTGCTTCGCGTGGATCGCAGCAATGTGCAGAATGACGCATATCCGTACGGGTTTGCGGAAATGTTGCGAACACGAAATGATCTGTCACATGCGAGGAATCATATTGGCTGGGGGAACTGGTTCGCGACTGCATCCAATTACTTTCGGCATCAGCAAACAGCTTGTTCCGGTATACGACAAACCGATGATCTATTACCCCCTTTCAACGCTCATTCTTGCGGGCATCCAGGACATTCTGATTGTCACTACACCGCACGATGCTGAGCAGTTCCAAAGGCTCTTGGGCGACGGATCACAATTTGGGGTGAACCTGAGTTACGTGGAACAGCCGTCTCCCGACGGGTTGGCGCAGGCCTTCACCTTGGGGTCGGATCACATCGGCAGCGATTCAGTTGCACTGGTGTTGGGCGACAACATCTTTTACGGTCAAGGTATGGGAACTCAGCTTCGCCGCTTCGCTAATATAGACGGGGGCGCAGTGTTCGGATATTGGGTGCAAAATCCCCGAGCCTACGGCGTCGTGGAGTTTGATCAAGCCGGACGCGCGATTTCCCTAGAAGAAAAACCCAAGAATCCGAAGAGTCACTTCGCGGTGCCGGGTCTCTACTTTTACGACAACGACGTCGTGGAAATTGCGCGAAATCTTCGGCCGTCAGCTCGCGGTGAACTCGAGATAACTGACGTAAACAAGACCTACCTTGAGCGAGGAAAGCTGCAGGTGGAAGTACTGCCGCGCGGGACTGCGTGGCTCGATACTGGCACCTTCGACGACCTCAATGACGCATCAAACTTCATCAGAACCGTCGAAAGCCGACAAGGGCTGAAAGTCGGATCGCCCGAAGAAATCGCATGGCGTGTTGGGTTCCTCTCCGACAACGAGCTTCGCGCCCGCGCCGAGCCACTAGTCAAAAGCGGCTATGGCGCCTATCTACTAGAGCTTCTGGAATCGGTCCAACCTGCTGCGAGGGTTGCTGTGCTGAAATAGGTCCTCGTTAGGGCGATTCAACGTTTCGACAATGGGGGATACGGCGACCTAATGCATCGCGCAGGTGCGCAGAACCCGCGCTAGGAATACAAGTCAGAGTGCTCCGCACACCTGACGCTAATCACCGACATGCCGGTTCCGCCGTCGGGTGACCCATAGGATGTGACATGGTTCGTCGTGGCGCCGCAGGGGGCGCAGAAAGTCTTGTGCTGTTTAGTAGCCATAGCCAGATCATAAGCAGGTTTGGGTTTCCCGGGGGTTACCGCTGTGGAACAAAAGGTGTGCGGCAAGGTCACAGCAACATTGCCACGCCCGTTGCCGTCGCCACAGCGACCAGGCAATGTAGGTAACTGGCGTCAGAGCAGCGGCCACTTTCCAGCCGTCGAGCTCGAATGGCCCAACGAACTCCAGCGAGCAGAGTGCCAGCACCGCATCCACCGCAATCCCCGCTACGCCCAGCCACGCCGGTACTTCGTCGCTCTGCATGATTGCGGCCCCGACCAAGACGCTCCACGTTCCCGTGAACGGGTAGCCGAGATGTTCGCCCACAGCCACCCCCAGGTACCGGTTGAACGCCTGGAAGACAACGTTCACCGCCTCCTTCCGAGCATCGGAAGCGTCCGGCTCTGCCGCCACCCGGGCCAGATACGGCACCGGGAACGGCTAGCGGATCAGCCCGAGGAACTGCACCAGCGCAGCCAGTATGCCGACGGTTGAGACGAGGCTGAGCAGCAGGGCAATACGGCGTCGCTGAAAAACACCATCCGCTCCAGGGACGTTCCGGATTCCATGCGGGCACCTCCGCTTGCTCGGCCGGACAACTGAGGTACGGCACAGGCCCGCGCCGACCAAGACGATGACCGCTGTTTTGGTCCGCCGCCGCGTGCCTTCCATCAAGCTTCCACCAGCAAGGCGTGGGTAGAATCGAGGCCTAGGATCGCCGAAACGCATGAATACGGAGAACAGAATGTCGCGATGGATGGAGGTCGGCCAAGGCAACCATGTGCTGACCACCGAAGGCTCGAAGCTCAACACCGGACTCATAATCGGCGCCGAACGCGCCATGGTGATCGACACTGGCGGGGGACCGCGGCAGGGCCGGGAGATCCTCGCCGCCGTGCGTGAAAAGACCCAGCTGCCGCTTGTAGTGGTCAACACCCACGCACACTACGACCACTTTTTCGGCAACGCCGTCTTCGCGGACGACGGCGTCACCGAGTTCTATTCCCACGAGAACTGTGCGCGCGAGATTGAGGAAAACGGGGACCGGCAGCGCCGCATGGTCGCCGCCCTGGAACCCGAAATGGCCGCCGGCGAAGGCGCCGACGCCGAACTCGTGGTCCCCAACGCGATCGTGAAGGACCAGCCTGTCCTGGTGGACCTCGGCGGCCAGACCGTGACGCTGTTCTACCTGGGCCGCGGCCACACTGACGGCGACCTGCTGGTGGGCACGTCCACCACCCTGTACGCCGGCGACCTGGTGGAACAGGGCTCGCACCCGTCCTTCGAGGACGCCTTCCCGGAGGAATGGGCCGACGCCCTGCGGCACCTGTCCGCGTTGCGGCACCGCTACGAATTCCTCATCCCGGGCCACGGCGAACCCTGCAGCGACCAGTTCGTGAAGACCATGGCCAACACCATGACCACCGCCGTCCGCCAGGCCATTCAGTCCATCCGTGACACCCCGAGCGACGCCACCAAGGCGATCCCTGTGCTGCCGTACGGGCCGGAGCAGTCCCGCTGGTTCATCAAACGCCTGCAGGAGACCCGCGCGCACCACTAGGATTTCGCTGCCGCTCGACATTCGCGTTGCTCGCGGACAGCCGGTTTCCGGCGTGCTGCCAACAGGTCCCTGCCAAACGAGCGGGGTTCATCACGCCGGCGGCGAGCTAGCTTAACAGGTGCAAGAGGTTCAATGGGTGTGGCGCGACAGATCCGCGCTGACGCCTAGTTGTCATGCTTGGACGTGCCCGGACCCACGAGGACCTCATGGCCCAGGCAAAGTTGGTTGTCGACCAACCTTCCTGAAAGTGGCCCCGCCCGGTCCTATGAGCCACAACGTTTAGTCATAGTCAGGTGCCACTCAGGACCGGCGTGTAGAAGTGAAGCGTGAGCAGATATAACCGTTACGAGAAATTGCCCATGTCCAAGGCGCCGTGGTGGCCGTACATCCAATTCGGCGGGTTAGTCGTTCTGGCTGGCTGCACTTTTCTGGTTGTCACGCTTGCACTGATTAAGTAGCCAAGGCTTCGGGCTACCATCCGCCCTAGACAGGAACTGGAACCGCTCGTCGCCTGGCAGAGTCAGTGCGCTTCTTGAAGGCCATCGGCGGCTTCTCGATGAACTTGTACGTGACGGCGGAAAGAAGTGCCGTGATGGCCAGAACAATGAGGGTGTTCCCGATCCAGCCGGGGATTGTGTCGGGGAGCGCCAGGCCAAACTTCTGCAGCAGCAGGATGACCGGCATGTGCCACAAGTACGCGCTGTACGAGATGGTCCCAGCAATTTTGAACGGACGGGCTTCGAGAATTCCTGAGAGCTGCCCCGGCTGGTTGCGCACGTTCGGTGTGGAGACGAAGAGGATCACGGCCCCGGATAGTACGGCGAACCCGGAGTTGGAGTAGCCGAACTTCCACGCGATTGGTACGCAGACAACGCCGGCAGCGAGGGCAGCCCAGCGGTATCGCTGGAGCGTCTCAGGTGTGATCGTTCCGCTCTTGTAAAGGCAAAGGACCAGGGCGGCAATCATGCCGTACGCGAAGAGGTCCGCGTGATACAGGAAGCTCCTGGCCAGCACGGCTGTCCAGTTTCCGCCCCATTCGAGGTAGTACTCCTCGGCTCGGTTAGCCGGGTTGGTTATGAGTGCGTACCAGAACTTCCCGGCTAGCCCGATGACGAGCATAGCGGCTATGGGCAGTGACGCCCACAGCACGGGGGACTTGCGTGCTCGTCCGATGAGCTTGAACGCGATCAAGGCCATAAGCGGCATCACGATGTAGAAGACCAGTTCAACCGTGAGCGACCAAGCAACGGGGATGCCCGTTTTGATGGCGGTAGGAATTAGGGTCTGCAACATGAGGGCATTACTGATTAGCAGCAGTGGGTCAGTCATGTAGCCGACAGGCTGATCTCCGGCTACTGAAACTTCGCCGAGCTCCGCGGGACGCAGGTATGCCACCCCGGCGACGAGGGCCACGATGAGGAATATAGCAACGTAGCCGGGAAAAATGCGTAGCGCACGATTGTTGAAGTAGCGCCGGAGTTCAGGGAAGCTGGTTCCGTTGACCATCGCACTGGCGAAGGGCCGGTACAGCAAGAAGCCGGAAAGTGCGAAGAATAAGGTCAGTCCCTGTCCGCCCAGGTTGGCGACGGTTCCGAGCCAGTCAGGTCCTGCGTCTGGAGCCATTCGTTGGTTGGTGTGGGTGATGATTACCATCGCCGCTGCGAGGCCGCGAAGGCCTTCGATGCCGATAAGACGTTGCCCCCAAGATGGCGCCGCCCCCAAATCATATTTCTGCGTCATGGTGCACAGCTTATCCGCGCGCCCCTGGGGAGTGTGACTCGTGACGACCGCGGGCGCAAGTCCCACCACCCACTGGGAGCCCATGCTTCAGCATAGGGACTCTTCAGATGGAACATGTTGAAGCCCTACTTGGCACAGGCTCGCGCAGGGCATTCCTGCCGACCAGGCCGCGGTTGCCAGTGCGGCCAACGCTTTAGGCTCCATGGAGAAATGCACATTCGTTGTTGAACCGTATGAAGGCTGGCTCGACAACGATCTCGTGTCCTATGCGATGGAGCATGCAGCCCCTTTATCAGCAATTAGGAAATCCGGTATATAAACACGCGACGGATGTACACAGCGCACCACTAGAAACTGATGACATCAAGCTCTGGCAATTTCTAAAGTCGTTGTTACACTCATGCTTGACGCGGATATCGCGGTCTCTATTTCCCGCGGTCCGGCTCCTGGGGGGTCGACGCCTGGCCCCTAGGATTTCGCGATGTCTCATGCCCTGCGCACCCGTCTGTCCGCCCGCTTACTGATACCCGGTGTTCTGGCACTGGTCTGCGGCTCTGTGGTTTCACTCCCGGCAGCCGCCGACGGCGCGCCGGTGCTTCCGGTTGCACCGGCGGCCGCCGGCAGTCCCGGAACCGCTACCGACCAGTTCATTGTGAAGTTCAAAGATAAGGCCACTGCGGGATCTCCGATGCGGACAGAGTCCCTCAGCAAAGTTGCCCGGAACGCGGGTGTCACCGTGACCGACGTCCGCGGGACAGCCTCAGGTGCCCGCGTCCTGCGGGCCGAGCGCACGCTGGATGCCGGTGAAACCGAGAAGGCGCTGGCAGCGCTGAGGGGGGATCCCGCCGTCGAGCACGCCGAACCGGACATCCGGATGTACGCCACGGCGGCAACTCCAAACGATCCGTACTACCCGCAGCAATGGGGCCTCCACGCCGATGGATGGGGCTCAATCCACCTGCCCGCCGCCTGGGACGTCAGCAAGGGCGCCGGCGCGGTGGTGGCCGTGGTGGACACCGGCATCACCAGCCACTCGGAACTGAACGCCAACGTCCTCCCCGGCTACGACATGATGTCCGACCCCGCCTATTCTCGAGATTCCGACGGCCGCGACGCGAACGCGCGCGACGAAGGTGACTGGACCGCGGCCGGCGCGTGCGGGGACGGCCGCCCGGCCAGCCCGTCCTCGTGGCACGGCACCCAGGTGGCAGGCATCATCGCCGCAACGGCCAACAACGCCAACGGCATCGCCGGAGTGGCGCCGGAGGCCAAGATCCTTCCGGTCCGCGCCCTGGGCCCGTGCGGCGGTTACCTGTCCGACATTTCGGACGGCATCATCTGGGCCGCCGGCGGAAGTGTCGCGGGCCTGCCCGCCAACCCCACGCCCGCCCGGGTCATCAACCTTAGCCTCGGCGCCACCGTTCCCTGTTCGGCGACCTTCCAGAACGCCGTCGATTTCGCCTACAACAGCGGAGCTGCCGTGGTGGTCGCGGCCGGAAACGAGAGCCGGCCGGCCAGGGACACCAGTCCTTCCAACTGCCAGCGCGTCATCTCCGTGGCGGCAACGGACCGTTACGGCTGGCTGGCACCCTACTCGAACTTCGGCACGGCCGTTGATGTGGCGGCGCCGGGCGGCAGCATGGCCCAAGCCCCGCAGGACGGAATTGTGGTGCTGTTCAACCAGGGCACCCAGGCGCCTTCCGCCGAAACCTACGCGTATTCGGAGGGGACCTCCATGGCCGCCCCGCACGCCTCCGGACTTGCCGCCCTCCTGGTGTCCCGGCTGGGAGACCAGATCACCCCAGCCGGTGTGGAAATGCGACTCAAGGACACGGCGTGGAACAACGCATCCGAATGTGCCAAAGGCTGCGGAAGCGGCGTGGTGAACGCGGCGGCGGCACTCACTTTCAAGCCCGACCGGGAGATCACCGGAAGCACCCCCACCATCAGTGGACAGGCCGCCGTCGCATACAACCTTTACGCCGAGGTCCGCAACTGGACCCCCAGCGACATCAGCTTGTCCTACCAGTGGAACCGGAACGGCACCCCGCTTCAGGGAGCGCAGGCATCGAGCTACTTCATACAACCGGACGACGCCGGGACCAACCTCACGGTCACCGTCACCGGCAGCCGGTTCTTCGGGAAAAGCGTAACGTTCACTTCCGCTCCGACGGCACCGGTGGCGGCTTTGGTCATCGCGCCGGATCACGTCGACATCTCGGGGCAGGCCATCGTCGGCGGCCGCCTGACGGCCTACGCAGGGGACTGGTATCCGGCGCCAGTGGCCCTGTCCTACCAGTGGCTCCGGTCCGGCACCGCGATTCCCGGCGCGGTCGCCAGCACGTACACACCTACGGCGGACGACAAAGGCAAGGCGCTATCTGTCCGTATCAACGGCACGAAGGCCGGGTACACGCCGGCCGAACGGACCAGCGCAGAAACGGCCGTGGTGACCACAGGCGTAATTCCTGCGCCTGTTCAGTTCACCGACAGAATCGGGACCCCGAACGACACCTACACCGTGCCCGCCTCCGAAGGGGTGGAGTACGTGATGGCGGGCACCGTGGTCGCCGCCGGGACCTACCCGGGTGCCGGCAACATAGGATTGGTGGCCCAGGCCACTGCGGGCTATGCCCTGATAGAGGGGCAAATTACCTGGTGGAGCCACACGTTCGACTCTTCAGTGTTCCGCGACATCACCGACGGTTCGGCCTTTGCGCTGGAGATCAACTGGCTGGCAACCGATGAGATTACCCAGGGGTGGGCCGAGCCGGACGGGACGCGGACGTTCCGGTCCGCGGAGCCAGTGAACCGGGACCAGATGGCCGCTTTCCTGTACCGGCTGGCCGGCAAGCCGGACTTTGTTCCGCCTGCTGTCTCGCCGTTCGCCGACATCCCGACCGACCATGCCTTCTACAGGGAGATCTCCTGGCTCGAGTGGAAGCAAATCAGCACGGGCTGGAACGAACCGGATGGCACCAGGACCTTCCGGCCGGGCGCCACGGTCAACCGCGACCAGATGGCAGCCTTCATCTACCGCCACGCCGGTAAACCCGACTACGTACCCGAAACCCAGTCGCCGTTTGTGGACATTCCCACGGACCATGGTTTCTACAAGGAGATTTCGTGGCTGGCCAAGAACGGCATCAGCAACGGCTGGGCGGAATCCGCCACCACACGCACCTTCCGGCCAGGCGCATCCATCCTCCGGGACCAGATGGCCGCTTTTATGTACCGCTACGCGGCGAAGCACTAGCCGCTCCGTAGAGCCGCCGGCTCGGTGCCGGGGGCCGCTGCGGGGTGCACTACGCGCCCACCGGCGTGCCGGCCCGTTCACACGCTTGTTACGTAAGTGACAGAGCACAACGCATGTGAGCAGTGATACATTCTGCTTGTGACAACTGGGGAACGTAAGGAGACAGCCCATGTTTGAAGGTGTCCCTGACGAGGATGCGTGGCGCAACTGCACCACGCTCGAAGGCGCTTGTGAACTGACGGCACGATGGCTCGAGGGATCCCTCAGCTATGTGCCCGGTTACACGGCGCCGCAGTACGCCGGAGAGAACGGACCGATGAGCGAGGCCCTGGCCGCGATCAACCGGCTCGGCTTCCTCACGGATGATTCGCAGCCCGGAACGGGCATGGCCGGCGGCAACATGCAGCGCGCGTTTGTGAGCGGCCGCTGCACGGAACAGTCCGCAGCCGTCATTTCAGCGGTCCTGGTGGAAACCGACCTGGTGGTGCTGGTGTTCCCTCCGGGCGAAACCGGCAACGGGCAGATCTGCGTGGCCCTGGAGGGGTCCAGGGAATTCACGTGGCTGGGAAGTTCCGGCGGGCCCTCCTACGCCCACGAAACCTACACGGACTGGGTCAACGAGACACTCGCCAAATCGCTGGCCGAGTGCTGGGAGCTGCAGATCTTTGATCCTGTCTGGGGCCGGAACTCCAAGCTGGTTCCGCTGCTGCAGAAGGCCCTGATCACCGCCAGGGCCTGAGGCCTGCCAGACGTTGTGAAGGTTGGCAGCATCCGGCAGATCCGCGGGTTCCGCCGGTGCGGCCAACCTTCACCTGCGGCCTTTCACTGCCGATGTGTGGGGCCGTTACTTAGGGCAGCTGTGTGCAGGGTTGTAAGCGGCGAACATGCCGTCCGGATTGTCCTTCCACACCCAGGCGTGCAGGGCAAACGTGCCCGGGAACGGGCCGTCTTCGAAGTCCAGGCCGGCGATCTCGGGCCGCTCCGTTGCTGTTGACAGGAATTCGACGGCCACCAGCTTCATCCGTCCGCGCTCGTTGGGCATGTACACGAGCACCTCCGGCTTGCGGGCCTGCGTCTTGTCGTCCAGCAGGTCCTTCTTCAGGTAGTGGAATCCCATGGCGCCGGTGCCGGCCTTCTCCACGCATTCGCTGGCCTTCTCGTAGCCATCCGCAATTGCGTTATCCAGCCAGCGGTAGTCGTCAGTGACATTCCGGAGGGTCTTCACCAGCCGGCGCTGCTCGGAATCCTTCTTCCAGTCGTCACTCTTGTCCGAGCCGTTGTGCCCTGAACCTCCGCCCGAGCCCTCGTGTGCAACGGCGGCGCCCGGGGCAAGTCCCACTGCCAGAACGGCAGCGGCAACCATGGACATCATTCCTGTTTTGGTGCGAGACATCATTTTCTTTTCCAACCCTCTGAGACCCGAGATTTGTTCTTTCGGTAAGGGATGCGAAGCGTGGGAACAAGGTGTCCCACCCTCGCCAGGATGCCGGCCGGCCCGACGGGCACTGCCGGTGAATGAGCCGCCCGGATAGCGAAAAACATCCATCGATTTGGGCGGCGGTATTAGTATGCTCCTCCCGCCAAAAAGTGCGCTAGACGCTGCGCAAAGATAAAAACAGGGGTATTTTGGCCTGTGTTTTTGACTGTGGAATGGCCGTTAACAGGAGTCCGCGCGAGTACTCCAAAACGAGTACCGGATTTCCCGGAAAACGAGTGGTGGAGTGCCCAAAAGACGAGTACAGACCACTCTGTCTAGAGGAGTTACCGAGCCGTAGCGTAAGTGCATGATTAAGGACATTAAGGAAGCGATCCGCCGCTTCGTGGCGAGGAACATCGTTGCAGATGATCCGTACCCCGTCCGATCCTGGCTGGACCAGCAGAACATGCCGCCGGAAACCCGGCCCACCTTCACGCCGCCCATCAAGGACGCCAACGGATGGCAGCACTGACCTAACCGTCATATACCGCTTGACTTGGTTTCCCTGAAACATTGTGCCGGTACCATCACCGGCATGGGGAATTATGCGCGTGGACTGACGGCCCGGGATTCGCGACGGGAGCTGCGCAAGCGGCGTCTCCGTGTGCTGGCCTACGTGGGGCTGGCGGCGCTGGCCGCCGCAACCGCCGTCGTGATGGTGATGGCACTGGGGCGCTGAGTGCGGCAGGACATGAGATAAATCGGTATGCGGTTGACAAGATTTGTCGGATGCTTTAGCGAAATTGGACAGATTTGATATCCGGACATTATGGTGATGAGCGATCCGCTATGGGGGATCTCACAGTTCGTTGCCCGCCGTTCGCCTGAAGAGTCTTCACGTAACGGGACAGCTCGAATGCAACGACGCATCCTGGAGGTAATTCCGTGGCCCTGAGTGAATATGCCTTTGCGCTGTGCGTCCTGATGGGCACCCTTGTCATTCCGTTCACCGCTTTATACCTGCTGCTCCGCCTGAAGCGTGGCGCGGCAACGAAGCCCGTTCCTGTGAAGGTCCGCCAGTAATGCCGTATGTAGACATCAACCCGCACCGCTCCGGCCCCAAATGGCGGGGGTACGTGCTGCTCGGCATTCTCCTGGTCCTCACAGCCGCCGTCGTGGCTGCGGCGCTGTTCCGGGGCTAACCAACCGTCACCCTGAGCTGCGGCTATTCCACAGAAAAGCCTCGGGCGAGAATGTTCTCGCCCGAGGCTTTTGTTGGGTCTGTGATTCGGTTGGCGGGCGGCTACTCGGCGAGCTTCGCGACGGCCTGCGCCCAGAGGAAGAACTTGTTGGTCCCGAGGTCCTTTACCGTCGTGATGCCGAGGGCCTCCTGAAGCTTCAGGGCATCGGCCTCCGAGATGCCCTGGAGGGCCCCCACCGGCGCACTGGCCAGCTCCTCAATGCTCTTGTCTTCGTAATCCTTGTCGAACTTACTGCCAAGTCCTGCCATGGGAAGCTCCTTCGCGTCAGGGGCCGGCCGAAGACCGGTCAGGCGAGGCTGTCGCCTGGGAACATCCCAACACTTGGCGGGTCCCAAAACAAGTGCCTGCCACCCTTGCGGTGGCCGGGCGCCTTCATGGCTGCCACGCTGTTCCGTGGCTAACCACTACCCGCGAAGCACCAGGCAGACGGCCTTGGCCGACCCTTCAAGGGATGCAGGAGGACCCGCCTTCGGACGGGCAGGGTGCTCAGCTCCTGCACGCGCCGGAAGGCGGGTCCTGATGTTCGGCCGGCCGGACGTTGAGCCCCCTGGTCCTTTTGGCAGCTCGTCCCGGTCGGTTGCGATGCCTCCACAGTAGGAGGCGCCGCGCCGCGAATCGCGAGTGCCAACTACCCGTAATTCTCGCTGGGACCACTCGTATCAATGGCCCCATACGCAGCATCCATGAACACTGTTCACTCGAGATGCCAGGGCTGCCGATCCCGATCAGGTGATGGAGAAGGCCGCGCTGGTGACGGTCAGCGTGCCGTAGTGCGCGACCAAGTGGTAGGTGTTTTTCCCGGTGATTGAGAGCCCGTTGAAGGTCGCAACGCCGCCCGTGAGGTTCTGCGGTGTTGCCCCCTTGAGGCTACCCGCCTGCTCCACTTTGGTGATGGTAACCGGGTCGATGCTGGTGATCAGCGGATTCCTGAAGAAGTCCAGGACCTGAACGGTAACTGGTGCCATTGGCTGCCCGTTGGCTGTGTTGGCCGGACCCTGGATGAACTCGATGGTCGTGGCTGTTGAGGCCGAAACGGTGACCGGCGTCGATGCCTGGGCCAGCCCGGATGCCGTGAGCGTGATGCTGGGCGAGCCCGCTTTGGTGTCGCCGTAGTAGAACAACGCCGATGAGGCCCCGGCGGGAATGGTCACCGTTGTGACGGTTGCGCCGCCGGTTGTCAGGGCAAAGACCTTGGTGCCGGTGGAATTCGACGTGGGGGTGACGGTGGTGCTTCCGGTGGTTACGGGATTCCCGTAGGCGTCCTGGCGTTGCACGGTGAACGGTCCGATGGTTGCGGTTGCGGAGGCGGTGCCCGAAGCGGGGCCTGTGACCACGAGCTGAGAGGCGGCCGCAGGCGAGACGGTGAACGGGGTGCTCACGGCGCCGGAGTATCCCGGGCTGGTTGCCAGCAGGGTGTAGCCGGTGCCGGCCTTGTTGACGGACAGGCCCGCGAATGTGGCCTCGCCCCAGATGTTGGTGGTTGCCGTCAGTGTGCCGGAGAGTGTGCCTCCGCCGGGGTTGTTGCCGATGCCGATGGTCACTTGGACTCCGGGCGCCAGGAGCTTGATTCCGAATGCGGTCCGCAGCTCGACGGTGACGGACTGCAGGGCCGAGCCGGCTGTGACACTGGCCCCTGGCTGGACGATGAAGTTGATGGTGTTGATGTTGTCGACAGTGACGTTCCCGCTGGTCAGGCTGGTTGCGGTCCAGGACCGGTGGACGGCTGTAACCACATAATGGTGCGTGCCTTCGGGCGCGGAAGCATCCGTGCACGCGGTGCCCGTGATGAGCGCGGCAGGGCTGCTGCCGCAGGCCAGCATCGACGTGGCGCCGGTGATGCGGGTGACGTAGTAGCCCGTCGGTGCGGGCGTTCCCGTTGATGCAGTCCAGGTGACCGCTACGTTGGAGTTGCTGGTTGCCGGGACCGCCACATTGGTGGGCGCGGCCAGGGTGGCGACTGCCGCCGTCGTACTTCCCGTCCCTGAAGCCGGCCAGTACGCGGAAGCCGCCGGGGCGCCGAAAAGGGCCACCACCACCAGCGCGATGCCAGCGGCGATGACGCGGCCGAATGAGCGGGGAAACAACACCAGCCCCCGCCGGAAGCCATGGGGGGCTTCGGGGGAGCTGGTGTTGCGCCTGCCGGACATTCGTACCTTCTCGACGTTGGCTCAGGGGGTGGTGGGGGTGCCACGTTCACCATTGGGGGATGAAGGTGACGGTACTGAGGAGGAACCGTAGTGCGTTATTCCTTCACTTTGCTTCGAAGTAGAGGGGAACGGTGACGCCCTGGCAATCGTCCTGGTTGGCGGCCCGGTTGACCATCTGGACGGTGACCGAACCGGTGACCGTGGTCCCTGCTGCGATCTCGCCATAGGTGATGGCAGGAGTGCCAACGGCGAAGTCAGTGGCGGAGCAGTTTCCGGCAGTCCAGGCAGTACCGTCAGACTTGGCAACCTTGGCGGTAACGGCGACCAGGTTCTGCGAACCGGTGTTTTCATTCTTGACCGTGAAAGCAGCGGTCTGGGTGGGGCCGCCGGGGGTCAGTGCATCGCCGGCGGCGGGGGTGCTGAGCACCGTGAAGGCCACAGTCGAGCCGGCGCTGGCCGAGCCGGTGCCGATGCCCGTAGCGGACCAGTAAGCGAAGGCTGCGCCGCCGCCGACTGCCAGCATTGCTGCGGTGGTGATGATGATGCGCTTTTTACGTCCAGCTACTTTGCTCATTTGAAGTTCCCCTTGAACTTGTGCGGAGTATCCGCCGACCTTCGGGGCCCTGTCCGGCTCCGTTAGAAAAAGTCTCGTGGACCTCGCTCAAGTGGCCGCCAAGGAACGGTCAAGTGCCCCCCAAGAAATGCTCAAGATTAACTCAAGGGTGATTCTGTAACTCCTGTTACGGGTCTTGCAGGGTTCAGGGCGTTTGTTTACGCTTCCGCACGGGACTGGTGGGCCTCGGAGAGGTGAGCGATGTGCCGTTCCAGATGCTGCCGCAGGCCCAGCTCCGCCTCGCGTTCCGGGCGGGGGAGTCCGCGGACCAGTTCCTCGGCCGTCCGCAGCACCGAACGCCCGCGCTGCGTCAGCCGCACGCTCCTGATCCTGCCGTCGCCCGCGGCGCGCTCCTTGGTCAGGAGGCCCAGGTCCCTCAGCCGGTCCAGGATCTTGCCGAGGCTTTGGGCGGTGATTCCCAGCTCATCGGCAAGTCGGTTCTGGGTGGCCGGCCCCAGCTCCTCCACGCAGTCAAGGGCGTCGAAGGATGACTTGGAGAGGCCCAGACCGACCAGGCAGCGGTTGATCCGGCGCTCGTCCAGCCGGGCCGCCGTCGACAATAAGCGGTGTGTTGACCATCCTGCCGGTCTGTTCTGATGGGCCGAGGCCATGTCCTGGTGCCTGCCTTCCGGAGTACCGCGGCTGGGGACACGGTGGTGGGTGGTGTGAAACCTCACCTAATACTAAGCATGATTACTATTGGATCGTAAGCGCCCGGGGAATCCGGGCGTGTGTGCATGCGTCGACACCGGCCGCTTCTGGGGAGCTGTAGCATGGGTGCATAGACATGCACCTATGCACGTATGGAGTGGGCGATGCTGGCAGTTCTGAGGGATACGACGTACCGCCGGCTGTTCGCTGCGCAGATTGTGGCACTGATCGGCACCGGTCTGCTCACGGTCGCCCTGGGGCTGCTGGCCTATGACCTGGCCGGGAGCAACGCGGGCGCCGTGCTGGGCACGGCGCTGACGATCAAGATGATGGCCTACGTCGGGCTGGCCCCGGTCATCAATGCCGTGGCGGCGCACTGGCCGAAGAAGCGGGTGCTGATCGGGGCGGACCTGGTGCGCGCGGCGATGGCCCTGTGCCTGCCCTTCATCACCGACGTCTGGCAGATCTATATCGTGATCTTCCTGCTGCAGTCCGCGTCCGCGACGTTCACGCCGGCCTTCCAGTCGCTGATCCCGACCATCCTGAAGGACGAGCGGGACTATATCCGCGCGCTGTCCCTGTCCCGGCTGGCCTATGACATGGAGGCCATGGTCAGCCCGGCCATTGCTGCCCTGCTGCTGACCCTGGTCAGTTACAACAACCTGTTCCTCGGAACCGTGGGCGGCTTCCTTTTCTCGGCCCTCATGGTCGCCGTCACGGTGCTGCCCAGGGTCAGCGGAGCTGCGGGTCCCGTGACGTCGCTGTGGCACCGGACCACGCTGGGAACCAGGATCTTCTGGCGGAACCGGCGGTTGCGGTCCCTGCTGGCGCTGAACGTGGTGGTCGCGGCACCCACGGCCCTGGTGCTGGTCAACACGGTGATCTATGTTCGGGACGTCCTGCACCGGCCGAATACCGATCTTGCCCTGGCGCTCGCCTGCTTTGGCGTCGGGTCCATGATCGTGGCGCTGACGGCGCCCCGGGTGCTGGACCGGTTCGGGGACCGGGCCGTGATGCTCACCGGCGCCGCCCTGATACCCGTCGGCCTGGCCGGCGCCACCGCCCTGACCGCCTTTGGCGTCGGCGGTGCCGGATGGGTGCTGTTGCTGGGGCTGTGGTTCCTGCTCGGCGCCGGAAACTCCACCATCCTCACGCCGTCGTCCCGGCTGCTGCGCGATGCGTCCAATGAGGAGACGAGACCCTATGTTTTTACCGCGCAGTTCTCGCTCTCCCACGCCTGCTACCTCCTGACCTATCCGCTGGCCGGGTGGGTCGGAGCAGCTGCCGGACTCGGCTGGGCCGCCGCCGCGCTGACGTTTATTGCGATGATAGGCAGTGCAGGTGCATTCCTGTCCTGGCCCCGGCACCCTGCCGCGGTGCCCCCGAAGATCGAGAGCGAGGAGCACAGCGATGAGCAGCCAGCCGGAGCGCCCGTCCGCAGCGGACCCTGACCACCCGTCCCTGGTGCACCCGGTGGCCCCGGGCCCGGAGCTGCTCGAGGCCGCCGCCGGAACCCTGCGGATGCTGGCCGAACCCACCCGGCTGCACCTGCTCTGGCAGCTCTCCACCGGTCCGAAAACCGTCACTGAACTCACCGGCGTCGCCCGCGTGCCCCGGACGGTGGTCAGCCAGCATCTGGCCAAACTCCGCCTCAGCGGCCTGGTGGACACCCGCAAAGACGGCCGCCATGTCATCTACTCGCTTCACGACGGGCACCTGGTGCGGCTCATCCGCGAAACCATCAACCACGCCGACCACCGGATCACCGGCGAACCGACGCACGAGTAGGGCCCGTCCCCTTCGAGACGGGGGCATCCGCGCGGCATCGCCGGGCGGCGGCGTGCGCCGGGCAGGCAAAAGGCCGGTTCCTGGGTCAGCCCCCAAGGCTGACCCGCGAACCGGCCCTTTGTGGTCCGTTGCTGCGGGAGGGTTTTCTCCGGTTTGTCGGTTAGACGAGCACCGGGTACGTGGCCAGGATGTAGTCTGCGGCGGCGGGCCCCGTCATGCGGAGCCCGGTGTCCGAAGGCCGGATGCGGTGGCTTTTCATTGCGGACCAAAAATCGGATCCGGCTACCGGGTTGGACCGGTTGAGAAGGCACCAGCTGGTGTACAGCCCGTACAGCTGGTCCTTCCTCAGCGACAGGTCGCCGTCGTGATCCGGTGCGGTGGCTTCACTCAGGAAGCGGTCAAAATGTGAAACGGCCATGATTGGTTCTTTTCCATGCAGTGCATCATGTGCCGCCGTTCGGCTACAGCAGCTACGTTCCAGATCCTTGCACAAGGCCTGAAGCGGTCCACCCTGATCTAAGCGGCGGGTGTGACGTATCCAGGAGTTTTGGTGTCTTCAACGGAATATATCTACACCGTAGACTCTAGGCGTAGACTACGGGTAAAGCAATAGAGGGCAGCCAGATGCGATCGCATGCCGGCCATTTCCGACCAAAGGACCACCACGATGACAGCCCCGCAGGACACGGCCCCCAAAAGACGGCTAAACCGCGAGGTGGTCCTTAAAGCGGCGCTCGAGCTGGTGGATGCCGAAGGCCTTGAAGCCCTCAGCATGCGACGGCTGGGCCAGGCCCTGGACCGCGACCCCATGGGCCTCTACCGCTATGCGGCCAACCGCGCGGATCTGCTGGACGGGATCACCGAACTGGTCCTGAATGAGCTGGCAATCTTCGCGGAGGACCCCGATTGGCAGTCGCAGCTCCGCCGGATCGCCCATGACCTGCGGCTCCTGGCCCTCCGGCATCCCAACGTTGTGCCGCTGCTGGTGACGCGTCCGCTGTCCACCCCGCTGGGGCTGCGGCCATTGGGAACGCTGCGCCCGCTTGAACAGATCCTCGGCTTGCTCATTGAGGCCGGTTTTGCCCCCAACGACGCCCTCCACGTCTACCGCGCCTACTACGGCTTCCTGTACGGCCACATCCTGAATGAGCTTCAAGAGTTCGTTGTGGACCCGGACGAAAATGAGGCGCTGCTCCGGCTGGGCCTGCACCGGCTCCCGGCCCGCGAGTTCCCGCACCTCCGGGAGCTGGCGCCGGTTCTGGCGGATTACGACGGCGAGGCGGAGCTGGATCAGGGAATCAGCATCCTGCTGTCCGGACTCGCCGAGCGGCTGGACCCGCGGGCAGGCAAGCCGGGAGATTAGCCGCGGGCCCATTGGCCGCGGGCGCGCGGGCGCGCAGGCTGCGGGCGCGCGGGGGCGTTGGCCGGCGTCGAGATCAGGCGGGATCGAAGTGGGTACGGATGTCTGCACCCGTGAGCTTGCTGAGCATCTCTTCCGCGACTAGGCGCAGCTTCTGGTTACGGTTGCTGGACACTTTGGTCAGGATGGCCATGGCCTCGGCCTGCGAGCAGCGGTTCTGGCCCATGATCACACCGCACGCCAGGTCGATGGACGTCCGGCTTTCCATTGCGGCGGACAGATCATCCGCCAGCGACTGCGCGGTGCCAAGCCGGACCGCCAGCCGCACGGCGCCGCCGGCGATATCGGCGAAGTCTGAGGCCTCTTGGATGACGCTGTCCGTGAATACCCCGGACGAGAACGCGAAGAAGTTCAGTGCAGCCGCCGATTCCTCACCAAGCTCCAGCGGTACGCCCAGCGTGCCCTGGCACCCCTCGGCGGACAGCGCATCCCGGTAAGCAGGCCAGCGGGGATCCGTGTCCAGGTTGCTGAGCAGCACGGGGGCTTTGATTTTGAGTGCCTCGATACAGGGACCCTCTCCGATGCTTTGCTCGATCCGGTCAAGGGTCAGTGCCTTGGGGCTGCTCCCGGCTACGGTGGCCGTCCGCCGGCGGCGTTTCAGTGTCACTCCGCACTCCACCTTGCTGGATGTCGCCCTGCTCACAGCGGCGGCCGCCATGACGGACAGGCGCTGCAGAAACTCGGCAACATTCTCGCTGCCAATAATGTGGTCCTGAAGTTCCAGGACGCGTTCGCGCTCGGTGGAGTTGGCCATGCCTCAATGTAAGGCGCCCACCCGTGCGGGGCAACTGTGCGCCGCGTCTCTTCCACCCCTTGTGTGGCGGACTTTCGTCCCGAAGCGCCTAGAATTGCTGATTGACCCACGCCCTAAAGAGCAGCTGCACGCTTTGCCGAACGTCCTGGGGGGACAAACATGCCCGAATCGGCCGATAAGAACGCACGAGCCTCTGCAAAAAATGCAGGGCAGTCTCAGACGCGCCGCCGCCGCGACCTCCGTCGCCCGGCCGGTGCATCTCCGGATGCCCGGACAGGAACCATGCCCGCCGCTGCAACTCCCAACACCAGCCGCACTGCTCCCACCCGGCGGAGTTCCTGGGCAGAAGCGGCCGCCGTCGCCGACGCCCAGGCCGAAGTAGAGATCGGTCCGGAGGAAGCTCCCGCAGAGGTGCCGTCCCCGGTGCCTGCGTCAGCACCCGCTCTCCCCACGTCGCAGCCGGCCGCCTCCCGCCGGGCCGTTCCCGCGGAACCGAGCACGCCGCCGTCGAACGCTACCGCTGAAGAGACCACCTCCGCTGGTTCCCCGCAGCGCGCGACCTCGCGCCAGGCCGCGAAACTGGCGGCAGCGGACGCGCCCGACTTCATCACCTCGCCGGGTTCCTTTGTCCGCCAGCAGAAGCCCCGCCCCCGCGGCGGCTTCCGCGGCGCCCTCTTCGCCCTGAGCGGCGGAGCCATCAACCTGGGCCCCGGCCCGCGGCAGCGTGAAGAGGACGAACTGGGCCGGCGGATCTCCCGCCAGCTGCAGGGCAGCTACAACACCGCGGTGCTCAGCCTCAAGGGCGGCATCGGCAAGACCTCCACCACCGTGGGCGTGGGCCTGACCCTCGCCGAATTCCGCGGCGACGCCCCGTGCGCCATCGACGCCAATCCGGACTCCGGCGACCTCGTGGAGCGCGCCCTGGGCGAGGGCATCTACCAGCAGGCCAGCCCCCGCACCATCACGGACCTGCTCAAGAACATCGACTCGGTCGATTCCCTCACGGCGCTGGCCCGCTACATGCACCACGCCGGCCGGCTGCACCTGATCGCGGGGGAGCAGGACCCGGAGGTGTCGGACTCGCTAACGGCCGAGGAATACCTCCGCATCCGCAAGCTCATCTCCGGCTACTACTCGGTGGCCCTGACCGACTGCGGCACCGGCGTCACGCACAACGCGATGAGCGGTATCCTGCAGTCCGCCGACAACCTGGTGATCGCCGCCGGGTATGCGGTGAGCGGGGCCAAGCGTGCCCGCAGCACCCTGCAGTGGCTCGCCGGCCACGGCTACGAGGAGCTGGCACGCAACGCCATCGTGGTGATCACGGACAAGGACGAGGTCTCCTCCCGCGTGGACAAGGACGCCATCGAGGAACACCTCTCCGGCATCTGCCGGCAGCTGATCGCCGTCCCGCACGACCGCGGAGTGGCCGACGGCGACCTGGTCACCCTGGACGTGCTGCGCCCCGAGACCCGCCGCGCCTACAAGGAAATCGCGGCCGCGATTGTGGACGGGTACGTCTAGGCGCTTCCCGTTTTGCTCCGCCTGCCCAACTAGGTAGCAGTTAATGTCGTTATGGGCGCTCAAAACGACATCTGCTGCTACCTAGTTGGGGGAGGAGGCGTCCGTCTCCAGCCACTCCTGGAACGTCTGGCGTCCGACGGCGGCACCCGGCTTGGGGATGAGCTCGCCGCTGCGCATGGCTTTGCCCATGGAACCGGGGATGAATAGTTTCGCGATCTGCTTCCGCATGCGGAATTTCTGCAGGTAGGCGCGGACGAGGTCGTCCAGTTCCTCCGGGCGTGGCCCGCCGAGGTCTGGCATGCGGCCACTAGGCCCTGCCTCTGCGGCATCCACCAGCGCCTCCGCCACCTCCCGCGCCGCCACCGGCTGGGTCCGCATCTGCGGAACAAGCACCAGCGGGCCCAGTGAAGCGATGCCGACGGTCATGGGCACAAACTCGTGGAACTGGGTGGACCTCAGGAGGGTCCAAGGCACACCGCCGTGGCGGACCGTATCCTCCTGCACCAGCTTTCCCGCGTACAGCCCCGACGTCGCCGTGTCGATGCCCACAATCGAGAGGGCAAGATGGTGGCGCACTCCGGCCTTCTTCTCGGCAGCCAACAGATTCTGGGTGCTGTTCGTGAAAAAGTCCACGGCCTTCTTGGTCGACCTGGTCTGAATGCCGGAAACGTCGATGACCGTCTCCACACCCCGGAGTGCCTCGTCGAGGCCACGGCCGGTGACCAGGTCCACGCCGTCTGCACGGCTCAGGCTCACCACCTGGTGCCCCCGGTCCCTGGCGATGCTGACCACGTGGTGACCGACAATTCCGGTTCCCCCGGCAACGGCGATTTTCATAGCTTGCTTCCTTTGCTGGCAGGCAGCCAATCCCGGCAAGAGAACGGAGTGCCTACTTTCTTACATGCGCGATCCTGCCGCAGCATTGAGGCCGGCCCGGACACCACCACCGAGTTCCGCGGCGGCAATAACCTGCCACCGGTCCCGCTCCGGATCGTGCTCCACCACCGCGGACGCCTCCATCCGTCCGGCCTCGTCCAGGGCAAGCAGCAGAGCGTCCTCCAGGTTCCGGGCATACTCGAGCCGTTCGGTCAGCGAGCCCCGGAGCTCGCCGTCGTCGATCAGTACGTGGGCCTTGCCGTCCAGGATGACCTTCAGCGCGTAGCCCTGGTCCTCATGAAGGGACCCGCGGGTGGAAGCGATCTCGGTGACCATGCTGCCGCGGACCAGGCTGTTGTTGACCGTGCGTATCCACACTTCGCCCATGGGACGATCCTCCTTTTGGTGACGGGCACACGTGTAAGTACCCCACAAGGCAAACGGTAGTCCTCGCGAGGCATTTTGTGACCCCCGAATGTGCGTCGGATTCCCTGCGGTGCCGGCGGCGGAACCCGGGTCATAGGATGAAGGGGATGACCTCCGCGCAAGCCACCAAGACCTTCAGCCTCCGCAGCATCGCCGTCCCCGCATTCGGACCTGCGCTGCTGTTCTGCATCGGCGAAGGGTCGGTGCTCCCGGTGGTGGCGCTCTCCGCCCGGGACCTCGGCGCGTCCGTGGCGGTGGCCGCGCTGATCGTCACGCTCATCGGCCTGGGCTCCTGGTTCTTCAACCTGCCCGCCTCCCTCATCACCCTCAAATTCGGCGAACGCTGGTCCATCGTCGGGGCCGCAGCGGCCGGCGCCCTGGCGCTGACGGCGGCCGGGCTGTCCTCGGTGATCCCCGACGGACTGTGGCTGCTCGCCGTGGCGATGGTCGTCGTCGGAATGGCCGCAAGCGTCTTCAGCCTTGCCCGGCAAAAATACCTGACCGAGGCGGTGCCGGTGGCGTTCCGCGCCCGTGCCCTGTCCACACTGGGCGGCGTGAGCAGGATCGGCATCTTCATCGGACCGTTCGTGGGCGCAGGCATCATGCAGTTCGCCGGGATCAGCGGTGCGTACTGGGTGGGCGTGGCGGCCATGGCAGCCGCTGCCGTCCTGTCCATCACCATCCCCGACCTGCCTGCTGTTGGCGGTTCGGGCGGCGGGCACCACGGCCCGGAGCCCACCATGCGCGGCATCGCCCGGTCCCACGCCGGGGTGTTCCTCACCGTGGGCGCCGGCATCCTGCTGCTCAGTGCCCTGCGCGCCTCCCGCCAGGTGGTCATCCCGCTGTGGGCGGACAACCTGGGCATGGACGCCACGCAGGCCTCGCTGATCTACGGCCTCTCCGGAGCGATCGACATGCTGGTGTTCTACCCGGCGGGCAAGCTCATGGACCGCAAGGGCCGGCAATGGGTGGCCATCCCGTCCACGGTGATCATGGGCACCGCCCTCATGCTCATCCCGCTGACGGGCACTTTTGTGGGCCTGCTGCTGGCGGCCCTGCTGATCGGGTTCGGCAACGGCATCAGCTCCGGCCTCATCATGACCCTCGGGGCCGACTTCTCCCCGCCCCGCGGGCGCGGCCAGTTCCTGGGACTGTGGCGCTTTATTGCCGACGCCGGCGCCACCGGCGGTCCGGCGCTGCTCTCCGGCGTCACCGCGGCAGTCTCACTGGGGGCGGGCGTGTGGGCCACCGGCGTGCTGGGGTTCGCCGCCGCCGTCGTCTTCGCCATCACGATTCCGCGGCTCAAACACCGACGGAACTACTAGCTGACGCAGCAGGACCGCGTGCCGTGCTGGCGGCGGCCGCGCTTACCCGCCAGACTGCCGGTATGACGATTATCGAAAGTTTGGCGCCGTTCATCGGAAGCTGGCAGGGCCACAACTTGCTGCGGATCATGCCCACGGACGAGTACCAGGAATCAGTGTCGGCCGCGACCGTCACCGTGACCGCCGGGGCGTTCGTGACCATCGAGTACACGTGGCAGCACGAGGGCAAGCCGCAGAGCGGCCTGCTGCTCCTGGGCTCCGGCCCGGCCGGTGGTGAGGCGGGTGGTGAGGTGCCCGGAACGGCGGCGGGTGAGGTGCCGCCGTCGGACGCGGCCGCCGGAACCCAAGGGGCCAAAGCGGTCTGGGTTGATTCCTTCCACTCCGGGCCGGAATGGCTGACCCTTGACGGGACCATCGACGACGACGGCGTGATCCGTCTGACCGGCTGGTACCCCGCCCCGTCCGGACCCGACTGGGGCTGGCAGATCCACGTCCACCCCGGCGACGGCAACGGCGGACGGATCACCATGCACAACATGGTGCCCGGCCACGATCCGTACCAGGTGGTCGACGCAACGTACCGCCGGCAGGCCTAGGGCGAGCCATGGAAGCCGGGCAGTCGCCCACGCACTCCCGGCGCCACCCAACCAGCCAGGCAGCAAGCCCTACGACTCGTGACGCTCTCTCACTTCTTGTGCCTTTTCCCCAAACGCTCTCTCACTTCTTGTGCCTTCTTCCCTGAACGCTCTCTCACCATCTCCGGCGTCCCGGCGGGGTGAGAGAGCGTTGGGCCTTTTACCGCATGAAGTGAGAGAGCGTTGGGTTTATTGCCGCATGAAGTGAGAGAGCGTTTGGGTTTATTGCCACATGAAGTGAGAGAGCGTTTGGGCTCAGGCGTCGCGGTGCCGGGGCTTCGCCGCCGCGCCGTACTGTGCCAGGGGAGACAGCAGGGCGCTGCGGAGCTGCGGGGAGAGCTTGGTGGGAACATCCACCTCCGCGGCGATGGCCTGCAGCGTGCGGCTCATGTAGTTCCTGGCGGCCGCAGCCAACGTGATGTCCAGGATTTCCCGGTCGGTGAAGCCGTGGTCCCGCAGCTCGAGGGTGTCGGCGTCGGTCATGGCCACCGCGTCCGTGCTGAGCCGTTCGGCGTACTCCATCATGGCCACCTCCGCGGGTGTTAGCCCCGCGTTGTGATAGTCCTTGGCGATCTGCACCAGCTCGTCCTCGGCAATGGCCCGCAGCGCCTTCAGTCCGTGGGCCAGCCGGCAGTGTGCCGAACCCAGCGACTGGGCGGCGGCCAGGGTGATCAGCTCGTAGCGCCGCGCATCCATGTTCTGCGTGATGGCGCTGATGAGCGCTTCAAACGCCACATACGCCTCCGGGTTCACCGCCAGGTCCTTCGTGTGCTTGGCGACGTAACCGTGGGACCGGAGGTCGTCGTCGTATATCTTCGCCTTCAGGCCGAACGCCTGGCTTTCGGGAGTGGTGGCGAGTATGGACATGGGGGATCCTTCTTCCGGCTGGGGCCACCCGCGCTGCACGGCGGTGGAGAGCCCTGGCAGCGCCGGTGCGGACAAGTGCGATATTCCTCCGCGACCACCGGCGAGTCAACACACAGACCCGGCGTGTTCGGGAGCCTGCGGCACAGTGCGTAGCAGCCGGGCCCCCATGCAGGAGTGGGCCGGGAAGAACAGGTACTGACCACTCAGGTGGACCCTAAGGCTGCTGAGTAAGGTCAATCCCGTGCGCCGGTGGATCGAACACCGGACCGCGGCGGGGCGGCGTGGATGCCGCCGTCAGGGTTCGCCCGTACCTGTTTGCAACGTATGGTCTCCGCCCACCGGGTGATACGTTCCCCTGCAAAAGATTTGGAGACTTCCATGTTCGGTAAATCAACCCGCTGGCTCGCGCCACTCGCTGCGGCGGCAGCTGTCCTTCTGACGGCGCCGGCCGCAGGTGCCGTCGTCGACCGTCCACCTGGAGCTCAGGACTTTGAGTTCACCACGCCGGGCTGCGACTTCCCGGTTCTGGTCACAGGCACCGGAGGCAAGATCACCAGAATAACGTTCGGAAACGGGGACTTCTTCACCGCTGGCAAGGGCGTCCTCCTCACCTACACGAACCTTGAAGACACGAGCAAAACCTACACGGTGAAGACCTCCGGATCCGTCGCGAAGTATGTCACGAACCCGGACGGAACCGTGACGGTCACGTTCACAGGACACAACGGTTTTGCGTTCTTCCCTGTGACGGACGTGGGTGGGCCGGCGATAACGCAATACACGGGCAGGCTGGTGCTCACTCTGGATTCCCTGACCACCTTTAATGTGGTGGATGTGGAAGCCCCAGCGGGCCAAACCGTGGACGTTTGCGAAGCGCTGTCGTAAGCATCTCCAGACCGATGGCCCGGGCGCAGTGCGGCGCCCGGGCCATCCTGTGTGTCCGCGCCAACTCACCCAACCCCCGCAGCTCACCCAACCCGCGCCAACTCACCCAACCCCCGCGAGCCTGATCGCCTCCGCGAACGCGGGCAGGCTGCGCTCCATCATCTCTTCGTTGGCCGTGAGCGAGATCCGGAAGAATCCCGGTGTTTCAAACAGGACCCCCGGCAGCACAAAGACGTCACGGGTGGCCAGGGACTCGGTGAACGCTTCGTCGTCGGGAACCGGCGAATGGACGAACAGGTAGAACGAGCCCTCCGGCCGGTGGAGCCGGTAGCCCATCCCCGTCAGCTCCTCGTGCAGCCGGTCCCGTTTCCGCTGCAGCTGTCCCACATCGATGGAAAACGTCTCCAACGCAGGCAGCGCGTACTGGAGCAGCGCGTTGGGGTAGATCCAGCCCATGGCCACCTGCACCGCACCCAGGATTTCCCGCAGGGCGTCCCGGTCCGGCATGGTGGGCGGCAGGGCCAGGTAGCCTATGCGCTGTCCGGGTGCCAGGTGCGTCTTCCCGTAGGAGTAAGCCAGCAGGGTATGCGGATAGTACTCGGCCGGGCTGTGGAAGCGGGCGCCGTCATAGACAATCCGGTTGTAGGCCTCGTCGGACAGGAGGTAGATCCGGCGGCCGTTCCGCTCCGACGCCAGCTCCAGCATCGCCGCCAGCTTTACCAGCAGCGTGGTCGGGTAAATCCGGCCGGTGGGGTTGTTGGGGGTATTGACGATCACCACCCGGGTGCGGGGCGTGATGGCGGACGCGACAGCCGTGAGGTCCAGGTCGAACGTCTCCTCGTCGAGCCGCACCTTGACCGGGACCAGGCCGGCCTCGACGACGATCGGCTCGTACAGGAACCACGGGGGCAGGCTGTAAATCACCTCATCACCCGGGTCCGCCACGGCCTTCAGTGCCATGGCGATGGCGGTGAACCCGCCCGTGGTGAGATGGATGTCCTCCGGCTCGAACGGCATTTCCAGCAGGCGCTGCAGCGATGCCGCCGCCGCCTGCTGGGCTTCGGCGCCGTTGGACTTATACGCGAACCAGAGTTCGTTCCTGGGCTCCAGCTGATCCCGCAATGCCGCTACATATGCCTCTTGCGGCATTTGGTGCGGATTGCCCAGGGTGAAGTCGCAGATTCCCGGATCGTTCTGGCGCCGGGCATGCGCGCGCAGGAATCCCTGGACCCTCAGCAACGACGGAATTGAGGCAACGGCCCTGGCCCGGGCCGGGAAATCCACCCGCGTGGAAAGCTTGGATTCGTAGAGATCGGCCATCAGAGCAGCCCCCTGAATTGAGCAGCATGGAAGTCAGCTCGCTGCTGAGCCAGTGGAGGCTGTGGTGCGATTTATTCTGGCCTTCACCCGCGGCAATGTAAATGGGAATCCGCTGGTAAAGGGACGCGCCTTTCGCTGCAATGGCCGTAAAATTAGGGACCAACCTGCATCACTTGTGGTGTCCACGGGTTGACCGGGAACTGGGTCCGATCAACTTGCGCATCCCACCGGACCGAACCGGGCCGGCCAGACCCAGGAGTATCGCATGCTTCCGATCAACCTCGTTGTTGTTCTTGCCGCCCTGCCTCTTCTACTGAGCCTCGGATCTGCACCCGCAGCGGCATCCGCGGCGGCCCGGCCCGCTTCCGACCAGGAGACGATGTTGCAGGTCACGGCAGCGCTCCCGCTTGAAACGGACCCCTCCGTGAAGGCTGTGGACAGCACCGCGGAGATCAGCGACCCTGCGTGGTTCAAACAAGCGTTCGACGCCGGTATTCGGCTTTACGTGATGCATTCCACTGCGTGGGGTAATTGCGAGCCGTGGCACCGGACGCAGGCCCAGCTCAAGATGGCGCTCGACGCCGGCCTGAAAATTGCCATCTACACGCGGGATGCGTCCTGCTGGCAGGGCGGCATCAGCGCGGCCGGACCGTATGTCCCGCAGCTGCAGTTTTTCGCCCTGGATGTTGAGCCTGGCAGTTCGCCGGTGACCCGGGCGATGGTGGACGGCGTCAAGGGCTTGGGTGTGCGTCCGGTGATTTACAGCGGCCGGCACATCTGGCCGGCCCTCATGGGTAGCAGCGCGGCCTTCGCCGACGTTCCACTGTGGGACACCGACACAAGCAACCTCGACTACTCAACCTGGACAGCTGACTACCTTGCGCCCGCCCCGGTGCAGTACGGCGGCTGGAACACGTCCACCACCATGCGGATCGGCATCCAGCAGAAGTTCGAGCACAGCCTCAACGGCGTGCCGGTGGACCTGAACTCCTTCCACGCCTCGTTCCTGAAGTAGCGCCCGGCTCTGTCAGCGCCAGGCGGGCCGTCAGCGGCCGCCGGCCACCCGCCGTCGTGCGGCAAAGGCGAACAGCGCGGTGGTGGCCACGGTGGCAAGGTACCCGGCCACTACGATCAGTGAGATGCCGCCCCAGAAGTAGCTGGTGGTGCTGCCGCCCTGGCCGGGGATGTACCGGGTGAGCAAATACGCGGCGGCTGCCGCAAACACCAGGGAGATCAGGCCCGGCAGCCGGATCCACCAGCGTGAGGACGCCCAGTGCCCGCCGAAGCCGTCCCACACGTTCCAGGAATTGCCCGTGCGGATGATCAGCCATCCGGCCGGGATCGCGAAGGCGCCCACCAGCAGGAAGGCCGCCACGACGTCGGCGGGCCGGTGCCACTGGTTCACCACCGTGGAAATCCCGGACACGATGGCGAAGCTGCCGCCCACGAAGCCTGCGAACGGCCGCCAGCGCGGCGAGGCCATCAGGAACACGGCGGCCGCAGCCGACGCAGCCAGGGTGGTGTGGCCGGACGGCAACGAATTCAATTCCAGGGTTTCGACCCCGCGGAACGGCCGGGCCGGCAGCAGTTCCTTCAGTACCTGCGTGGCGATGTTCGCGCCGATACATGCGGCCACGGCAATGCCTGCGGCCCTCCACCGTTTGCGGATCACCGTGACAAAGAGGACCACGACGGCGGCCATCACCAGCGAGATGGTGGGCAGCCAGTCCAGGAACCTGGTTGCGGCCTTCCCGGCGGGCCCGTGGATGGCGACGGCCTCCACGAGGGCGGATTCGTCGATGTACTGCCCCGTGGTGGTCCGCACGAAGAAGTAATACGTTGCAATCAGGCCGGCAACACAGGCCAGTGTTGCGAGGATGCACAGCGCCCCCAGTCGCTTGGTGCCACGCACCTGCCCGGCCGGCCGCCGTCGTCGGGAATCTTTAAGGTGAGAACTCATCACCATCAGCGTCCCACAAAATGCTGAGAGCCGTCTGAGGAAAGTGCCTGCGCCGTGCCTCCGAAGATGCCTGCGCCGTGCCTCCGAAAGTGCCTGGACGCTGTCTTCTGAAGGCTGATAGGTCTAGCGTGAGCAGTGAGGGCGGGTGCGCATCTGCGCGCTGGCTGCAAACACCGGGTGGGGATCCGGTCAGGTTGGTTTTCGCAGTAGTGAGGCCGGCGTCAGGAACAGGAACAGCGCCTTTTCGGTCTCCCAGGGCGAAGGAACGGAACGGCTATGATGGCTGTCCAGGAAGCCCGGCCGAGGTACCCGTTGGCCGGCCAGAACGTGTACATCCTTAACGACGAAGAAGTGGTGAGGCGCGGCCTGCGGCGACTGCTGGAGGCCGGCGGACTCAGCGTCGTCGGGGAGTCAGGATCCGCCTGCGAAGCCGTCCGTCGGATCCCTGCCCTGCGCCCGGATCTGGTCATTCTGGACGATGATCTTGCCGACGGTTCCGGTGCTGGCGTGTGCCGTGCCGTCGCCGCTGCCGACCCGTCCATCCGGTGCGTGCTGATGACCGGGGAGACCGACGAAAGGGTGCTGATTGACTCGATTCTGGCCGGAGCGTGGGGGTGTCTGTCGGAACAGGATGACAGCACCGAACAGCTGCGGCTGATCCGCCGGGTCCTGGACGGGCAAACCGCCTACAGCCGCCGGTTCCAGCCGGGGATCCTGACTCCGGTCTCCGGGTTCGGGCCGGACCGGCCGGATGAGAGACTCCTCAGGCTCTCCAGACAGGAAAAGAACGTGGCCATGGGCCTGGGGCAAGGGTTGAGTAACCGCCAGATCAGCCAGGAGATGTTCCTGGCGGAAAAGACCGTCAAGAACCTGGTTTCGTCCGTGTTGGTGAAACTCGGGATGACGCGCCGGACGCAGGCAGCCGTGCTCGTCACCAGGACGCTGAATCGGTCAGAGGATCCGGCCTACGGCGGCTACCGGTCCAGCCGGTTCCCGGTTTTGATCGCCGAGGTGACCGCTGCGCTGCTGAACTGCACCAGCGAGGCCGGCACTGTGGCCTTCACGGACGGCATGCGGGCAGCAGGGGTCGTCCGGCTGGCCGAAGCACTCGCCGCGGCCCGGACCCCGCTGACGCTCGTCCGCCCGCTGCCAACCCGGTCCTAAGCGCCCGGTCCTAAGCGCCCGGTCCCAAGCACCCGGTCCTAGGCACCCGGCGCTAGGCACCTGGCGGCGAACGCCCTCTGTGCCCGAGCAGAGGCTCCGTCTGAGTGGTTACGTCTTCTGCCGTGGCGTTACTGTCCCCGCGGTGTCTCCACCATCGATCACGAACTCGGCTCCGGTGACGAACGAAGATTCGTTGGAAGACAGGTAGAGGACGAGGTCCGCGACTTCTCCGGGATGGCCTATACGGCTGAGCGCCACGTGGCTCATGTCCATTGTCATGTCGGCCGTCATTGGGGTGGAGATGACTCCGGGATGGACGGAGTTGACCCTGATGCCATAGTGTCCCAGGTCCAGCGCGGCGCTCTTGGTGAGTCCGCGCACGCCGAACTTCGAGGCCGTGTATCCGGGGATCTGCTCGTAGCCGCGGATGCCGGCAATCGAGGAAATATTGATTATCGACCCGCCTTTGGACTGCTTCAGGGCGGGGATTGCGGCCTTGATCCCGTTGAAGGTGCCGGTCAGGTTCACGGCAATGACGGTGTTCCATTGCTCCAAGGTGTAATCCTCGATGGAGGCGAAGTTCACAATGCCGGCATTGTTCACCAGGATGTTCAGGCCTCCGAACGTCTCGACGGCGGCGCTCACCGCAGCCTCCCAGTCCTGGGGGCTGGTCACATCGAGGTGGACATAAAGCGCGCCAGAGCCGATGCGCTCCGCGGCTTCCTTTCCCTCTTCGTCCAGGATGTCGCCCAGGACGACCTTTGCCCCTTCACCATGGAGCCGCGATGCGATCGCAGCTCCAATTCCGCGTGCACCCCCGCTGACCAGCGCTACTTTGTCGATGACTCGTTCCACGTGATGCTCCTTCGGTGATGAGGCCTTTAGATGTCAGGATGTCCGTCTCGCGTGCTCAGTCAGGACGGCCGGGGCGGCCGGACGGCCGGGGCGTGGGCCCCCGCTAGCCGCGGCTGATCGGGAGCTTCTTCGGGGCCCCGGTCTGGGCTGCGGCCTCGTCCGGCAGGGGTGTGCGGACTTCCAGGACACCGTCGGTGTAGGAGGCTTTGATGTCCTCTTCCTTCACGCCTTCGGGCAAGGGGATGCGGCGGCTGAAGGATCCGTAGCGGAACTCGGACCGGTAACGGTCCTTGTCCTTGTGCTCTTCCTTCTCCTGGCGTTCGGCATGGATGTGCAGAAAGCCGTCGGTGAGGGTGATTTCCACGTCTTTGTCGGGATCGACCCCCGGCATCTCGGCCCGCACCACCAGGGTCTTGCCGTCGACGAACTCCTCGACGCGGATCGGGGCAGCTGCCGTGGTGGATTCAAACATGCGGTCCAGGGAGTCCATCAGCTCCAGAGGGGACCTCAGCAGCGTGTCGAACGGAGAGGTCCATCGGGAAGCCGCACGCGGGGACCATTTGAACAAATCAGACATGGCTTTCTCCAAACTATGGACAGGGAAAGGCCAGAAGAGTGGCCGGTGTTCTTTCAGTACATACCCGCCGGAAAACAACTAACAGAGACCAAAGACCCCTCGTCGCGGACCGAAGTAAGAGGCTCGCTCTCCCGGATCAAACCGCCGATTCCGCGGGCTGGGAGCACCGTACCGAGGGCCACCACTGGCTGCACTTGCGTCCCAAAACAGGTAGCAAATACTCGTGCTGGCCGGCAGCGATTTTCCTACGCTAGGGATACCGGCCGCCAGCCGATCAGCACTAAGCCGGCGACCGTAGCGGATGCCAATGCCCACGACGACGGTGACACGCAGGGCATTGGCGTCCGCAAAACCCCGCATTTGCTCGCCCTGTTTACTCGCCCCGTTTCGAGGCGTATTCGCCGTCCTCTTCCGTGTCCGGATGTGGCGTACGCCGGCGTCCGATTAACCGTTGACACCCCGGCGACGGCGGCGCTAGCTTGAACGTATTGTCGGCCTGAACACAGCGGCCGCAACATCACCCGCAACATCACCGCATCACAACTGGTCTCGTCGCCTAGCTGGCATTTGATGTTTATAAACATTGGCAGGTCAGGCCCCGTTGCGTCCCCTCCTGCCATCTTCAGGAGTGCTGCCATGAACCGAAAAATGAGGTATCTGTGCCTGCCCGCCGCCCTGGCGCTGGCATTGCTTACGGGAATTTCCGCTCCGGCGTCCGCCGGATCCGACGGCGGAGGCGGGGCTGCAGGGCCGTGGCCCCCGCAGGACACTGACGGAAAGTACGTCTCGGTTCCCGACTCGTACTACGAGCCCTACGAGTTCGAGGCCTGCGACACCACCATCAAGGTGGAAGCCGGCGACGAGCGCGAGGTGAAGTACAAGGGCGAGAAGAAGGACGACGGGACCCTGGTGATCAGGTTCCGGGGCGACGCCACCATTGACCTCACCCGCGTTTCCGACGGCGCCACGATCGACGAGTTGGACGTCTCCGGACCCTTCACCCAGAGGCTCGCAGCGGACGGCCTGAGCGCCCACCTCTCCGCACGGGGTCCCAGCCTGGTGTTCGCTATGGGAGCCGCTGACGAGAAGGCCTTTGAGGACGCCGGGCTGCCGAAGGCCTTCTACTTCGAACGCGGACGGTTGGCAGGCAACGTTGTCTACGCCGCCGCCGACCAGATGGAGATCGTCTCCGGCGAGGTCACGCACAACAGCATCCGGGACGCGAAGGACATCTGCAAGCTGCTGGACCGCGCCAAGGATGACGACCACAACCACCGGTAAATCCACGTTTGCCAGGGCGCGTTCGGCCCTTCCAGCCGGCGGCCATCGCACGCTGTTCGCGGCGCGTGATGGCCGCTTTCCTGAGTACATCGGAGCCGCCAAAACGAGTAGCGGATACTCATGCGGCGGCGGCCCGGGGTCCCTAGGATTTTAGCAACGGTCCGGTTTTGCACGGACCGCCCCGCAGCAGATCCGGCGGTTATCCGCAGGGAATGTGCGCCCGGGGCTCCTTGAGCTGGGCCGGCGGCGACGAGTCTCATAAACGTGAAGCTCGCCCCCAGTCGCCGTCGGCCCTACCAAGGGACTCCTTGGCCTCCCTGTCTGCAGCGGGGCTTTTTCGCGGCCGCCCGTTTTCGCGTCGGCCCGTTGTCAGGGGTGGCCGGTAGAGTGAAATCATGCCTGCCGACGCACCCAGCCAGCCCCGGGGGAAAGACTCCGAAATGGACCAGGGCCTTCCTTCCCTGGACCGGTTATTGGCGTCCGCGCACGTGGTGAGCCTGCCCATGCGCGTGAAGTTCCGCGGCATCACCCAGCGTGAGGCCCTGCTGCTGGAAGGCCCGCTGGGATGGGGCGAGTTCTGTCCCTTTCCCGAATACGGCGACGCCGAAGCCTCCCGGTGGCTGGCCGCCGCCGTCGAGGCCGGCTGGCAGGGCTTTCCCGCGCCGCTGCGGTCCGTGATTCCGGTGAATGCCACCGTCCCGGCCGTCTCGGCGGACCGCGTTCCGGAGGTGCTGGCCCGCTTCGGCCGGGTGGATGCCGTCAAGATCAAGGTGGCTGAACGCGGCCAGACGCTCGACGACGACGCCGCCCGGGTGGCCGCCGTCCGCAGCGCCCTCCCGTACGCAGCCATCCGGGTGGACGCGAACGGCGGGTGGGACGTTCCCGCAGCCGTGGAGGCACTGACCCGGCTGTCCGCCGTCGGGCTGGAATACGCAGAGCAGCCGGTGCCGGACATCGACGGCCTGGCCGAGGTGCGCCGCCGGCTGCGGGCCGCCGGCATTCCCCTGCTGATCGCTGCCGACGAAAGCGTGCGCAAGGAGGACGACCCCCTGCGCGTGGCGCGGGCGGGCGCAGCAGATCTCATCGTGGTGAAGGTAGCGCCGCTCGGGGGAGTCCGGCGTGCGCTGGACATCGTGGCGCAGGCCGGGCTGCCCGCCGTCGTGAGCTCCGCGCTGGACACCTCGGTGGGGATCCGCGCCGGGCTGGCTTTGGCGGCCGCGCTGCCGGAACTGCCGTACGCGTGCGGGCTGGGGACGGTGTCCCTGCTCGCGGCCGACGTCACCCGGGATCCGCTGGTGGCCGACGACGGCGCCATCCGCCTTCGCGACGTCACGGCCGACGCCGGGCTGCTCGAGGAGTTCGCCGCCCCCGCCGACCGCCGGGACTGGTGGCTGGACCGCCTCCGTCGGGTGCACGCAGCGCTGGCCGCCCCCGCCCAGGCCTGACGCTCTCTCACTTCCTGCGGGTTTTCCCGCGACGCTCTCTCACTTCCTGCGGGTTTTCCTGCGACGCTCTCTCACTTCCTGCGGGTTTTCCTGGGACGCTCTCTCACCCTTCTGCGCGACACCGCCGGTTCACCGGATCTTCATCTGGTTGTCGGCTCCCGGTTGGAAGCTGCTGGCAGGGTTGGCGGGACCGCATCGGATTCCTTGGAAGGCCCCCTCATGTCTGAAACGACCGGACGCAAGTTTGCCCTGCTCCCCATGCTCGGCCACACCAAAGGCAAGCGCAGCCCCGTCACCTGCGCGCTGAAGTGCGACAACGCCTGCTCGGGCGAGGTCTGCAACACCAGCTCAAACAGCTACTTCCGCGACATCGCCTCCGCCACCATGTCCCGCCGCGCCGCCCTCGGCTTCGGCGCCGCCGGTGCGCTCGCCGTCGTGCTGGGCAGTGCGGTCACGTCCGCCGGAACTGCCGTCGCCGACGGCGGCACCGGCCTCGCCGCCGCAGCGAAGGACGGCTTCGGCAAGTCCAAGCTGCAGTTCACCGCGATCCCGTCCATCGCCGCGGACGTGGACACCCTGACTCTGCCGGCCGGGTTCACCTGGCAGCCCGTGATCCGCTGGGGCGACCCGATCTTCAAGGATGCTCCCGCGTTCGACATCAACAACCAGACGGCGGCCGCGCAGGAAAAGCAGTTCGGCTACAACAACGACTACACGGACATCCTCGAGGTCCCGGGCAGCAAGGGCCGCCGCGCCGTGCTCTTCGCCAACCACGAATACACCAACGAGAACATCATGTTCCCGGCCACCATGCCGGCCGCCGATGTCCGCGCCGTGGGCCAGGCCGCGCACGGCCTGACCGTGGTGGAGCTGGAGCGGCAGAACAAGAACAAGCCGTGGAGCTACGTCCAGGGCGCCGGGCTCAACCGCCGCTACCTGAACAGCACCGTCTACGAACTCACCGGTCCCGCCGCCGGTTCCCCGCTCGTGAAGACCATCGACGACCCGTCCGGGCGCAAGATCAAGGGCACGCTCGGCAACTGCTCCGGCGGCACCACACCGTGGGGAACCGTCCTGTCCGGCGAGGAGAACTTCAACGGGTACTTCGTCGCCCCGGGCACGTCCGCTTCGGACCTCCGTTACGGGCTGACCTCAAAGGCAACCGCCCGCCAGTGGGAACTGGACGACCCCCGCTTCGACACCCGCAACGCCGGCTACGCGAACGAGACCAACCGCTTCGGCTGGATTGTGGAAGTGGACCCGTTTGACCCCACGTCCACGCCGAAGAAGCACTCCTCGCTGGGCCGGTTTAAGCACGAGGGCGCCAACGTGATCGTGGCCGAATCCGGCCACGTGGTGGCCTACATGGGTGACGACGAGCGCTTCGACTACCTCTACAAGTTCGTCTCGAAGGACAAGTACCGCGACGGCGACCGCAAGCACAACATGACGCTGCTGTCCGCCGGCAACCTCTACGTGGCCAAGTTCACGGGCAACTCGCCGGCGGCCGAGATCACCGGGACCGGCGCGGTGCCGGCCGACGGCGCGTTCGACGGCACCGGCGAATGGCTGCCGCTGGTGGTTGACGGCGCCTCGGCCGTGCCCGGGATGACCGTCGAAGAGGTCCTGGTCTACACCCGCCTCGCCGCAGACAAGGTGGGCCCCACCAAGATGGACCGCTGCGAGGACGTGGAGCCCAGCCTGCACACCGGCAAGGTTTACGTTGCCTGCACCAACAACTCGGACCGCGGTAAGGCCGGCAAGGAAGGCGCCACCGAGATCAACCCGCGCAACGCCAACCGCGACGGCCACATCGTGGAAATCACCGAAACCGGCGACCAGACCTCCACCAAGTTCACCTGGAACCTGCTGATGGTCTGCGGCGATCCCGCCCAGGGCGACGTCACCTACTTCTCCGGCTTCCCGGCGGACCAGGTCTCGCCGATCTCCTGCCCGGACAACCTGGCGTTCGACTCGGTGGGGAACCTGTGGATCTCCACCGACGGCGCCCCTGCCGGCATCGGACGCGCGGACGGCCTGTTCAAGGTGACCCTCGACGGCGCCGATCGCGGCAAGGTGGAGCAGTTCCTGGCCGTCCCGCGCGACGCCGAGACCTGCGGACCGATCGTGCACGACGACGAACGCACCGTGTTCGTGTCCGTGCAGCACCCGGGGGAGGAAGGCACGTTCGACGCACCGAACTCGTACTTCCCGGACTACGTTCCGGCAGGCACGACGCCGGCTGCCGGTAAAGCGCGCGCCCCGCGCCCGTCGGTGGTCCAGGTCTTCCGGGGCTAACGCCCGCTTCCCACTCATCGGGCCGGGTCACCCCACCGGCCCCTCCGTCCCGCCCCACCTTCCCGCCCCCTTCCAGGACGCTCTCTCACTTTTGGTGCCTTTTTGACGGACGCTCTATCACTTTTGGTGGGTTTTTGGAGGACGCTCTCTCACTCCCTGACCGCACGGTCGGGGGAGTGAGAGAGCGTCCGTTTTTTGGCGGCAGGAAGTGAGAGAGCGTCCCGGATTTATCCGCAGGAAGTGAGAGAGCGTCGGAAGGGCCCGGGACTGATAATTTGAGCTTGTGAATAATCCGGCCGAGATGGTTGTCCCCAGAGTCCAGGCAGCTATTGCCCAAGCGTTCGGCGAAGAGTTCCGGGACACCGACCCGGTGGTCCGGCCGTCGCAATTCGCGGACATCCAGGTCAACGCCGCCATGGCGCTCGCGAAGAAGGTGGGCCTGGCTCCACGCGACGCTGCCGCGCGCATTGTCGAGTCCCTGGAGCTGGACGGCCTCTGCACCGGCGTTGAAATCTCCGGCCCGGGCTTCATCAACCTCACGTTCGACGGCACCTGGATCGAGGAGCTGCTCAACGCCCAGGCTTCCCAGCCGCAGGGCGGGCCGGAGACGCAAGCCCAGCGCGTCGTCGTCGACTATTCCTCCCCAAACGTTGCGAAGGAAATGCATGTGGGGCACCTTCGCACCACCGTGGTGGGGGACAGCCTGGTCCGCGTCCTCGAGGCGCTGGGCCACACGGTGATCCGGCAGAACCACATCGGCGACTGGGGCACGCCCTTCGGCATGCTGATTGAGCACTGGCTGGAGATCGGCGAGGATTCGCCCGAGGCCGCGCTGCTGGTGGAGGACCCCAGCGCGTTCTACCAGGCGGCGCGGGCAAAGTTCGACGGCGACCCCGACTTCGCGACGCGGGCCCGCCTCCGCGTCGTGTCACTCCAGTCGGCCCACGAGGAGACGCTGGAGGTCTGGCAGCGGTTGGTGGACCACTCGAAGGTCTATTTCAACGCCATCTACGCCACGCTGGGAGTCAGCCTCGAGGACGACCACATCGCGGGTGAAAGTTCGTACGATCGCCATCTAGCACAGCTGTGCCAGGAACTGGAGGAGCGGGGCCTGGCCCGCGTCAGCGAAGGGGCACTGTGCACTTTCCCCGCCGGGTTTACGGGCCGGGACGGCGAGCCGCTGCCGCTAATCATCCGTAAGTCCGACGGCGGGTACGGGTATGCCACGACGGACCTCGCGACCATCCGGTACCGGGTCCAGGACCTTCAGGCCGACCGCATCCTCTACGTGGTGGGCGCCCCGCAGAACGTGCACCTGCGGATGGTTTTTGAGACCGCCCGCGAGGCCGGCTGGTTGCCGGACACGGTGGAGGCCACGCACGTGCAGATCGGCAACGTCCTGGGCGAGGACGGCAAGATCCTGAAGTCCCGTTCGGGCACCCCGGTGAAACTCATGGCGCTGCTGGACGAGGCCGTGGACCGCGCCCGTGCCGTGGTGGACGCCAGCCGCCCTGACCTTCCGGAGGACGTGCGCGCCGTGACCGCCCGGCAGGTGGGCATCGGAGCGGTGAAGTACGCAGACCTCTCCGTGGGGCACGATACCGAGTATGTATTCGATTTTGACCGCATGTTGGCACTCAGCGGCAACACCGGCCCGTACGTGCAGTACGCCGCCGCGCGGATCCGCTCCATTCTGCGGAAGGCCGGCGAGGCGGAGTCTGTGGCGGAGGCAGAGTCTGCGGGCGAGGCTGGGTCCCCGGGTGAGGCGGCTTCCCTGGGCGAGGCGGCTGGCGAGCCGACGGCGGCTGCGTCCATCGCCGTCGTCGAACCCGCCGAACGTGCCCTGGCCCTGCACCTGCTGGAGTACGGCGCCAACCTTCGCCGGGTGGGGGAACTCCTCGAACCGCACCGGCTGTGTGCGTACCTGTTCGAGCTCGCGCAGCTGTTCACGTCCTTCTACGACCAGTGCCCCGTGCTCAAGGCGGAGGATTCCGTTCGCCAGTCGCGGCTGGCCCTGTGCGCTCTGGTCCTCCACAGGCTCTCCGAGGGACTGGACCTGCTGGGCATCGAGACCCCGGAGAACATGTAGGCGCCGGGATGTGAGAGAGCGTCCGGGGTGAGGCGCCGGGATGTGAGAGAGCGTCCGGGGTGAGGCGCCCGGATGTGAGAGAGCGTCCGGGGTGCCAGGGCCTGGTCTAGCTTCTCTGCCCTTTACAAGTGCCTACACTTTGGTCAGTCGGAGATTTCCTTTGCATGGACGAGCCCGGCGAGGGCTCTGCGCAGGCGGGCATCGGCGTCGTCCGCGACCTCGCGGACGGCCGGACTATCGCTGAGTTGGACCATGGTTTGCGGATCGATGGCTTCGACTGTGGTCTCGCGTGCGTTCTTGGCTCGTCGGACAATGACGTTGCATGGAAGCAGCGCACCGAGCTCAGGCTCGGCTGCGAGGGCCCGGCTCGCCAAAGCGGGGTTGCAGGCGCCAAGGATTACGTAGTCGCCGACGGCATCCCCGGCGTCGATCCCGAGTTTGGATGCAAAGGTGGCGCGGACGTCAATTTCCGTGAGTATGCCAAAGCCCTCTTCCCCGAGTGCCTCCCGGGTGCGCTGAACCGCATCCTCCCACGATAGCGGGACGGTAACGGAGTGTGTGTAGCTCATAAACCTGCTCCTGAAATGTCGTTGCAGATACGGTCCGGGTGGGTTTCGGCACGGGGTCGTGCAGTCCCTGCTTATCAGGCGAGGGAGAGGAAGAGCTTTTCCAGCTCCTTCCGGTCCATGGTGGCGTCTTCGCGGACGATGCATTGCTCCAGGCCGCTGGCGATGATGGCGAAGCCGGCCTTGTCCAGGGCTTTCGACACGGCAGCCAGCTGCGTGACGATTTCCTTGCAGTCCCTGCCCTCCTCCAGCATGCGGGTGACAGCTGCTAGCTGGCCCTGGGCGCGCTTGAGGCGGTTGACCACCGGGGTCAGTTCAGTCGAATCGAGTTGCATGGAGTCTCCAAAGGCGTGGGTGTCTTGCCATCAACCATATACCCCGTGGGGTGTTTTGCATACCCCCATGGGTATCTGTAATACTGGGTGGGGTATCCACCGGTAATCCCCCTTTCGAGAGGCTGACCATGACTTTCCCTTCCCCCTCCACCGCCATCACCGCCCTTGCTCCGGAGTCCTTGCGCAGCTGGGTCATCGAACACCAGGACCTCGTGGTTATCGATGTGCGTTCCGCGGCGGAATTCGACTCCCTGCATATCCGCGGCTCCTACAACGTGCCGCTGCCGCTGCTCTCCGAACACACCGACGAGCTCGCCGCCCGCCTGGGCAGCCGCGTCGTCCTGGTCTGTCAGTCAGGAGCCCGCGCCGAGCAGGCGCGTCAGCGTCTCGCCGGTTCCGGCATCGATACGGCCTACGTCCTGACCGGCGGCGTCCCCGGCTTCGCAGCGGCCGGCGGCGACGTCGTCAGGGGCAAGGACCGCTGGGACCTGGAACGGCAGGTTCGCCTCGCCGCCGGGTCCCTGGTGGTCCTGGGCCTGGCCGGCGGCAAGTTCATCTCGCCCAAGATTCGGACGCTCGCGGGCGTCATTGGCGCAGGCCTGACCGTCTCGGCGGCCACCAACACCTGCGCCATGGGCCAGGCGATCGCGGCGATGCCGTGGAACAGGTCCACCAAGGAGCCAACCCGCGAAAGCGTCATCCTGCAGTTCCCGGTGGCCGGGGCTAAGCAGACCCCGGCAGCATGATCGCCGCCCTGACACTGGGGCTCTTTGTCGGGATCGTGCTCGGTGTAGTCGGTGGCGGCGGCTCGATCATCGCTGTCCCCGCCCTGGTCTACGGCGTGGGTATGAGCCCGGCGGAGGCCATTCCCACTTCCCTTCTGGTGGTGGGCATCTCTTCCCTGGCTGCGCTGATTCCGCGGCTGCGCGAAGGTATCAACTGGCCGGTGGTCGTGATTGTCGGTGCGGCGGGCATCCCCGCCGCGTGGGGCGGGGCTGCTGTTGGCCGGATTCTGGATCCGGACATCCTGATGCTTGCCTTCGCTGTCATCATGGTGATCGCGGGGATCCGGATGCTCATGCGGACCGCGGAAACGGAAGGGTCGTGCAGTACCGGTCCCAACCGTGCCTTCCGCTCCTGCGCCCCCAAGGCCATGGGGGTCGGGGTCCTCGTCGGGTTCCTCACGGGACTGCTCGGTGTGGGCGGAGGTTTCCTGATCACCCCGGCTCTCACACTGTTCCTGGGCCTGCGCATGAAACAGGCCGTTGGTTCGTCTCTGGCCATCATCGTGATCAATTCGGCCGCGGGCTTCGGTGCCCACGCCGCGGGATTTACCATCGACTGGCCCAGCGTTCTGAGCTTCGCGTTCCCGGCGATCCTCGGATCCCTCATTGCTGCCCGCCTCGTCCGCCATCTTAACGACAAGCACATCCGCGTCTCGTTCGCCGTGCTCATCTTTGCCGTCGCGGCCTGGGTCACGGCGGGCACCGTTACCGCTTGAAAAGCTACCCCCTACCGAAACAAAAGGAGAACACCATGGGCCTCATCCGTTCGCTGAAGAAGGCATTCAGCAAGCCGTACAAGACGGTCTCAGTAGCTGAGGCGAAGGAACTTCTGGCCTCAGGCGCCACGCTGATCGACGTCCGCTCCGCCCAGGAATGGCGTTCCGGACACGCGCCGCAGGCCAAGCACGTTCCGCTGGACAGGCTCCAGGCCAGCACTGCCGGGATCCAGAAATCCCGGCCTGTGATCGCCATGTGCCAGTCCGGGGTCCGCTCCGCCTCCGCCGCCCGGGTCCTTGCCGCACAAGGTTATGAGTCCCATTCCCTGCGCGGCGGCATGGGCGCCTGGCGCGGGGCCGGCGAGCCCGTCCGCTAAGAAGCACCCGAACCCCATCCAGCCGAACCATTCGAAGGAGAAACCAATGGCTGAAATCACCATCAATGAAGCCGACCAGCGCCGCGCCACAGCTCGGATCCTCGATGTCCGCGAGGACTTTGAAGTCGCCGAAGGCATGATCCCGGGGGCACTGCACATCCCCTTGGGGCAGCTGCAGGCACGGCTGTCCGAACTGGACCGCTCCGTGCCAGTGATCGCTGTCTGCCGCAGCGGCAACCGTTCCGCCCGCGTCGCAGACGCACTCAACGGTGCCGGCTTCACCGCCGACACCATGACTGGCGGCATGATCGCCTGGACCCGCGCAGGCCTGCCCACCACCTGACCGCCCGCCAAGGGTCAGGACCACACACCCGTTTGAGAGAGCATCGGAAGGACACGAACCGGTCATGGCAACCATCGACATCACTGAACAGAACTTCGCAGCCACCCTGGAGAACAACGACATCGTCTTCGTTGACTTCTGGGCAGCCTGGTGCGGCCCCTGCCGCATGTTCGCCCCCACCTACGGCGCCGCCGCCGAACGGCACTCTGGTATCACCTTCGCCAAGGTGGATACCGAAGCCGAACAGGCCCTGGCCGCGGCAGCCGGCATCACCTCCATCCCCACACTGATGGCCTTCAAGGACAAAACCCTGGTTTTCTCCCGGCCCGGAGCGCTGAACGCCGCAGGACTGGAAGAGGTCATTCAGGGCGTAAAGAACCTGGATATGAACAAACTGCGGGCCGATGCCGCACGGCAGCAGGCCTAACACCCACAGCCACGACAGCGTGGCACACCACTGATTGCTGGATACCCCCCGGGGTATTAGAATTGAACCAAGAGCCCAACGAAAACTTCCCAACGAAGGAGAGCATCAATGCTTATCGAGCGCATCTACGACGAGGATCTCGCCCAGGCCAGTTACCTGATCGGCTGCCAGGCCAAGGGTGAGGCCATTGTTGTTGACGGCCGCCGGGACATCGCGGTCTACCAGAACCTGGCAGGGAAGAACGGTATGAAGATCGTCGCCGTCACCGAGACCCACATCCATGCCGACTATCTCTCCGGCACCCGCGAACTGGCCGCCGCCACCGGCGCCAGGATCTACGTCTCCGGCGAAGGCGGCCCGGACTGGCAGTACGGTTTCGACGGCGAACGGCTTTACGACGGCGACACGATCACCCTGGGCAACATCAGCATCCAGGCCGTACACACTCCGGGCCACACCCCGGAACACCTTTCGTTCCTGGTCACTGACGGCGCGTTCAGTGACCGGCCCGGCTATCTGCTCTCCGGTGACTTCGTCTTCTCCGGTGACCTGGGCCGGCCGGACCTGCTCGACGAGGCGGCCGGCGGCGTGGACACCCGCTTCGTGGGCGCGAAGCAGCTCTTCGCCAGCCTGCGGGATAAGTTCCTGGCCCTGCCGGACCACGTCCAGGTCCACCCCGCCCACGGTGCAGGCAGCGCATGCGGCAAGGCCCTCGGAGCCATCCCCTCAACCACGGTCGGCTACGAGCGCCTCTACGCCTGGTGGGGGCCCTACCTCGCCGCCAATGACGAGCAGGGTTTCATCGACGAACTCCTCGATGGCCAGCCGGACGCACACGCCTACTTCGGCCGGATGAAGCGCGAAAACCGTGAAGGCCCGGCCATCATTGGCGAACGCTCCCCGCTCGAGGAACTGGACCCCGCCGACGTCGCCAAGGACCTCGCAAAAGACGCAGTGACCTTCATCGACACCCGCTCCAACACCGAGGTCCACGAGGGCACCGTGGCCCGTTCCCTGAACGTTCCCGCGGGCAAGTCCGTAGCCAGCTACGGCGCCTGGGTGGTCAACCCTGAGACCGACAAGAACCCCCTGGTGCTCCTGGTCCGGGACCAGGAGCAGGCCCAGGACATGCGGGACCACCTGGTCCGCGTCGGCATCGACAACGTCGCCGGCTACATCACCAGCATCCAGGGCCTCCCCATGACGGCCCCGAAGCTCATCCGGCCGGCAGACCTGGCCGGCTTCGATGCGGCCATGGTCCTGGACGTCCGCAACCGCACCGAGCACGCGGCAGGACACATCCCCGGATCCCACCAGCTCAGCGGCGGCCGGCTCATGTGGCACCTCGATGAACTGCCCTCCGAGGGCACCATCGTGACCTACTGCCAGAGCGGTGTCCGCAATTCCGTGGCCGCCAGCGCCCTGCGCCGCGCCGGGTACGACGTCGTCGAACTCGACGGCAGCTACGCAGGCTGGGCCGCATGGCAGCAGACACGCGAAACCGTGTCCACCAACTAGGCAAGGCAGTTCACCCGCTCAATGACAGGCAAGGCGGCGGCACGGAACACCCGGCCGCCGCCAAAGCCGTGTTCCCGCCATCGGAACACCAACCACCCCGCACTGAAACTTGGAGCGCGACCATGGGATCCGGCAACACCCCTTCACCGCGGCGACCCGGGCAGCGGGATCTCATCACACTTGGCCTACGCCAGAACCTGGCCCAGTTCATGCTCCTCGTTACCGTCAACGCGCTCGTGGGCGGCACTCTCGGCCAGGAGCGGACGGTACTGCCGCTGTTGGCTGAAGAGGTCTTCCACCTGGACCTGTACACCTCCGCCCTGACCTACATCCTGGCGTTCGGCGTGGCCAAAGCGGCAACCAACTACTTCGCCGGAACCCTCTCTGACCGCTACGGCCGCAAACCGGTCCTCGTCGCCGGCTGGCTCATCGCCCTCCCGATCCCCTTCCTTCTGATCTTCGGCGATTCGTGGGGCTGGATCATCGTGGCCAACGTCGTCCTGGGCATCAGCCAGGGACTGACCTGGTCCACCACCGTGATGATGAAGATGGACCTCGTCGGCCCCGAACGCCGCGGCCTGGCAATGGGACTGAACGAGGCAGCCGGCTACCTCGGCGTCGCAGGCACCGCTCTGGCCACCGGCTACATCGCGTCCACCTACGGACTGCGTCCCGGCCCGTTCCTGCTCGGCGCCGCCTTCATCGCCGTCGGACTCGGCCTGTCAGTGCTGACCGTCCGCGAAACACGCCATCACGCCAAATCCGAAGCCGCGAACCACGTCCCGGTCCATGCGGGGACCCAGGCCGGGCTGAGCAACGGTCAGGTCTTCATCCTGACAAGCTTCCGGGACAAATCACTGTCCTCCGTCAGCCAGGCGGGCATGGTGAACAACCTCAACGACGGACTGGCCTGGGGGCTGTTTCCGGTCCTGTTTGCCGCAGCAGGGCTCAGCATCGACCGCATCGGCATCCTCGCCGCCGTGTACCCGGCCGTCTGGGGCGCCGGGCAACTGGTCACCGGTGCCCTCTCAGACCGGATCGGCCGCAAACCACTCATCGCCGGCGGCATGCTCATCCAAGCCCTGGCACTGGGAATGGTCGCCGTCGGACATGATTTCGGAACCTGGCTTGCCGCCGTCGTCCTCCTCGGCGCCGGCACAGCAATGGTCTACCCCACCCTGCTCGCAGCGATCGGCGACGTCGCCCACCCTGAATGGCGGGCCCGGTCCGTGGGAATCTACCGCCTGTGGCGCGACGGCGGCTTCGCTCTCGGCGCCCTGCTCTCCGGCCTCATCGCCGACGCGTATGGCATCCCTGCCGCCGTCGCCGTCGCCGCCGCCCTGACGGCAGCATCCGGAATCCTGGTGGCCGTCCGCATGCGCAGCACCGACCACCGCAGCCGGGGATGAGCGAGGGGACCGGCTCCAAGAACGGATGAGACCAAGCCGGCCGGGCCGGGCCCGGCCGGGCCCGGCCCGGACGGCCAGCCGTTGGGCGGTGAAGCGCCCAGCCGCGACGCCTGACTTGTGACGCTTGACACGTGTTAGGTCGTTGATCTACAGTTCCTAACACGTGTTAGGAAGGAAATTGACATGACCGGAGCCACAAACGGGCACCTGCGGGAATTCACCCGCCGTACCGCCCTTGGTGCCCTCGGCGCGGGAATTATCGGAGCAACCGTGGCATCGTGGCCGCGTCTCTCCGGGACGGACATTCCGGGCCGCGGGGACAACAGCCTCAGCATCGCCATCATGGGCACCGCCGCGGACGCCGCCGCCCGCCAGCGCGCCATCGACGCTTTCACCCGACTCCACCCGGAGATCAAGGTCAAGGTCCAGGCCATCCAGGCCGTGGACTGGAAGGACTTCTTCACCAAGATCCTCACCATGGTGGCCGCGGGCACCCCGCCGGATGTGGTCTATGTGGCCACCGAAGGCGCCCAGCTGTTCGCGGAAAAACTCGCCCACCCGCTCGACGAGTACGTGCGCCGCGACGCCGCGGACATGGCGGAGTTCTTCGACGACGTCCACCCCAGCCTGGTGGAAGCCTTCATGTACAAGGGCAGCCTGTACCAGCTCCCCATGGACTGGAACGCGGCCAACATGTACTACAACACCACCGCCTTCGCACAGGCAGGGCTGGAGCGCCCCGCCGATGACTGGACCCACCTGGACTTCCGGAACAGCCTCGCCGCCATGCGCAAGGCCCGTACCTCGGACTTCACCCCGTACTACTGGACCAACCGGCTCTTCGGCGGTGTGGTGCCGTGGCTGTACGCGAACGACACCAGCTTCCTGAAGGAGACCAGGTCCGCCGGCGGGGAGTGGCTTTGGGACGGCTTCTACGCCAACGATCCCTCCCGCAGCCTCAGGTCCGGCGGGTACCAGTGGCTGGAGCCCAACGCCAATGACGACCGCGTGTTCGAGTCCTTCGACTACCTGCGCGGGCTGGTCAAGGACGGACTCGGGGTCCGCCCGGAGGAAGGCGGCGGCAGTTCGCTCGTCGGGCTGTTCGCGTCCAACCGCATCGGTACGACGCCGGCCGGCGGCTACTGGGTGCAGGGCCTGCACGAGGCCGGGATGGGCGAAAACGATTTCGACGTCCAGTTCTTCCCGCGCTGGAAGACCCAGCGCCACCAGTTCGGCACCGCCGGCTACGCGATCATGAAGACCGCCAAGGACAAGGACGCCGCCTGGGAGTGGATCAAGTTCAGCTCCAGCCGCGAGGCGATGGAACTGATCTTCCCCAACCCGATCACGACGCCGGCGCGCCGCTCCATGGTCAACGAGCAGCTCTACGCCGGCAAGGGACCCGCCAATTGGAAGGTCTTCTACGACACCCTGGACAGGTTCCCCACCACCGGCCCCATTCCGGCCCCACCGCAGCAGGCCGCCGTCGAAACGGCCCTGATGAAGAACGTATCGCTGGCCGTCAGCGGCGACGAGCGCCAGCTCAAGCAGGCCCTCGCCTCCATGCAGCGCGACCTTGAACTGGCCCTGAGGAGGCAGTCATGAGCACCACCACCACGCCGCGGGAGCGGCCGAGGCAGGCGGCCGGACCGGCCTCGCAGGCCAAGGCACCCGCCACGAACGGCAGGCACAGCCAGCGCTGGCTGGCCTGGATCTTCCTGGCCCCCACCATCCTGGGTATGGGCCTCTTCACCCTGATCCCGATCGTGGCCTCCGTGGTCCTGGCCTTCTTCCGCTGGGACATCATTTCGGCGCCGACCTTCGTGGGCTTCGACAACTTCTCCGAGGTGGTCCAGGACCCCACCGTCCGGGTGTCGTTCCTGAACACCATCCTCTTTGTGGTGGTGGCCGTGGCCTTCCAGCTTGGGCTGGCACTGGCGCTGGCCATCATGGTGCAGGAGAAGATGCCGGCCTGGCTGCGCGTCTTCTTCCGCTCGGCCTTCTTCTTCCCGCTGATCCTGTCCGCGGCCTCGGTTTCCATCTTCATGCGGTACCTCTTCAACGAGCAGTTCGGCGTGGTCAACTGGTTCCTGTCCCTCGCGGGAATCCCCGCGGTGCCGTGGCTGACCACGCCGGGCGGGTCCGCCGCCGTCGTGATCCTTGTCTACGTGTGGCAGAACTTCGGGTTCTCCTTCCTGCTGTTCATCGGCGGCCTGGCCTCCATTCCCGTGGAGACATATGAAGCGGCATCGATCGACGGCGCCACCGGCTGGCGCAAGCACCTCTACGTGACGCTGCCGCTGCTCAGCCCCACCACGCTGGTGGCCTCGGTGATGGCGATCATCAGCGCCCTGCAGGTGTTCGACCAGCCCTACGTGCTGACCCGCGGCGGCCCCGGCGACTCCACCCGCACCGCCGTCATGGTCATCTTTGAATCGGCCTTCCAGCGCCTCGAGTTCGGTCAGGCCTCCGCCATCGGCGTGCTTCTCACCCTGATCATCATGGCCATCACGGCCGCGCAGTTCCGGCTCAGCAAACGATTCGTCTTCTACCAGTAAGGCCAGCCATGACAACCACAACAGACCACGGCCTGGCTGGGCATTCCCCCCGGCTCTCGGAAGGCCTCCCGGAAACGTCACCCAACCGGCGCAGGTTCAGCTGGAACTTCGCCATCCGCATCGTCCTGCTGCTGATCGCGGCAACCCTGACACTGGGTCCGGTGCTGTGGACCCTGTCCACGTCGCTGCGGTCGCCGTCGGAATCCTTCAAGCTGCCGCCGTCATTCTTCCCGTGGAACCCGGATTTCACGTCCTACGGTCAAGTATTCCAGCAACTGAATATCTTCCTGCTCGTCCTCAACAGCGCCTTGGTCACCGGACTGATCGCGGTGGGCCAGATGGTGACAGCGGCGATGGCAGGCTACGCCTTCGCGCACCTGAAGTTCCGCGGCCGCGGCGCACTCTTCTCGATCGTGCTGGCCACCATGATGGTGCCGGTGCAGGTCACGATCGTGCCCGTCTTTATGCTGATCCGCGGCATGGGCCTCTCGGACACACTGCTGGCGCTGATCCTGCCGGCCATTCCGACGGCGTTCGGCACCTTCCTGATGCGCCAGTACTTTATGGGGCTCCCGACCGAGCTGGCCGAGGCCGCCTCGATCGACGGCGCCTCACCCTGGCGGACGTTCCGTTCCATATATGCACCGCTGGCGATGCCCGGCATGGCGATCGTGGGAATCCTCGCATTCAACTTCCACTGGAACGAGTTCTTCCGCCCGCTCATCCTGACCATCTCCGAGCAGAATTTCACGCTCCCGCTGGGACTTGTCTCACTCCAGGGCAACCTGGGAACCGGCAGCATCTCCGTGGTGCTTGCAGGCGTGGTCCTGTCCATGATCCCGGCGCTGGTGGTCTTTATGTTCGGCCAGCGCGCACTCCAGGACGGCCTCACGGCCGGCACCGGAAAATAACCTCCTCACCGAAAGGCCCCCCGTTATGCCCTCCCCGGACCTCGCCGCCCTGCGCTTCGACGACGTCGCCGCCGCCCACACCGATCCCGCCTTCCCGCGGTTCCACCCGCGTCCCGCGCAGGGCTGGATCAACGATCCCAACGGCATCAGCTACATCAACGGCCGCTACCACGTGTTCTTCCAGTACAACCCGGACTCCGCCCGGCACCACAGGATCGCCTGGGGCCACGTGAGCTCCGCCGACCTGGTGCGCTGGGAGGAACACCCGGTGGCGCTGCGTCCCCAGCCCGGCGGACCGGATGAGTACGGCTGCTGGACCGGTGTGGTGACGGACGACGGCGGTGTTCCCACCGCCGCGTACTCGGGCGTCCGCGGCGACGGGGGCCACTCCCAGGTGGTCATCGCCCGCGGTTCGGAGGACCTGGTCCATTGGGAGCAGACCGGCCATGTTGCTGCCTCGATGCCGAACGACGGGCGGGTCATCGCGGTGCGCGACCCGTTTATCTTCCGGTTCAACGGCAAGCGGTACGCCATGCAGGGCGCGGGCCTCGCAAGCGGGCACGCCGCACTCCTGCTGTACACGGTGGAGGACCTGTCCGACTGGAAGTACCAGGGCATCTGGCTGACCTCGGAGAATCCGGTGGCTTCGGAGTTCACGCCCGCGGAGATCTGGGAATGCCCGCAGCTGGTGCGCGTGCCGGATTCCTCCGGCCTGTCCGGCGACTCCGGGTCCCGGTCCGGGTCCGCAGGGGAGTCCGCAGGCGACGCCGGAACCTGGCTGATGATGTTCTCGCTCTGGCTCTCAGGTGACGCACACGAACATGCCAACGGCGTGGGACACCTGGTCGGTTCCCTGACCGAGGACCCGGCGACCGGACTGCCGGTCTTCACGCCCCGCGGCGGCGGAAAGTCCGACCTCGGACGGGACTTCTACGCGCCCCAGATCGTGGCGCTGGAGGACCGGGCCCTGCTGTGGGGCTGGGCCAATGAAGGACCGGGCCGGGACGGACGCCGCGGCCGCAGCCAGGACGAAATAGACGCCGCCGGCTGGGCCGGGGTCCTGACCTTCCCGCGAGAACTCTCCGTGGTCGACGGCGCCCTTTCCGTCAGTCCTGCCCCAGAGGTCAACGCCTACCGTGGAGCATTGACGGCCAGCCAAGCGGCAGGATCCGTTGTACTGCCCCCGTTTGCTGAAGCCTTGGTTACTGCCGGTGCGGCTACTGGAGACGGGACTGGCGGCGGGGCCGGCGGCGGGAACACCGCCGTCGAACTCCTGCTCGTGGGTGACGGCGGCCGCCAGAGCGTGTTCAGCGGAAACCTGCAGCCGGGGGAGGAGCTGCGCGTCTTTGTCGATGCCTCACTGGTGGAGGTCTACCGCGCCGGTTCCGTGGCCACCACGCTGCGGGCGTACCCGGCGGCGGGGGAAGAATGGCAGCTGCACCTTCCGGCCGGCGCCACGGCCGACGTCTGGGAACTGAAGCAGCCGCCGGCCCAGGGCTGACGCCAAAGGTCCTGATCCGGCCGGGCCTCAGCGCCCGGCCGGGACAGGGCCGGTGGAATCCCGGACCACCAGCCGGCACGGAACCATCGTTTGGGAGCTGGCCGCGGGCTCGGCGCTGGCACCCGCGGCATCGCTGGCACCCAAGCCGCCGCCGTCGTCGTTCTTTCCGTTCGGAGCCGCCTCCACCTCGGCGAGCAGCGCCGTCATGGCCACGGCGCCCATTTCCCGGAGCGGAAGGGCCATGGTGGTGAGCGCCGGGACCATGGTCTTGGCGACGCGGAATTCGTCGTCGTAGCCCATGACGGACACATCCTGCGGAACGTTCAGCCCCAGCCGGTAGCAGGCCAGCACGACGCCGATGGCCAGACGGTCGTTGGCGCACAGGATCGCGGTGGGACGGGTGGACGCGTCCGCGCTGTCGAGCAGCTTCATGGCGCCGTGGAATCCGGCGTCGATGTCCCAGCCCACCTGGATGACACGGTCCTCATTCACGGGCATTCCCGCGGCCTTGAACGCATCGCGGTAGCCCTCGATCCGGCGGGGGGCGGCGGGAGTCAGGGAGTCCCCGGCGAGGAAGGCTATGTCCCGGTGGCCGAGGGCCATCACGTGTTCCGCGGCTTCCCGCCCGCCCCGAACCTCGTCCGGGATGACGGCCGGAAGGCCTGCCTCGGGGCGGTCATCGAAGCAGTTGGCCAGAATCGACGGGACCCGGGCCATGTTCGGCGGCACGTTCAGGGGACGCAGCCCCACCGTCACGTACATGAGCCCGTCCACCTGCCGGTCCAGCAGGGTTTCCACGGCACCTTCGTCCCGGGACCCGTCGTGCTCCGTATCCATCACCACGGTGACAAAGCCGTGCGACCGCGCCACGGCGTCAGCGCCGGCGATGATGTTGCCGTCGAACGGGCTGGTGACCACCTCGTCCGACACTATCCCGATGATCCGCGACTGCTGGTTGCGCAGGCTCAGGGCAATCTTGTTCGGCGAGTAGTTGAGCGCGGCGGCTGCTTCCCGGATGCGCTGCTGGCTTTCCGCGGCCACGTTGCCGTCACCCCGCCCGTTGAGCACGAGCGACACAGCGCTGCGCGAGACACCCGCCAGCTTGGCGACGTCCAGTGCGGTGGCCTTGCGGTTCATGGGCTGATCCTCCGGGTGGGGAAAACACTGCTTTGCTGCAGTTTACCTAACTCGTGTGAGCTGGTGCGCCCCCTGCGACGCTCTCTCACTTTTTGTGGGTTTTCCTGCGACGCTCTCTCACTTCCTGCGCGATTTCCTGCGATCCTCTCTCACTTCGCCGAAGGAAGTGAGAGAGCGTCGGGGTTTGGGCGGCAGGAAGTGAGAGAGCGTCCGGGGTTTCGGCGGCAGGAAGTGAGAGAGCGTTGGGGGTTTGGGCGGCAGGAAGTGAGAGAGCGTTGGGGTTGATGGGAGACTGGATTGGTGACTTCCGAGAACCCGCTGGACCCGCTCAATGCCTATGCCGCCGCCGACGACGCCCCTCTTTCCGAAGGTGACGCCACCGGCGCCCCGGCCGACACGGCGAAGGACACCCTGACCGCTATCGAGGCCGCCCGGGTCGCTGTCAAAACCCTGCTCGACGGCGGCGTCCGGTATGTTGTGGTCTCGCCGGGTTCGCGGTCAGCTCCCATGGCCTATGCGCTCGCCGAGGCCGACGCCGCCGGCCGCGTGGAACTCCTGGTCCGGATCGATGAGCGCTCCGCCGGTTTCACCGCCCTGGGCATTGCCTTGTCCACGGGAGCGCCGGCCGCCGTGCTCACCACGTCCGGGACCGCCGTCGGGAACCTCATGCCCGCCGTCATGGAAGCCAACCACGCCGCTGTGCCGCTGGTGGTGCTGTCGGCTGACCGGCCCGACGAGCTGCGCGGCACCGGCGCCAACCAGACCACCGTCCAGCTGGACCTCTTCGGCGAGCACGTGCGGTTTGCCGCCGACGTCCCCGCGGGCACCGATCCCGAACGCGCGGTGGAGACCGCCCTCAGCGCCGCCACGGGCGTGTTCGAAGACGTCGCACCGGGGCCCGTCCAGCTGAACCTGGCTTTCCGTGATCCGCTGGTCCCCGCCGCCGGCGACCGACTCCCGGAAGCAGCGGGCCGGAGGACGTGGAGGATCGGGCGCGGCCCGGAGCCCATGACCCTGCCGCCGGCACCGGCCACGCTGGAGGAACGGCGCACCGTGGTCCTGGCCGGGCACGACGCCGGTCCGGCCGCCGAGGCCTTCGCCCGCGCCCACGGCCTGCCGCTGCTCGCCGAACCGTCCTCCAACGCACGCTTCGGCCCCAATGCCGTGGGCCCGTATCGGCTCCTGCTGGAGCACTTCGGCCCGGATTCCGCCCAGCCGATCGAGCGCGTGGTCCTGTTTGGCCGGCCGACCCTGTCCCGCCCGGTCTCCGCGCTGCTGGCCCGGGCCGACGTCCCGTCCGCCCTCTACCAGCCGGTTCCCGTGGCCTGGTTCGAACCGGGCCGGCGGACGGAACTCCTGCTGGACAACCTCGCGGACCTCGCCGATTTCTCCGGCCGCGGCTCCTCGGCCTGGCTGGATGCCTGGCTGCTGGCCGGTGCCGCCGCGCAGCACGCGCTGGACCAGGTGCTGTCCGGAGAAGCAGCAGCAACCGGACCGTCAGTCGGGGCGCTGGTGTGGAAGCATGCGCGCGGACAGCTGATGCTGGGATCCTCCAACGGCATCCGGGATGTGGACCTCGCCGGTCAGCCCGTGCCCGAACCGCAGGCCACGGTGTTCGCCAACCGCGGCCTCGCCGGGATTGACGGCACCATCTCCACTGCCACCGGCATCGCTTGGGGCGGCCGGCAGGAAACCACCCTCCTGGTTGGCGACGTCACCTTCCTGCACGACGCCGGCGGCCTCCTCCTGGGCTTCGCCGAGAACGAGCCCCTCCTGCGCATAGTGGTCCTGAACGACGCCGGCGGGGCCATCTTCAACCTCCTGGAACACGGAGCCGTGCAGGAAGCCGGAACGTACGGGAACGCCGTCGAGCGCCTCTTCGGCACCCCCCACACAGTGGACATCGCGGCACTCGCCGCAGCGTACGGCGTCGGACACTGCGCGGTGAGTACGACGGCGGAACTCGCCGAGGCGCTCGCCGCACCGCAGCAGGGCCGCAGCATCATTGAGGTCCGCACCGACCGGCAGGGCCTCAGGGAGCTGCACGGCCGCATCAAGGCCGCAGTGGCGGAAGCAGTCCGCGGCGTGCTGTCCCCGTAAGACACGACGCCCAAAGTGGCTGGCGACACGCAAATGTGCTGGCGCGCCCGGAATAACCCCTGCGCCAGCCCATTTGCGCGTCGAAAGAGCCCGGGAGGATTTCCACATAGGAGCATTCGTCCTGAAGCCTGCGGCGTGCCCCTGCCAGCCTGAATGCATGACGGACCTCCCGCCCCTCCTCCTTGCCCGTGACCGCGGGCTGCACGGGCTTACGGCTAAGGACCTCGCGAAGCAGGTTCGCTCCGGCGCCCTGGTGCGGATCCGCCACGGCGTCTATACGAACGGGGCTGTGTGGCAGGAACTGAAAGACTGGCAGAAGTACGGGCTGCGGATCCGTGCCGCTGCGGAAATGTTCGAAAAGCCCACCATTTTCGCCAGGCACTCGGCGGCAAGCGTTTGGGGAGTTCCCACCATCGGCGTAGGACACCCGGTTCAGGCACTGGCCCTGACGAACGACGGCGGGAGGTCGCGGGCGGGTGTCAGGCGCCACTTCGCTGCCCCTTCCGGCCTGGAAGTCGTCCGACGGGACGGGTTGCTGGTCACGTCCCGTGTCCGCACCGTCCTGGATCTGGCGGCGTTCACCCCGTTCGCTGAGGCTGTCGTCCCGCTGGACCATGTGCTTAGACCCCGCGCTGCCGCAAAGTTGTCCGCCCTGAGCAAGGACGATCTCCGGGCGGCAGCCGGATCAATCTATAGCGCGGCCAGACAGCGCAGGATCCACGCGGCCCTGGACTTCGCTGATGCCCGGTCGGGTTCGGCGGGGGAGTCGTATAGCCGTTCACTCCTTCATCTTGCGGGGTTTGAAGCGCCGGTCCTCCAGCAGGAATTTAGGGATGAACAGGGTTTGATTGGCTACGCCGACTTCTATTGGAAGCGGGCCAGGGTGGTGGGTGAGTTTGACGGCGAGGAGAAGTACCTCAAACCGGAGTATCTCAGGGGCAGGACGCCATCCCAGGTGGTGGTCGAGGAAAAGTACCGCGAGGACCGGATCCGCGCTCTCGGGTTCACCGTTGTCCGGTGGGTGTGGGCGGATCTGATGCAGCCGGCCCGGCTGGAACGCAAGGTGGCAGCGGCCGGGGTGCCCCGCCGTCGGACGCGTTCGGCAGTTCTCGACGCGCAAAAGGTCCTGTGACGCCCAAATGCCCTGGCGCACCCGGAATTCCGGGTGCGCCAGGGCATTTGCGTGTCGAAAGTGCGTGCGCTTCCGGACACCGGATGCGGGCAAAACCTACTTGGAGATGTCGATGTGCGTCGGGTCCAGGACGCGCTTCAGGAATTCCTTGGTGCGGGACTGCTTGGGGGCGCTGATGACCTGCTCGGCCACGCCTTCCTCCACCACCACGCCGCCGTCCATGAAGACCACGCGGTCGGCCACTTCGCGGGCGAAGCCCATCTCGTGGGTCACCACCAGCATGGTCATGCCCTCCTTGGCCAGGTTCCGCATGACGGACAGCACGTCGCCCACGGTTTCCGGGTCCAGGGCCGAGGTGGGCTCATCGAACAGCATGAGCTCGGGGTCCATGCTGAGCGCACGGGCAATGGCCACACGCTGCTGCTGACCGCCGGAAAGCTGGTCCGGGAACCGGTCTGCCAGGTGGCCCAGGCCTACGCGGTCCAGGTTGGCGCGCGCCACCTTGTCCGCCTCGGCCTGCGGGCGCTTGAGCACCTTGGTCTGGGCGATGGTGCAGTTCTGCTGGGCGTTCAGGTGCGGGAACAGGTTGAACTGCTGGAACACCATCCCCACCTTGCGGCGCATCTTGTCGATGTCCACATCGGGGTCGGTGGCCTCGAAACCGCCCACGTGGATGGTTCCCTCGTTGGGCTGCTCCAGCAGGTTCACGCAACGCAGCAGGGTGGACTTGCCGGAACCGGACGGGCCGATGAGGCAGACCACCTCGCCGGGGGCGACCTCCAGGCTGATGCCCTTGAGGACTTCGTTGGAGCCGTAGGACTTGCGGAGGTCCTTGAGGGAAACCCCGGCGGCATGTACGGCAGTATTGCGGGCGGTGTTTTCGACGTCGTTCATGACTGTCCTGCCTATCGCTTCGTCCGCGCGGAGCGGCTTTCGAACTTCCGGGCCAAAAGGCTCAGCGGGATGGTGATCACCAGGTAGAAGGCGCCCGCCACGAGGAGCGGGGTGAGCCCTGCGCCCAGGCTGGAGATGCCGTCGCGGCCGAACTTGGTGAGCTCGTACTGCGAGGCGGTCAGGCCCAGCACGTAGATCAGCGAGGAGTCCTTGGTCAGGAGGATGACTTCGTTGGTCAGCGGCGGCAGCACGATCCGGAAAGCCTGCGGGATCACGATGGACACCATGGCCCGCCACTGGGGCATGCCCAGGGAGCGGGCAGCTTCCAGCTGTCCCTTGGGCACGGCCTGCAGGCCGGCGCGGAGCGTTTCCGCGATGTAGGCCGCAGCCACCATGCCCAGCGAGATCATCACCACAATGGTCACGTTCCACTGCACGCCGAACGCGAGCGGAACGCCGTAGCCGAAGGCGATGAACACCAGCAGCGCGGGGATGCCGCGGAAGAACTCGATGTAGCCGGTGGCGATCCAGCGGTAGAGCGGGAAGCTGGAGAGCTTCATGAGGGCCAGCAGCAAACCGCCGGACAGGCCCACGATGAAGCCCAGGGCCGTGTAGATCAGGGTGTTCTTGAGGCCGACCAGGAAGATGTCCGGGAACATTGGGCCGATTTTGGCGAAGTTGAAGACGCTGTTGCCGATGGTCTTCCAGTCTGTGGCCAGAATCAGCGCGGCCACAGCCAGAACGAAGATTCCGGCCTGGACGTACAGGCTGACTTTGGCTCGTTGACGTGCGGTCATTGCCATGGTGTTCTCACATTCGTTTGCGCAGTTGAGGCCCCGTACGGGCTGTTTGTCCAGCGGAGTGCTTTACAGCGGACTGTCATACAGCGGTACAGGGCCCCAACTTGGTAGGTCACAGGGCTGCCCGGGTTTCTCTGGCTGGAGTGCCCGGGCCGGAGTGTGTGCTACTTGGCGGCTTCGCCGAACCAGGTGGTCTCGTACTTCTTCAAGGAGCCGTCGTCGGTCAGGCGCTTGAGCGTGGAGTTGACCTGGTCGGCCATGGCGGTGTTGCCCTTTTTGATGGAGATGCCCAGCTTCTCGCCCGTGGCGTAGTTTTCCACGCGCTTGTACTTGGCGTCGTCCTTGATGGCGTAGCCGAGGACCGACTGGTTGCCCAGGGCGGCGTCGATGGTGCCTGCCTTGAGGGCCTGGACCAGGAGTCCCGTGTCCTCGAACTGCTGGGCGTCGATGCCCTTGTCCTTGGCGTACTGGGCGCCGGTGGTGGCCTGCTGGACGCCCACCTTCTTGCCCTTGGCGCCGTCGATGTTCGTGATGCCTGAAGCCTCAGTGGCCACCAGGGTCAGGTCGTCGTTCAGGTACGGCTCGGAGAAGTCCATGACGGCCTTGCGGGTGTCCGTGATGGAGATGGAGGAGATGGAGACGTCGCAGCCGGTGAGCGCCGTGCCGGTCTCGATGGCCTCGAAGGAGCTGTCCACAACGCTGAGCTCGGCCTTCAGGTCCTTGGCAACCTCGGCGGCGATGTCCATGTCGAAGCCGACGATCTTGCCGTCCTTCTGGAATTCGAACGGCTCGTAGGGGACGTCGGAGCAAACGGTCAGCTTGCCGGCGTTGATGAGCTGGACGCCGCCCGCGGAGGACGCTGCAGGCGTGGAGCTGCCGCCGCAGGCCGTGAGGGAAAGGGCGCCGACGGCGAGGATTGCGGCTGCCTTGGCGGCCAGCTTTGCCGTGGCGGAGGACATGGGCTGCATAGTTTCTTACCTTTTGTTGCAGGGGTATGCGTGACTAAAACGGCTTATAGTGTAACGCCGAACACGAGATGTGCATCACAGAAAACTTAGTTTCACTATTGGATAACCAAACTACCTCTGATTTCAAGCCTAGGCGAGGCGCTGGTGTCTGCGTCCCCGGACACTCCGCCCAACTGGGTCGCAGTAGGTGTCGTTTTGGGCGGCCAAAACGACACCTACTGCTACCTAGTTGGGTGCGGGCGGCGCGAACTTAGTTGCTGATGCCCAGCGACTCGAGCATCGGCCGGAACTTCGCCCACGTCTCCGCCAGTTCCGCCTCGGGGTGTGAGCCCTCCACGATGCCGCAGCCCGCATAGAGCCGCACCGAGTCCGGCGCCTCGACGACGGCGCCGCGCAGCGCGATGCCCCATTCGCCGTTCCCCGCCGCGTCCAGCCAGCCCACCGGACCTGCGTACGGCCCGCGGTCCATGTGCTCCAGCTTGCGGATCAGCGCCCCGGCCACCGTGGTGGGGGTTCCGCAGACCGCGGCCGTGGGATGCAGCGCGTTGATCAGCGCCAGGCACGTGGGCACGTGGCCTTCCACCTCGGTCAGTTCGGCCTTGACGTCCGACGCCAGGTGCCACACGTTGGGCAGCTCCAGGATGAACGGTTCACTGTGCGCGTTCATGGCCTCGGAAAACGGTGCCAGCTGGGTAGTGAGCGACTGGATGGCGATCTCGTGCTCGTGTCGCTGCTTCTCGGACCCGGCCAGCACGCGCTCGGCGAATTCCAGCGGCGAGCCGTCCATCCCCTCGGCATCGCGGCGGTCCAGGGTGCCGGCCAGGACCCGCGCCTGGGCTGTGCGGCCCTCCACCTGGATCAGCATTTCCGGGGTCGACCCCACCAGCCCGTCCACGCCGTAGGTCCAGCATTCGCGGTACCGGACGGCCAGCTGACGGAGGATTTCCGCGGCATTCACGCCTTCCGGAATCGTGGCGACGATGTCCCGGGCCAGCACCAGCTTTTCGAGCTTGCCGGTGCGGATTTCGGCGACGCCGGCGGCCACTGCCGCCATCCAGTCGTGCTCGCTGAGGGAGCCGGTTTCGAGTTTGGGCACGACGTCGGCAGCCGGTTCCGCGGCAACGCCACCTCCCGGAGGGGCGCCAAGGGGGCGGCCGACGTCGGCTGTTGAGGCTTCGGATCCGTCGCCCCAAGCATCCAGCGGATCAGCGTCCAGCCAGCGCTGCAGGGCGGCGAGGGCGCCCGCTTCGGTGAGTTCGCCGTCGTCGAACGTTAACTGGGTGAGCCAGGCGCGGCCGTCCCTGACCCCCACAACGACTTCGGGAACAATCAGCCGGGAGCGGTGCGTGGACACTTTTGAGAACGCGAAGGAGCCGAACGCCACCGGGCCGGTGCCGGGGCACTCCACGGAGTCGGTGATGTCCGCTTCCAGGACCAGGTGCCGCCACCAGATGTCGGCCTCAAGGAAACGCTCGGGGCCGGTGGCGGTGAAGCGGGCGATCTCGCCGAAGCCCACCAGTCCGGCTTCGCGGCGGGTCCAGCAGAGGACATCGTCCCGGACCAGAAATGACGGCAGCCCCCCGGAGAATGATCTTCCATCCAGGGGGACTGTCAGTGTCTTAATAATGCCGGCGCGGAACGTACTCGTCATGATGAGATAACAGTACTCCCGAGTGCCGCTGGCGCCTGATTGGGGTCCTTCGCCGCGCTGCGCCGGGCCGTGGTTCGTGGGTCCGCCCAACATTTGAGACAATGACATGGTGAACCGAGCATCCTTGGATAAGCGTCCGGACGAAGTAGCCACGATGTTTGACGACGTCGCCCCCAAATACGACGTCGTGAATGACGTCCTGTCCATGGGACAGACGCGCCGTTGGCGCCGGGTAGTCGTCGAAGCCATGGATGTGAAGACGGGCCAGCGCGTGCTGGATCTCGCCGCCGGAACAGGCACATCCAGCGAGCCCTACGCGGATGCAGGGATCAACGTCATCGCCTGCGACTTCTCGCTTGGAATGCTCAAGGTGGGCAAACGCCGCCGCCCGGACATCGACTTCATCGCCGGCGACGCCACGCGACTGCCGTTCGCGGACAACACCTTTGACGCCACCACCATTTCGTTCGGCCTGCGCAACGTCAACGAGCCCAAGAAGGCGCTGGCCGAAATGCTCCGCGTCACCAAGCCCGGCGGCAAGCTGGTGATCGCCGAGTTCTCCCAGCCCGTGGTCCCGCTGTGGCGGACCATGTACACCGAATACCTCATGCGTGCGCTGCCGGCCATCGCCGTGAAGGTCTCGTCCAACCCGGACGCCTACGTTTACCTCGCCGAGTCCATCCGCGCCTGGCCGGACCAGGACCACCTGGCCGGCTGGCTGCAGGAATCCGGCTGGGAGAAGGTCACGTACCGCAACCTCAGCGGCGGCATCGTCGCCGTCCACCGCGCGCACAAGCCGCTGTCCGGCAGCGCGGCCGCCATCGCCAACCACACCGGCCCCGTGGCGAAGCTCCGCCGCAACATCACCCGGCCGGCGAGCTAGCCGAACCTGCCGTGAACGTACTGATCGTCGGCGCAGGGCCCGCCGGGTCCACTGCCGCCTACTACCTCGCCAAGGCCGGCATCCGCGTCACGGTGCTGGAAAAAACCAGGTTCCCGCGTGAAAAGGTCTGCGGCGACGGGCTCACTCCGCGCGCCGTCCGCGAGATCCAGAAGCTCGGCATGCCCCACCCCGAGGAAGGCGGCTGGCGCCGCAACAAGGGCCTCCGCCTGATCGCACGCGGCCGCACCATTGAACTGCCCTGGCCGGAGGTTTCCGATTTCCCCACATACGGCCTGATCCGCACCCGGCTGGGCTTCGACGAAGAGCTGGCCCGGCACGCCGAATCCGCCGGCGCCCGCGTCCTGGAAGGGCACAGCGTCACCGAAGCCCTGCGCTCGCCGGACGGCCGCGTCATCGGCGTCCGCGCCGCGCTGCTTGACGAGTCCGGACGCAAGACGGGGGAGACGCGCGACTTCCTTGCCGACGTCGTCCTCGCCGCGGACGGTAACTCGTCCCGAACCGCCGTGTCCCTCGGCATCCAGAAGCGTGACGACCGCCCGCTCGGCGTGGCCGTGCGCACCTATTTCACGAGCCCCCGGCACGACGACGACTGGATGGAAGGCTGGCTGGAGCTCCCCGGCCGCGACGGCCAGCTCCTCCCCGGCTACGGCTGGGTGTTCGGCGTGGGCGACGGCACCTCCAACGTGGGCCTGGGCATCCTGAACTCCTCCAAGGAATTCGGCCGGCTCGACTACAAGCAGGTCCTGCGCGAATGGACCGCCGGGATGCCCGCCGAATGGGGCTTCACGCCCGAAAACCAGGTGGGCGAGATCCGCGGCGCCGCGCTGCCCATGGGTTTCAACCGCACGCCGCACTACTACCCGGGCCTGCTGCTCCTGGGCGACGCCGGCGGGATGGTGTCCCCGTTCAACGGCGAGGGCATCTCCTACGCCATGGAGTCCGCCCGCTTTGCGGCCGAATACGTCATCGACGCCAACACCTGGCAGAGCCGCTACGCCAAATGGACGCACGACGACGCCGACCTCCACTTCAAGGGGTACGCGGACTATGTGCGCGGCCAGTGGGGGAGCCACTTCACCCTGGGCCGGGCCTTCGCCTCGGTGATCGGCAAGCCGTCCGTGATGAAGCTCGCGCTCCGGACCGGCATGCCGCTGCCGGCACTCATGAAGTTCGTAGTCCGGCTGATGGCCAACGTCACGGATGACTCAGCCAAGGGATTCGAGGACAGGGTGATCAGACTCCTGGAGGCCCTGGTGCCTGCCACGTCCAACACCTCCCTCTCCCCGTCCAGCTACACATCCGCGGTTTCCGCAACAAAAAGTTAGGGTTAACCCGTGACGAACTCTGCCAAGCACAGCTGGACCCATGCCGGACACGGCCTGCCGGACTCCAGGGAGCCCGAGCCCAACACCACCGCGATCGCCACAGGACTCCAGCTGCCGGCCGGTTTCGCCGCCATCGCCGAGGACCCGGAGCTGGGCCCCGCCATCACCACCAACCTTGCCCGCGTGGAAAAGAAGCTCCGCGAGGCCATTGCCAACTCCGATCCGCTGGCCGATGCGACGTCGCGTCACCTGGTGGAAGCCGGCGGCAAGCGTATCCGCCCGCTGCTGGCCCTGCTCTGCGCCCACCTCGGTGACGCCTCGCGGCCGGCTGTGGTGCAGGCTGCCGTGGTGGTTGAGCTCACCCACCTGGCCACGCTGTACCACGACGACGTGATGGACTCGGCCCCGTTCCGCCGCGGCGCCCCCACGGCCCACGAGGTCTGGGGCAACTCCGTGGCGGTCCTCACCGGCGACCTGATCTTCGCCCGGGCGTCCATCCTGGTGTCCGAACTCGGCTCGCGCGCGCTGGGAATCCAGGCCCGCACCTTCGAACGGCTGTGCCTGGGCCAGCTGCACGAAACCGTGGGACCCCGCCCCGACGAGGACCCGGTGGAGCACTACCTGTCCGTCATCGCGGACAAGACCGGATCCCTGGTGGCTGCCTCCGGCCAGCTCGGTGCCATCTTTGCCGGTGCCGACGAAGCCTACGAGCCGCTGCTGGTGGAGTACGGCGAGAAGATCGGTGTGGCCTTCCAGCTGGCCGACGACGTCATCGATGTCACCGGCATCAAGGTCAAATCCGGCAAATCCCCCGGCACGGATTTGCGCGAAGGGGTGCCCACCCTGCCCGTGCTGCTGCTCCGCAACGCCGCCGCCGAAGGTGACGCGTCCGCCGTCGAACTCCTGAAACTGATCGACGGCGACCTCACCTCCGACTCTGCTTTGGCTGCCGCCGTGGCCGGCCTGCGCGACCACCGGGTCACCGCGGAATCGTGGGTAGTGGCCCGCGCCTGGGCCGATGAGGCCATCGCCGCGCTGGCGCCGCTGCCCGAAGGCGTGGTCAAGTCCTCGCTCATCAGCTTCGCGCTGGCCGTGGTGGACCGCGCCAGCTAGGGCCCTGCCCGGAGGCGCCTGCTTCCCGCCAAGTGCTTAAACACGGAATGGCCCCGGTCCTTTGCAGCAATACGAGTCACTCGCTGCATCGAACCGGGGCCATTTCTCCGTTCGCATCAGATCCACCGGAGGCATTTAGTGGATCCGTGAATAAGTCTATGACAGCTTTGTCACGAACGCGAATCGGATGTTAATGGGCGTGTCACACTTCCTGGGCCGGCCTTGACTGCCGGCCTTGCACTGCCTCCGGTGTGCGGGCCTTCGTCCGTCGCGGGGCACATTGAGCCCGGGGATGCGCAATCCGGGCTCAGGAGACGGCGTGTCCGTGTCGAAGTGCCCCAGGACGGACGGGTTGTCCACATGACGCAGCCCGGATCTGCCCATCCCGCCGGCCAAGGGGCAGCTTGGGAGCATGGACATCGAGACCTTCCTCCGCACTCGGTCCGGCGTAACAAAGGCGTCGGCACTCCGCGCGGCGGGTTTTAGGCACACTGCCCGCGACAAAGCACTGGCTGCGGGGCGCATTGTGCGAATCCGGCGAGGCATTTACAGCCTGCCCGCGGAGGCAGGAGCACTTGGGATGGCGCTACGGCACAATGCCCTGCTGACGTGCCTGTCGGCCGCGCCCACTTACGGCTTGTGGACCGTGCTTGATGCGGGGCCTGTGCACCTGAGTCCCTCGCACAGAAAGACGCCGCCAGGGACGCTGACACATGGCAGATGCCTCCATCCGGCCCATCCGTGGCTTCCCGTCGCCGGCCTGGCCGACGTGCTCATTCACGCCCTGCGCTGCCTGCCGGAGGTGGAATCGCTGGTTATGGTCCAGTGCGCAGCCCAACGGGGAGACATCACCGTGGAGTTCCTGCGCCGCAAGCTGCCCGGAAACCGCAACGCGCGCGCCCGGGCGGTCCTGGACAGCGTGATCCCTCGGGCGGACTCCATCCTCGAAGTTCTGGCGAACTACCACTTCCGGCGGGCTGGCCTGCATGTCCGGCGGCATGTGGAGCTTCCGGGCGTGGGCGAGGTGGACTTCCTCATTGAGGAATGCCTGGTGGTGGAAACCGACGGCGGGTCGCATCTGGAGCCCCGACAGGTGAAGAAGGACCGGAAGCGCAACAATGCCACCGTCATCGGCGGACGCCTGGGCCTCCGGTACGGCTATGACGACGTCGTCAATCACCCGCAGCGGATGGTGGCCGAGGTGCTGGAGGTACTGGAGCTGTGCCGGCGGGGAGGTTTCAGCACGCGGTGACCGCCGCCGTCGTGCATTCCTGCCGCCGTCGTGGGGCACTTTGGACGCCGAAACCGCGGAACCGGGCTTAGCCGACGGCGTGTCCGTGTCGAAGTGCCCCGTTTAGGCCGGGGGAGCCGCCCAAACGAGGCCGCGGGACCTAGTCCTCTTCGTCGTTGAACGCCCACTCGAACATGTCGAACACGAACTCCGAGAAGGTGCCCTCTTCGCTCTTCCACTGGCCGCGGGCGTTGTTGCGGCGGTACACAATGGGGTCCGGGACACCGAGGTCGCCCACGCGGAAGCCCCAGGTGAACTGTTCTTCTTCGTCCTCGAGGAACATGAGGAAGCCCTCGTCATCAACTTCGAGTTCCTCGGGGTCCCAGAAGTAGTGGTAGGCCTCCATGAGGTCCTCGCAGCCGCCCAGTGCCTGGTAGAACTCCTTCAGGACCAGCGGGATCTGGAACTGGTGCTCGGCGAGGGCCGACTCGAGCTCGTCTTCGGCCAGTCCGTCCTCTTCCTGCCATTCGTCTTCGAGATACTTCGGAACAAGCGCGCGGAACTTCTCGAGGAACATGTCAGTCATGGTTCATATCCTAGCTAATCCCGGCCACTGTTTTCCGCCGTCCCCAGCCCGAGCCGGTGCCACCCCCGGACGGCCAGCGGAACGTACCAGGAACGGCGCCAGGCCGTGACCCGGAAGGCGAAAACGACGGCGGCCACGGCCCCCGCGGTGAATGCGTTGAATGCACCGGACACCCACAGGACCGTGGTGAGGGCCGCCCCCGTGAACGCAGGCAGCGCGTAGAGGTCCTTCGGGTCAAAAAGCTGCGGCACCTCGTTGGCCGTGATGTCGCGCAGCAGTCCGCCGCCCACCGCCGTCGTGACCCCCAGGAGCACGGCCGAAACGGGGTTCATTCCGAAACTCAGTGCCTTCAGCGTTCCGGTGATGCAGAACAGGGCCAGGCCGCCGGCGTCGAACAGGATGAGCAGCGACGTGAAGCGCTGGAAGCTGGAAAACAGGAAGTACACCAGCACGGTGGCCAGCAGCGGGGGAGCCAGGTAGGCCGGGTTGGTGAACGCCGCGGGCGGGCCGCTGTTGAGGATGATGTCGCGGATCACGCCGCCGCCCAGCGAAACGAGGGAGGCGAGAAGCAAGGATCCGATGAGGTCGAATTGTTTCCGCGCGGCAAGGAGGGAGCCGGACACCGCGAAAAAGAAGACACCCGCCAGATCCAGCCATACCAGAACGGCGTTGAATGAGAAGGTCATGGGGCGTCCCGGTGAATTTCAAGGGGCGGATAGGGCGGCTCCAACGTTACGCTAGCCCCTATGAATAGCCCCATCATGATCGCCTGTGCCCACGGAACGTCCAGCCCTCTGGGTGCTGCCGAGGTCAACGGCCTCCGTGCCGGGATCAGCGAACTGCGCCCCGGCCTGGACGTCCGCGAAGCCTATGTTGACGTCCAGGACCCGGACCTGGTGGATGTCATGGCCGGGCTGCCGGAAGGCGAGCAGGCCGTCATCGTGCCGCTGCTGCTCAGCGTGGGCTTCCACACCAAGGTGGACATCGCGCGCGCGGCGCGGGGCCGGGAAGGCAGCACCGCGTCGGATCCCCTCGGGCCGGATCCCAGGCTGGCAGAGATCCTCGACCAGCGGCTGCGCGAAGCCGGAGCCACCGAGCAGGATGCCGTGGTCCTCGCGGCTGCCGGATCCACCAACCCCAAAGCCTCGGTCAGCGTTGAAGAGCTCGCCGAACACCTGAGGGCGTTGCGGGGCAACAGGATCGTTCCCGCCTACGGTGCGGCCGCCAAGCCCTCCGTGCCCGACGCCGTCGCCTCGCTGCGTGCCGAATACCCGGGAGGGGAGGGGCAGGGGCGCGTGATCATTGCGTCGTACCTGCTGGCGCACGGTTTCTTCCACGACCAGCTGGCCAAGGCCGAAGCGGACGTGGTGACGGAGCCGCTGCTGCCCTCCCGGCTCATGGCCGAGATTGCGCTGGACCGCTATGACGCCGCCGTCGCCGCTGCGGCAGAGGCCGCGGCAGCGACCCCCTGACGCCGCCGTCGCCGCTGCGGCAGCCGCCGCGGCAGCGACCCCCTGACGCGGCACCCTGGCGCCGCCGTCGCCGCCCCTGACGGCCCGCGGCGGGGCCCCTGAGGCCACCTCTAACGGGGCCGTGCTGAACACCCTGGCGGACAGCCCCGGACCATGCACAGCCCCAATCCTTCTTCAAGGCTCCCCGGCGATTCATGACGAAATGTTTCCCTAGGTGACCTCGCGTTTCTGACCCTTTGTGACGGCTTTCGGGTCGGACCTACAGTCGATGCATGACTGATACAGCTCTAGCCGGAGCGTCCGCGGACTCCGCTGCCGCCAAGCGACCTGCACGCGCCAACCGTCCGGCAGCGAAGCCGCACGGCCAGTGGAAGGTTGACGGCACCACCCCGCTCAACGCCAACGAAACCTGGAAGCAGGAAGACGACGGCCTCAACGTCCGCGAGCGTATCGAGTCCATCTATTCCAAGGACGGGTTCGACTCCATCCCGGGCCAGGACCTGCACGGCCGCTTCCGCTGGTGGGGCCTCTACACGCAGCGCAAGCCCGGGATCGACGGCGGCAAGACCGCCACGCTTGAGCCGCACGAGCTCGAAGACAAGTACTTTATGCTCCGGGTCAGGATCGACGGCGGTGCGCTCACCACCGAGCAGCTGCGCGTCATCGGCCAGATCTCCGTTGATTTCGCCCGGGATTCCGCCGACCTCACCGACCGCCAGAACATCCAGCTGCACTGGATCCGCGTGGAGGACATCCCCGAGATCTGGACCCGCCTGGAAGGTGTTGGCCTGTCCACCACCGAGGCCTGCGGCGACGTGCCCCGCGTCATCCTGGGCTCACCGGTGGCCGGCATCGCCAAGGACGAGATCATCGACCCCACGCCGCTGATCGCGGAGCTGGGGGAGCGGTTCATCGGCAACCCGCTGCTGTCCAACCTGCCGCGCAAGTACAAGACCGCCATCACCGGCCACCCCAGCCAGGACGTGGTGCACGAGATCAACGACTTCGCCTTGGTGGGTGTGAAGCACCCCGAACTGGGCGTCGGCTACGACCTCTGGGCCGGCGGCGCGCTGTCCACCAACCCGATGCTCGGCAAGCGCCTCGGTGCCTTTGTGAAGCCCGAGGAAGCCGCCGAAGTCTGGCTCGGCGTCACCAGCATCTTCCGCGACTACGGTTACCGCCGCATGCGCACCAAGGCCCGCCTGAAGTTCCTGATGGCTGACTGGGGTCCGGAGAAGTTCCGGCAGATCCTTGAGGACGAGTACCTGGGCTACAAGCTGGCCGACGGTCCCGCCGCGCCCAAGCCCACGTCCCCCGGTGACCACATCGGTGTGCACGAGCAGAAGGACGGCAAGTTCTTCATCGGCGCCACTCCGCTGGCCGGCCGCCTGTCCGGCGGTCAGCTGGTGAAGCTCGCGGACACCCTTGAGGCGCGCGGCTCGTACCGCCTGCGCACCACCCCGCACCAGAAGCTCGTGGTGCTGGATGTTGCCAAGGACCACGTTGAGCCGCTGGTTGCCGAGCTCGACGCGCTGGGCCTGTCCGCCCGCCCGTCCGTGTTCCGCCGCGGGACGATCGCCTGCACCGGCATCGAATACTGCAAGCTGGCCATCGTCGAAACCAAGGTCACCGCGGCCACCGCCGTCGCTGAGCTGGAACGCCGCCTGGCTGACCTCACGGCGTCGGGCGAGCTGCCGCACGCGCTGTCCCTGCACATCAACGGCTGCCCCAACTCCTGCGCCCGCATCCAGACCGCGGACATCGGCCTCAAGGGCATGATGCTTCCAACGCCCGACGGCGACCCCACCCCGGGTTTCCAGGTCCACCTCGGCGGCGGGCTGGCTTCCACCGACCGCGAGGAGGCCGGCCTGGGACGCACCGTCCGCGGCCTCAAGGTCTACGTTGAGGACCTGCCGGACTACGTCGAACGCGTCGTCCGCACGTTCGTCGCCCAGCGCGCCGAAGGCCAGACCTTCGCCGAGTGGGCCCACGCAGCAGATGAGGAGGCCCTCCAGTGAGCAAGCACGCAGCAGGCATCGACCCGGTCGCTGAGACCGTCGAAACCCCCAAGCTCCGCACCCACGACGAGCTTAAGGCCATCGCCGAGTCCGGCGCCGCCGAGCTCGGCTGGGACGCTCCTGCCCGCGACGTGATCGCCTGGGTGGAACGCAACTTCGACCTCTCCGCAGTGGCGGTCGCCTGCTCCATGGCCGACGCCGTCCTGCCGGCCCTGGTCGCGGACCAGATGCCCGGCGTCGACGTCCTGTTCCTGGAGACCGGCTACCACTTCCCGGAAACCTACGCCACGCGTGATGAGGTGGCCGCGAACCTGCGTGTCAATGTCGTTGACGTGCTGCCGGAGAACACCGTGGAGCAGCAGGACCGGCTCCTCGGCAAGGACCTCTTTGCCCGCGACGCAGCCCAGTGCTGCGCCCTCCGCAAAGTGGCCCCGCTGCGCCGCACCCTGGCCGGCTACGAGCTCTGGTTCACCGGCGTCCGCCGCGATGAGGCACCCACCCGCACCAACACCCCGCTGGTCACATGGGACGAGACCAACGGCCTGGTCAAGGTCAACCCGGTTGCCGCGTGGACGTTCGACCAGCTGGTCCAGTACTCCGATGACAACCTCCTGCCGGTCAACCCGCTGCTTTCCCAGGGTTACCCCTCCATTGGCTGCCAGCCCTGCACCCGGAAGGTGGCGCCGGGCGACGACCCCCGCGCCGGCCGCTGGGCAGGGACCGACAAGACAGAATGCGGACTACACGTATGAGCACTTTCCTAACTGAGGAGACCACCCAGGTGACTGAAGCCGCCGTATCCACGCGCCTCTCCAGCCTGGACGCCCTCGAGTCCGAAGCGATCCACATCATCCGCGAAGTCGTGGCCGAGTTCGAGAAGCCCGCGCTGCTGTTCTCCGGCGGCAAGGACTCCGTGGTGATGCTGCACCTGGCCACGAAGGCGTTCTGGCCGGGCAAGGTCCCGTTCCCCGTGCTGCACGTGGACACCGGCCACAACTTCCCCGAGGTCATCGACTTCCGCGACCGTACCGTCGAGCGGCTGGGACTTAAGCTCGTCGTCGGCTCCGTCCAGGAGTTCATCGACAGCGGCGAGCTGGCCGAGCGCGCCGACGGCACCCGCAACCCGCTGCAGACCGTCCCGCTGCTGGACGCGATCCAGAAGAACAAGTTCGACGCCGTGTTCGGCGGCGGCCGCCGCGACGAGGACAAGGCCCGCGCCAAGGAGCGCATCCTGAGCCTCCGCGACGAATTCGGCCAGTGGGACCCGCGCAACCAGCGCCCCGAGCTGTGGAACCTCTACAACGGCCGCCACACCGTGGGCCAGCACGTCCGCGCATTCCCCATCAGCAACTGGACCGAGCTGGACATCTGGCGCTACATCGAACGCGAGAACATCGAGCTGCCGGGCCTGTACTACGCCCACGACCGCGAAGTGTTTGCCCGCGACGGCATGTGGCGTGCGGTGGGCGAGGTTTCCCAGCCGCTGCCGCACGAGGAAGTCATCACCAAGACGGTCCGCTACCGCACCGTGGGCGACATGTCCTGCACCGGTGCCGTAGAGTCGGCCGCCGCTTCGGTGCGCGACGTCGTCATTGAAGTTGCAGCCTCCACCATCACCGAACGTGGCGCCACCCGTGCGGATGACCGCATCTCCGAGGCCGCCATGGAAGACCGCAAGAAGGATGGCTATTTCTAATGAGCACCGAAATCGATACAGCCCGCGCGGCTGCCCTTCTTGACGAGGCACCCCTCGCCCACGCCTCGCTGTTCCGCTTCGCCACCGCCGGATCGGTCGACGACGGGAAGTCCACTTTGGTGGGCCGCCTCCTGCATGACTCCAAGGCGATCCTGGCAGATCAGCTCGACGCCGTTGCCCGCACCTCCGCGGACCGCGGCTTTGGGGGACCCGGCGCAGCCGGTGTACAAGCGATTGACTTGGCCCTCCTGACCGACGGCCTGCGTGCCGAGCGCGAGCAGGGCATCACCATCGACGTCGCCTACCGCTACTTCGCCACCGACCGCCGCAGCTTCATCCTGGCCGACTGCCCCGGGCACGTGCAGTACACCAAGAACACGGTGACCGGCGCGTCCACCGCGGATGCCGTCGTCGTACTCATTGACGCCCGCAAGGGTGTCCTGGAGCAGACCCGCCGGCACCTTTCGGTGCTGCAGCTGCTGCGCGTGGCCCACGTGATCGTGGCCGTGAACAAGATCGACCTGGTGGACTTCAGCGAGAGCGTGTTCCGCGAGATCGAAGCTGACGTGCAGAAGGTGGGCCGCGAGCTCGGCCTCGGTTCGGACGGCATCACCGACCTGCTGGTGGTTCCGGTGTCCGCGCTCGACGGCGACAACGTGGTGGAGCGCTCCGAGCGGACCCCCTGGTACACCGGCCCGGCCCTGCTCGAGGTGCTCGAAACCCTGCCCGCCGCGGACGAACTCGAAAGCCACTTGGAGAGCTTCCGCTTCCCGGTACAGCTGGTGGTCCGGCCGCAGGGCGCGCTGGCTCCCGACGCAATTGCCGGCGGACTCGACGTCGAGAAGTACCGCGACTACCGCGCCTATGCCGGGCAGATCACCGAAGGTTCGGTGAAGGTGGGGGACAAAGTCAGCGTGCTGACCCCCGGCCAGGCCCCCCGCACCACCACCGTGACGGGCATCGACTTCGCGGGGGCCGAGCTCACCGAAGCCGTGGCTCCGCAGTCCGTGGCCCTGCGCCTCGCTGACGAGTTCGACGTCGCCCGCGGTGACACGATCGCTGCCGCAGGCACCGTCCGCGAAGCCTCCGCAGACCTCTACGCCGCGCTGTGCTGGCTGTCCCCGAAGCCGCTCCGTGAAGGCGCCAAGGTGCTGGTCAAGCACGGCACCCGCACGGTGCAGGCCCTGGTCCGCAGTGTCAGCGGCAAGCTGGACCTCGCCACCTTCAAGCTCGAGGGCGCGTCCAGCCTGGAACTCAACGACATCGGCCACGCGCAGCTCCGGCTCGCCGCCCCGCTGCCGCTGGAGAACTACCTGCACCACCGCCGCACCGGAGCCTTCCTGGTGATCGACCCGCTGGACGGCAACACCCTTGCCGCCGGGCTGGTCAACGACCACCCGGGTGACCACGAGGACGAGCGCTACTCGATCTGATTGCGCTGAGGTCGCCGGAAACGTGCGAGATCGCCGCAAATTCGAGCAGGCGTTGGCCACCTCCACGCTGCCGTTCATCTACCCGCACCTGGCCCTGATGCCCGACGCGCACCTCGGCAAAGGCGCCACCGTGGGCTCGGTCATCCCCACCCTTCATGCGATCATTCCGGCCGCCGTCGGCGTGGACATCGGCTGCGGAATGATCGCCGTACGGACGCAGTATTCGCTGAAGGACCTGCCGAAGGACCGCAAACGGCTGCGCGAGGCCATCGAACGGGCCATCCCGCTTTCGGCGGGCCACAACAACAGGAAAGTCACGGCCTCAGCCGAGCCGCGCCTTGCCGAACTCCGAAAAATGGCGGCCCAGGCCGGGTTCAATCCGGCCCAGTACCTGGCCAAGTGGGAACTCCAGCTCGGCTCGCTGGGATCGGGCAACCACTTCATCGAGGTCTGCGCTGACGAAACCGATGCCGTCTGGCTGTTCCTGCATTCGGGTTCGCGCGGCGTCGGCAACAAGATCGCCCAGCATCACATCGGCGTGGCCCAGCAGGTGACCCGGAAACGCGGAACCAGGCTGCCCGACCCGGACCTCGCCTACCTGGAGGAAGGCACCAGCGAGTTCACCCGGTACATCGCGGAGCTACGATGGGCCCAGCACTTCGCCCTCCTGAACCGGGAAGAAATGATGGAGCGTGTGATCACACAGTTCGCCAACTGGGTGGGCGGCCACGTCAGGGAGCGGGAGCGGATCAACTGCCACCACAACTTCACGCAGCAGGAAAGGCACTACGGGAAGTCCGTTTGGGTGTCGCGTAAAGGCGCGATCAGGGCCGAGCACGGCGATCCGGGACTCATTCCCGGGTCCATGGGGACGGCGTCGTACGTGGTGGCGGGACTTGGCAACCCCGCATCCCTGAACTCTTCGCCGCACGGAGCCGGCCGCGAGTACTCCCGGACCGCCGCCCGCAAGACGTTCTCGCTGGCAGAGCTGAAAAGGGCCATGGTCGGGATCGAATTCCGCGCCACCGAGGCCTTCATCGACGAGATTCCAGCGGCGTACAAGCCCATTGACGTCGTGATGCGCGACGCGCAGGATCTGGTCAGGATCCGTCACACCCTTCGGCAGCTGATCAATGTCAAAGGGGATTGAGCACGGTCAGTAGCTGAAACCGGCTGGCTTGGATACTCTGCTGGGTACATGGGCCGCTGATGATCGGGGGAACGGTTGGAAGATCATGAGGCAGTTGTGGCCCGCTCCCTGGAGCAGTACGCGGAGCTGCTGCCCCGGCTGAACGCGGCTTCGGACGCAATCGGGCACGCCATCCGGGCCCGGCTCAGGGACGACGGCCTCAACCACCACACCGTGCAGGCCAGGGTCAAGGACCCGGCCTCGGTCAAGGCAAAACTGGACCGGCTCAAAGCCGACGGAAATTTCAAGTATGAACGGGGCCTCGAGCAGCTCGACGACCTCATCGGCGTCCGCGTCATCATGTTCCTGGAACCCGACATCGCCGACGTCGCAACGGCGCTGAAGGGGCAATTCAGCTGCCGCGAGGACGACGACAAAACGAGCTCCCAGCGGCGTAACGGCCAGATCGGCTACGCAGGCAGGCACCTCGTCCTCGAAATCCCTGCCGAGAACGTTCCCGTGGGCTGCCACTCGTTCATCGGCGACCGGTTCGAGGTCCAGATCCGGACCGTGCTGCAGCATGCGTGGGCCGCCTTCGAACACGACATCCGCTACAAGGGCGGCAGCGAGGCCAACGCCGAGGTGGACCGCGCGTTCACCATGGCGTCAACGCTCATCGAACTCGCCGACGCCCAGTTCTCCGCGATCAACGACATCGTCAAACGCCGCCAGGCCGAAAGCACTGCCGACTTCGCCGAGAGCCCCGCCACCGAGCTCACCGGGGACATCCTCCAGGACATGCTCACGCGGTTGCTCTCGGAACACCCCAGGAGCCAGGCCCGGCAATACGACTGGCTGGGGGACCTGCTTGCCGCCAACGGTGTGCGGACCGTGGCCGACGCCGAGGAGCTCTTCGGCGCCGCCGACTGGTCCACCGTGGCCAAAAGAATGGACTACAAGTTCCCTGCCGGCCACGTCCGGATTGCGGACGACTTCCTGCTGAATACCTGGGGCAGGGACTACATTTCCCGCACCAAATCCCTGGGGGACGACCCCAAGCGTGAATCGAAGCTGACGTACCGGCTGGAGCGCATACGGGACTGAGCTGGTCCTCCGGCTGGCGCGGCCGCCTGGGCCGCCGAGCGGGCCGGGCCGGCTGTGCCGGCGAAGGTCAGGTGCCGGGCGGCCTGTACTTGATCTGATCGGCCTTCCGCAGGGCCTCCAGCGTTTCGTCGACGGTCAGGAGCACCGTGGTGTCGAATGAGCTCAGTGCGCCGCCTCCGCTGATCGCCAGTGCAACCGCGGCCATGGACACATTGTCGGGTGCCTCCCAGAGGTTGTAGCCGTCGTGGGAGCCGAAGGCGTACCAGAATCCGTGGAGTTTACCGCCGACGGATTCGATGTATGCCTGTGCGGCCTTCCTGCGGTCCTCGGGGTTGCTGGTCAGCCTCGCCCACGTCTCCGGTGTGTAGCTGAATTTCGACAGGTAGAGCGGCATCGTCTGGTCCTTCCTCTCCTGGGCGCCGGTGGCACGGATGGCGCCGGTGGTGCCGATGCAGCAAGAGTGGCAGTCTCCCGGCCGGGCAGCAATGCCCGCGCCCTTTTCCGGCGGGAATGGCCTTGCCCTGTGTTGCGCGAATATGACGCTGCATGAACGCGCGTGACCCCCGGTTTCCCAGTCATTGAACCTCGTTTATGACACTCCCTATGGTGAAACAATGACAAGTCCCCAGCCCGAAATGACCCGCATCGTGGCAGGAGAGAGCAACAAACCAAAGCGCAAGCGCGCCGTCGAGGTTCTGGTTGCCCTCGGCCTGGTGCTGCTCATTGCCGCCGGTGCCGTGGTGGCGTCAACACTTTCCCGAAGCACCGAAGCCCAGGCGGCCGCCCCCACCCCCGCGGCCGAGCTGAAACTTGGCTTCTTCGGCAACGTGACCCATGCTCCTGCCCTGGTTGGGGTCAAGGAGGGTTTCATCGCCAAGAGCCTGGGCGAAACGAAGCTGAGCACGCAGGTGTTCAACGCCGGCCCGGCYGCGATCGAGGCGCTGAACGCCGGCGCGATCGATGCCGCCTACATCGGGCCGAACCCGGCGATCAACTCGTTCGTCAAGAGCCAGGGSGAGTCCRTCAGCATCATTGCCGGCGCYGCGGCGGGCGGGGCGCAGCTGGTGGTCAAGCCGGAGATTGGCTCCGCGGCGGAGTTGAAGGGCAAGACCCTGTCCACGCCGCAGCTGGGCGGGACGCAGGATGTGGCGCTGCGGGCCTGGCTGGCCGGGCAGGGCTACAAGACCAGCACCGACGGCAGCGGCGATGTGGCGATCAACCCGACCGAGAACGCCCAGACGCTGAAACTGTTCCAGGACGGCAAGCTCGACGGCGCGTGGCTGCCCGAGCCCTGGGCCTCCCGCCTGGTGCTGCAGGCCGGTGCGAAGGTCCTGGTCGATGAGAAGGACCTGTGGGACGGGTCGCTGACCGGCAAGCCCGGCGAGTTCCCCACCACCATCCTGATCGTGAACAAGAAGTTCGCCGCCGAGCACCCGGACACCGTCAAAGCCCTCCTGAAGGGCCACGCCGAGTCCGTGAAGTGGCTCAACTCCGCTGCTGCGGACGAGAAGTCCACCGTCATCAACGCTGCCCTGAAGGACGCGTCCGGTGCCGAACTGAAGCCGGACGTCATTGAGCGGTCGCTAAAGAACATCGTCTTCACGGTGGATCCGCTGGCCGGAGCCTACAAGAAGCTGCTGCAGGACGGTGTGGACGCGGGCACCACCAAGCAGGCGGACATCAACGGCATCTTCGACCTCACCGCCCTGAACAGCGTCACCGCCGAAACCGGCGGAGACAAGGTGAGCGCCGCCGGCCTCGGCAAGGAATAAGCCAGGAAAGGACTGAAACCAGCGCACCGCAAGGACAGAGGCACCTGCCGGGACTCCCGGCAGGTGCCTCCGGCTCTCCCGCAGGGCTACCGCAGGGCTACCGCAGGGCTACCGCCGTCGAGCGTCACCCGCCGATGAAACGGTCCCGTCCCGCCCTGTAACCGAACACGGCGGCGAGCGCCCCCACCACGAGGAACAGCACGCCGGCCGCGGCGAAGGAGCCGGTGGCCTGGTGCAGCTGCCCGACCATTAGCGTGCCCGTGGACCCGAGGCCGTAGCCCACGCCCTGCATCATGCCCGACAGGTGGGCGGCCGTATGCCCGTCCCTTGTCCGCAGCATGATCATGGTCAGCGCCACCGCGGTCAGGCTGCCCTGCCCGAGGCCCAGCAGCCCGGTCCACATCCAGATGAGGTCGAGCGGACCGAAAATGCTCAGCGCGAACCCGCCGCCGGTCATCAGCGCCACCACCGTGTTGATCGCCCGCTGGTCGCGGAACCGCGCGGCCAGCGCCGGCGCGAAGAGGGACCCCAGCATCTGCAGCACGATGGAGGCGGAGACGATCAGCCCGGCCGTCCCGCCGTCCACTCCGCGCTCCCGCAGGATGGGTGCCAGCCAGGCGAACACGCTGAAGGACATCATGGCCTGCAGCACCATGAAGATGGTGACCTGCCAGGCGACCGGCGAACGCCACACGTTGACACCGTCGGCAACGGCCTGGTGCCGCGGGTGCCGCTGCCGGACGGCCAGCGGAAGGAACAGGAAGAGTACGACGACGGCGGGCAGCGCCCAGAACCACAGCGCCGCTGTCCACTCCCCCGACGCAGCGAACACCGGGTAGGTGAAGCCGGCACCCAGGGCGGCCGAGGCGCAGATGGCGGTGGTGTACAGCCCGCCCATCAGCCCCAGCCGGTGCGGGAAGTCGCGTTTCACCAGGCCCGGCAGCAGCACGTTGCAGAGGGCAATGGCGGCGCCGCAGGCCGCTGTTCCGGCAAGCAGCGCGGGCAGGTGCCCGGCGCCCGGCAGTTCAACCGGGCGGAGCAGCAGGCCCGCGGTAAGCACGGCCATGGCCCCCAGCAGCACGCGCTCGGCGCCGAAACGCCGGGCGAGCACCGGCGCCAGCGGGGCGAACACACCCAGCAGGGTCACCGGCACGGTGGTGAGGACCACCACCGCCCAGCCCGGCAGGCCGGCGTCGGACCGTATTTCCGGCAGGACCGCCGCGAAACTGGAGAACACGGTCCGCAGGTTCAGCCCGATCAGCACCAGGCAGACGCCAAGGTAGATCAGCCCGCGGGGTCCGCTGACGCGGGTGGGCTCGGCGGCGGGCAGCTCGTCGACTTCGGCGTCCACCAGCGTGCCGGAAGGGTCCCTGAGGACGCGGCCCGGCGCTGTTGTTTTCGGGGCAGCGTTCCTGGCTGCGTTCGTGGCAGCGTTGTTGGCTTCGGTCACCGGCCCATTCTCGCAGGAGTTATCCACATAGGGCCGAATCCCGGCTGCGGCGTCGCCCGGCCGTCCCTAGTCTGGACTGACCACGTCCTGGCGCCACAGGACCCGCATATCCGGCACAGGGGGACCCATGAGCTTTCCGGAATCGTACGTTTCACCCGCCGGATCACCGCCTGGTCCACCGCCCGCCCAGCCACCGCCCGCCCAGCCACGGCGTCGCGGCGGCGACGGTGCAGGCAACACCAGCCTGGTTTTTAGTCTCATCGCGCCCGCGAGCATGATCGTAACCGCCCCGGCCAGCCTCTTGACGGCACTGTTTACGAGGCCTGATGAAGGCACTGGTTCGCTGATGTGGGTTGCCCCGCTGGTCCTGTGGAGCCTCCCGATGCTTTTTGGACTGCTGGCGGTGTCTTTGGGCGTCGCTGCAGTCCGAGGATCCCCGCCCGGATCAAACAGCTGGACGACCGCCGCCGCCAGCCTGTGGATCTCCGGGTTGCAAGTGGCCGCCGCCATGGCGCTGGTGCTCCGGAACGGGGATTTCATGATTCTGTTCTGACGGCGCCCATCCCCGCCCCGGGCCGGCTCAGGGGCCGGGCCGGCTCTAGCCCCAGTCCGGCCAAGGGGCCGCGGGCCCGGCTCCCCTGACGATGTCCACTATTCTGGAAATGATGAGTGAATCCCCAGAAACCCCCGAACCGACGCACGCGCAGACGCCGGAAGCAGCACCGGAATCTGCCCCGTCGCCGGATGCCGCTCCGGAACAGCAGCAGGCAGCCCGCCCGGTGACCCCCGGCACGCAGGCTTCGTTCGGCACCTACGGCGGCCGGCCCGTCAGCTTTGTGCGCCGAGGAACCCGCCTGCAGGGCCGCCGGCAGGTTGCCTGGGAGGAGCACTCGGACCGCTGGGCGGTTGACGTTCCGCGGCACATCGCCAACACGTCCGTGCATCCGGACTATGTCTTCGACGCCGAGGCGGAGTTCGGCCGCACGGCGCCCCTGATCGTGGAGATCGGTTCGGGCCTGGGCGATGCCGTCTGCCATGCGGCCGAGGAGAACCCGGACTGGGACTTCCTGGCCGTGGAGGTCTACACCCCGGGCCTGGCCAACACCATGATCAAGATCAACAGCCGCAAGCTCAGCAACGTCCGCGTGGTCGAGGCCAACGCGCCGGAGGTGTTGGCCACCATGCTGCCGGCGGGGTCCGTCAGCGAGGTCTGGGTCTTCTTCCCCGACCCCTGGCACAAATCCCGCCACCACAAGCGCCGCCTGATCCAGCCCGAGTTTGCCGCGCTCGTTGCCACGGCACTCAAACCCGGCGGCCTGTTCCGCGTGGCCACGGACTGGTCCAACTACGCGGTGCACGTCCGCGATGTCATGGCCGGCTCTGCCGACTTCATGAACCTGCACGACGGCGAGCGCAGGGGCCCCGAAAGCCCCCTCACCCAGGTATGGCAGTCTGGCGTCGAGTCCCTGGTGGGCGGCGCGCCCGTCAAAGAGGGCCGCGCCCCGGTCAGCACCGAACACACGGGCCCGAACGAGGGCGTGGACGAGACCGGCGGCTGGGCACCGCGGTTCGAGGGGCGCATCCGGACGAGTTTCGAAAACAAGGCCCACGAGGCCGGCCGCCTCATCTTCGATCTGTGCTACCGGCGGCTATGATGCAGCATGGCCTCCGCACTGCCCGCGACCCCGCAGGGCCGCTCCGCTGATTCGCGCGGGCTGGCGGCCGGCATCATCAGCCTGGTGTCCGCCGTGCTGGCACCGGTTGCGGCCATGTTCAGCCTGTCCACGTTCATCATGGCCGCCGCCGAACCCCTCCTGGCCAACGTCCCCGTGCGGGACACCGGCGGGTACTGGGTCATGCTCATCGAACTGGCGGGCATCCTGGCGGGGCTGGTCCTGACCTCGGTCATTACAGGAATCGTGGCCATCAAGCGGTCGGCCCGGATGAGCGCCGGGCGGATTACCGGGCTGCTTGGCCTGGCGTTCACCGCGTTCAACCTGACGGGCGGCCTCTGGACGTGGGCCGGCGTTGCCGGTCCCTGGTTCACCTTCGGATAAGCGGGGCGTCAGCTCACCCGGATGGCGCCGACCACGTCTTTGAGCAGGCCGATCCGCGGCTCGAGCTGGGGGTCGACATACGGCCAGATGACCACCACGCCGATGAAGCGGTCCTTTTCCCACACCCCCACGGTGGCGGCCGCCTTCGCGTCGCCCCGCGCATCGTCATAACCGACGACGACGGCGTACGCGGCTTTGCCGGGAAGGTTCAGTTCGCCTTCGGTCAGCAGGCTTCCGCCGCGCTCGTCAAGGTAATGGCTTGCCATCAGGTGTGCCCAGCCGTTGGCCTGGGCCGGGCCCTCAACGGATACGTCGTCCGTGATGACCGTGACCAGGACGTCCCCCAGCAGCCCGTACTGCTCGGTGTTGGGACCCGCGGTGGAGTCGTCCAGGACCAGGGTGTGGTCGGGAAAGTCCGCCGTGAAACCGAGCGGGGATTCGATGTGAACTGTCATGGCTGGTGGTTGCTCCTTCAGCGGTAACGCAGTGTTTTTGGGGAAGGCGACGATTACGGGCGGCCGCGGAATTACAGCCGGGACAGCTTGGTGTCGTTCGGAACCTTCTGGTACGTGCTGACGTTGGTGGTGACCTGGTTCTCCGTGCTGACCTTGACCTCGCCGGCCTTGATGTCGAATCCGGCCTCGTTGGACGCCGTGACCACAGTGTTCACCTGGACGGTGGCCGAGCCCGCGTCGTAGAGCCTGGCGGCGTCCTGTGCGGCTGCCCCATTGTTCCCCAAGGCCACGTTCTTCATGTAACTGTCGATCAAGGCGCTGTTCTCCGGCGTGTAATCGATGTCGATCTTAACCGAGCCCTGGGTACCTGCCGTCACGCTGGATTCGACGTTGCCCGCCTTGACGTCCATACCTTCCTTGACGCCCTGCGCCACAGTGCCCTCCATGGACAGCGACACCGAACTGATGTTGTTGTCCTTGTCCATGTTGAGCTCCAGCCCGCCCTTGCCGGAGGCCTCGAACGTCCGCCCGTCCAGGTCCAGGTTGCCCTCGGCGGAAACCTCTACGCTGCCCTTGGACGTTCCGTCGGTCAGGTTCTTCTCATAGGCCAGCTCCAGCTTTGCGGAACCGGCGGCATCGGTGGACTCGGACCCCGCCTCGAGGCTCAACGATCCCTTGGCTTTGTCCTCGTGGCCACTGGAGCCGTTATCCGAGGCCGCCTCGTTCAGGGTGTCCAGGATGTAGTCCGGCGGGTTTCCGGCCACGTCCTTGATCTCGCCCACGCTGTCCGGCGGAAGGTCCTCGTACATCTGGTTGCGGGCAGCCATGGCCTCTTCGACGCTGTCGAACGTGTACTCACGGGCTACTTCGCCCGTGAGCGTGGCACCGGCGGACCCCGTGGCGTCGTTCACGCCCAGGCCCATGTTGCCGTACACCTTCACAGTGGCCGAGCCGTCCGCGTTTTCCACCACTTCGGTGCCCACCTCGGCGCCGCCGTGGACCCAGAGGACTCGGGCTTCGATGGACGCCTTGCCCGTCTCCGTATAGACGGGGATGTCCTCCTTGGCCAGCTCCAGCAGGTGCTTCCGGGCGAGGTCCTGCGCTGATTCCGGGATCCCGCCGTCCATGGCCATCAGGTCCTTGGCCAGCGGACCGTCCGGGCCTTCGCCCTCGATCAGGTACTTCCTGTCCGCCGCGGAGAGGCTGTCCCACCACTTCGCCTGTTCCTCCGGGCTGGCCCCGGCCATCGTGTCCAGCTGGCCCTGGAGGTCGGCCCGGTGTTCGGCCGCCTCACGGGCGGCCTCCAGCTTTTCCTGCACCCAGCTCTTCATCTGCTCGAAAAGCCCGGCAAGCCCGCCCGGCCCCGCACCCGTGCCGCCCGGGCCGGCCCCCGAGGATTTTTCCTGCTCCGCGGCCTGCTGTAGCAGGACCTTGGAGTTCTGCCGGAGGCTTGCCACCACGCGCTCCAGGCTCGGGCGGTGGGTGCCCGTCCATTCCTGCCGGAATCGTTCCCCGTCACTGCCCTTCCAGGGAGCGGCAAGAATCTGGCTCTGCAGCGAGGAAGCACTGGTGCTGAGAAGCGACGCAGCCTTGTCTGCGGCTTTGGCCAAGGCGCGAAGCTGACTGACGTCAGCACCGTAAAAGGTCATGGTGTCTCCCCAGAGAATGGTGCCGTTGCGAGGGCGGCGGCTGGTCCACATCGTGCCATGTCACTACGGGGCGCGCCATGGGCATCCCTCCCCATGCGGCCCCGCAGGGTCCGTGTCCAGCGTGCACGTTGCCGGAAAGGGACACCGGAAAAACTGCCGGAAAAGGAGCTGTTCCGGATCCGGTTCCCGTGGCACGATTGGCCTTTAACACCACGGCGGGACAAGCCCGCGGCCACGAGAACTGCGCGAGGAACCGGACATCAAAAAAGAACTGAGATCGGCCGCCGGCACGGCTGAGGAAGTCACCAATTCGCGGCCGATGGAGATCATGGCCCGCGCCGGGTTCGCCGTGAGCGGCCTCCTTCATTTCCTGGTGGGTTCCATCGCCATCCGCCTGGCCATGGGCGGGGAGGGCCACGCGGATGTCAGCGGTGCCGTGCAGCAGCTTGCCGGCCAGCCAGCCGGGCCCCTCCTGCTGTGGAGCAGCTTCGCCGCCTGTGTGGCTCTGGCCATCTGGCAGGCCAGCGACGCAGTTTTCGACTACAGCAACCTGCCGAAACGCCAAAAGATCCTCCGGAAGCTCAAGGCTGCCGGGCAGGCCTTGGTTTTCGCCGCCTTCGCTGTCACGTTTGCCTCCTTCGCCATCGGCAGCGGCAAGGACAACAGCCAGTCCACCAGCGACTTCACCGTGGCCCTGATGAGGGCCCCGGGCGGTGTCGCGCTGCTGATCGTCATTGGCGCAGCCGTAGCGATCACCGGAATTGCGTACGGTATCCGCGGCATCCGCAAGTCGTTCGAAAAGAACCTCAGGATGCCTGCACCGGGCACGCAGCGCACCGCCGTAAGCGTGCTCGGCGTGGTGGGCTATGTTGCGAAGGGCTTTGCCCTCCTGCTGGTGGGCCTGCTGATTGTCATAGCAACCGTCCGGGCGCACCCGGAGGAATCCACCGGGCTCGACGGCGGCCTGAAGGCCCTGCGGGACCAGCCGTTCGGGGTGTACCTGCTGGCCGCCGTCGGCATCGGCCTGATTGCCTATGGCGTGTTCCAGGTGGCACGGGCAAAACTGGCCAAAATGTGAGCCGCCCGCGCCCTCCGGGCTAGGGTGGACGCATGCCCCAGGTACGCGCCGAACGCTTCATCCGCCTCGATCCGGAAACTGCCTTTGCCTTCTCGCAGACCACCGGCGACTTCCGGCTGAAATGGGATCCCTTCATTTCGGCCCAGGGCTGGCTGGACGGTGCCCGGGCCGCCGGCAAGGGCGTCCGCACCCGCACGGTCTCGAAGATGGGGCTGGTGATGGTGAGCGAATACGTCTCCTACACGCCGCCCCGGAATGTGGGCATGACCATGGTCTCCGGTCCGTGGTTCTTCGGCACCTTTGGCGGCGGGTGGCGGTTCACCCCGGCCGACGGCGGCACCCGTGCAGTCTGGAAGTACACCTTTTCCTGCCGGCCGGCGTGGCTGCGGCCCGTGGCGGAGCGGATCGGCGGCTGGCTGCTGGGCCGCGAGATCGAAAAACGCATCGAAGCCTTCGCCCGGGCCTGCGAGGACCCGCGGCTCGTGGCGGAGTTCCGCGCCCTCAACGCCTGAGCACGCGCTCGGAGTCCTCGAGGGCGGCCCGGACGCGCGCCCCGACGCCCTGCAGCCGGCCCATCGGTTCGGTGGCGTAGACCAGCCGCACGTACCGTGGGGCCACGTCCTGGCCCCACGCCGTCATGGGCGTCGCTGCGATCCGGCCCGCTTCGAGGAGCCGCCGGGACAGTTCCGGTGCCCGCATCCCCAGCGCCTCGGCATCGAGCAGCAGGGACCAGCCGCCTTCGGGAATCACGATGGGAAGCCCCGCCAGTTCACTGGCAACCAGGTCCCGGCGCGACTGCCACTCCCGCACGGCACCGGCGATGCCGTCGTCGTCGGTGGTCAGCGCGGCAAGGACACCTGCCTGGCCGAAACCGCTGGCCACCGCGGTGTTGTAGATCGCGGCGAGGGCAATATCCCCCATGACCTCCGGGGGACCCGCCACCCAGCCGACGCGCCAGCCGATCATGCGGTAGTTCTTGGACACGCCGCCCAGGGTGATGGTGCGGTGCGCCAGCTCGGGGAACGACGCCGGATGGCGGTACGGCAGTCCGTCGAACAGGATCCGGTCCATGGCGGCGTCGTACAGCAGCCAGCAGTCCGCGTGCTGGCAGGCGTCGCGGACGGCGCCCCACTCGGCGTCGGTGAACACGTGGCCGGAGGGCATGGACGGGCTCATCAGCAGGATGGCGCGGGTCCGGGCGGAGACCGCGGCCGCCAGCCGCCCCGGGTCCAGGCGCCAGCGCCCGCCGGACACCGTCAGCGGGACGAATACCGGCACGGCCCCTGCAAGCCGGACGCGGTTGATCATTCCAGCGTAGGTGGGATCAGTGAGTATTACTTCGTCCCCGTGGTCCACGGTGGCCAGGAGGACGCTGAGCATTCCCGCCAGCGCTCCGCCGGTGATCACCACCTCGGAGCGTGGATCGTAGGAGAGACCTGTTTGCTGCCGGAGCCGGTGTGCCACCGCCTGACGGAGGGCCAGCTTCCCGGTGAAGGGCAGCCAGCTGTTGGCGGCCATGTCTCCCACCGCATCGCGGGTGGCGATGATGGCCGACGGCGGCGGCGCGATGTCAGTGTCCAGGTTTTCCATCCGGAGCACGTCGGGATCACCACCGACGGCGGCTGCCACCCTGTCGATGCCGAAAGGCTGAATCCGGGCGAAACGCCCGGTCCTGCCGCGGACCATGTGCCCAGCGTCCCACCGGGTACGGACCGCGTCAATGGGCGCCGGATGTGCCGTCCACCATGGAAATGACAGCCACTGTCTGCTGCCCTTCGTTACGCAGTTCCACGCTGCTGATCCGGCTGATCTGGGTGGGCGTTGCGCCGGTGATCCTGGACCGGCCGCCGGGCGTCGCGGACCAGCTGCAGGCGCGGTCCTCAGTGCCGTCCTGGCCTTTGACCCACAGGGACAATGTTCCCTGGGTGGGCAGGCTGGTCCCCGTGAACGAGACTTCGGTCCCCCACGCCTTCCGCATCAGGGCAAGCTGGACCTGCAGCCCGCCCGGTGCCTCCACCGAATAGCTCGCGTCCGGCTTCGGCGGCTGGTTGAACAGCGGAGCGGCCAGGACTCCCAGCGCCAGGCACGCGGCGGCCACCGCCCCGACGAACGCCGTCCACCGCCGTCGGGATTTCCGCCGCCGCACCGCCAGCTCGTCCAGCAGGCCGGCGGTGTCCCCCGCGGGAGCCACGTCCCCCAACGATGCGGCTCCCGCAGGGGTGGCTTCCGCGGGCGTGGCGGCGGTTGCGGGAAGGCCCTCGCCCGCCCCGCTGACGGTCCCCGGGGTTGCCGGCGCCGCGGAGGCGGTGCCCGTGAGGGCGACGGCGTCGGCGACAGGGAGGGCGTCAAGCAGCGCCGGCAGGCTGGCGAGTTCGTCCAGCTCCCGGCGGCAGTCCGCGCACGCGGTCAGGTGCTGTTCGAAGCGCGACGCTTCAGCTGGCTCCAGCCCGCCCAGCAGGTATGCCCCCAACAATTTGTGCATTTCCGCGCCGCTCACCGCTGCACCCCCATTTCGTCAAGGATGGTCCGCAGCGCCCGCACCGCGTAGAACGCGCGGGACTTCACTGTCCCGGCAGGGATGTTGAGTTCCACAGCCGTTTCCGTAACAGTGCAGCGGCGATAGTGCAGGGCCACCAGGACGTCCCGGTGTTCAGCACTTAGCCGCAGCAGGGCCTCCTCCATCAGGACGCGGTTGAGCAGCTCGTCAACCCGTTCGCTGGCTTCCGCCGGATCAGCCACGTCCCGCTCTGTCGCCTCGATGGGACGGCGCTGGGCCTTTCGGTAGTTGTCGATCATGATGTTCCGGGCAGTGCGGAAGAGGTAGCTCCGCAGGCTGCCGGTAATTTCCGGAGCCTGTTGCCAGACGCGGAGTACGGTCTCCTGAACAACGTCGTCCGCCAGTTGCGGATCGCGGGAGGCGCTCAGCACAAAGCGCCGCAGAGCCGCCCCGTGCTCGCGGTAGATCGCTGCCACGACCTCTTCATCGAGCGGCATCCGCGGCCCTCCCGCTGTTTTGATGGTGCCCTGCATTGTGCTGCCTCGTGCTGCTGCGGCAGGCCTCCCGCCCGCCGTCCCCTGTTACGACGACGCCGCGGCGCAAACGGTTCAGGGAGCGGCCGCTGTGAACCATTCTCCGCCCAAGTACGTCGTACCGGATAGCGCCGGACCCCACCGTTTTGGCCGGCACGAATCCAAGGAGCTGGACATGAAAAAGCAACTCGGCGCAGGGCTGTCAGCTGTGGCGCTGGCCGTGCTTCTCACCGCCTGTGGCGGCGGCACCGAAACGACTCCCACCACTGCGGGAGGAACGACGTCGGCCTCCGCCCCTGTCGAAAAATCCGCGCCGGCGTCGTCCCCGGTCCCCGCGGGCGCGGCGGAGCTGAAGACGGCATCATCCGGTGCCGGCCAGATCGTGGTGGATGCCAAGGGCATGAGCGTCTATTTCTTCACCAAGGACGTCAAGGACTCCGCTACCAGTGCCTGCACGGGCGCCTGCATAGCGGCATGGCCGCCGGTTCTCACGGAAACGGACTCACCGGCAGTTGACGGCGTGACCGGAACGGTGGGAACCATCGCGACGCCGGAAGGTAAAAAGCAGGTCACCCTCAACGGGCTTCCCGTGTACTACTACATCAAGGACAAGGCCGCGGGGGACATCACCGGCCAAGGCGTCAACGGCGTCTGGTATCTGGTCAGCCCTGCAGGAGAGATGGTGAAGGCCGCGGCCACCGGATACTAGCCCGCGGCGTCAGCGTGGCTAGCGGCCCGGCTGCGGACTGGGCAGTTCGGGAGTCGGCACTTCAACGGATGGCGTGGGAACCAGCCCGGACGGATCGGGGCTCACCGGAGGAGACGGAAGCGGCTTCACGGTGGGCAACTGGCCCTGCCCCGGAATGGTGCCCGGATTCCGGGGATCGGGTTTTGCGGGCAGCGTAAGCCCGGGGGTCCCGGATGCGCCTGGTGAGGGTGTGGCGGGATCGGCGGGGGTGTTCCCGCCAGCCTGCCCGCCGGGGGCTGATCCGCCGTCCGCCGGGGATGGCGCCGGTGACGTCGGTGCAGGGGCGGGCGTTCCAGGCACGGTTCCACCGTTGTCCGGTGCGGGCTGGGCGGGAGTCTTCCCGCCGGGCGTCATGGTCCCCACGATGAACGTCACGGCATGACCGACGTTGCCCAGGGTGTGGCGGAAGTTTTCATCCGAGGCCGCAGCAGCGGCGCCTCCTGCGGCCAGGGCCGCCGCGACGGTGAGGGCTGTGAGCGGAAGGCGGCTTTTGCGCCGGCGTCGGGCGGCAAGTTCGTCGACGGTGGGGGCGGCGGATGCAGCGGCGGCGGAAATGGCCGGCGCGGCTGACTCTGGACTGGCGGATATGGCGGACGCCGTGGGCGCTGCCGCAAGCATGGCTGCCGGTGCCATCAGCGCCTCCACCGCTGCGGATGGACGGGGGCTGTCGGCTGCCAGGGCACGCAGTTCCAGCAGGACGGGGCGAAGCTCGCCGTCGTCGTCCATGCCGGCGTCGGCCAGCAGTTCGTCGATGATCCGCTGGTCCCGGGATGAGGAGATGTCACTCATGATGTGCCTGGCTTCCTGTTAAGGCGCGTTCCCTGAGGGCGTTGAGCGCCCGGCGATGCAACTGTTTGACTGCTCCTGGAGTCCTGCCCATGACGTCAGCGGTCTGTTCCACGGAGAGGTCCGCGACCACCCTGAGTGCAAGCACTTCCTGGTGGTCCGGGCTTAGTCCGTCGAGGAGGGCTCCGGCACCTCCGCAGTCAACCTTTGCGAGCGCCTGTTCCTCTGCCGAGGCGGAGCTTCGGCCGTCGAGGTCTGACTCGTAAGGACTGAGGACCGGTCTGCGCTCGTCGCGGCGGTAGTGGTCCACCATGCGGGCGTGGGCGATTGAGAAGATGAGCGACTTGGCGCCTTGGAGTCCGCCGGTCAGGCCGTCAAGCTTCGGATAGAAGGCCAGGAAGACGTCCTGGGTGACCGCCTCCGGATCATCCACACCGCGGGCCCGCAGGTAACCGAGTACGGCGCCGGAGAACTTTCGGTAGACAAGGGTGAACAGCACGGCGGGGTCGGCCCCGGCCGTGTGCACGTATTCATCTGCCAAAGTGTCGAGCACCGTCAGGCTCCTCCATGCCACGCAGCGTGGTCACATATCCGGGTTCCGGAAGGCTGGGGACTGGCGCATGTTGCACCGCGGGACTCCTGCCAAAGTGAAGGAGTCCCGCGATCCACCATAGGCGGCTGTGTTACGGACGGCCAGCTGAGGCGGGCACCTCGGGGAGCTGGGCGGGGACCTCGGCGGGGAGTTCCGGTGCGGCGGGAACGGCTGCCTGGGTGGGCAGTTCCGGTGCTTCCGGAACCTCCGGGACGTTGGGGGTGTTGACGTCGGCGGCGGCGTCGCCCGAGCCGGCACCGTCAACCTTGTGGCTGTCGGACTTGGTAGCGGCAACTACATCGGCGCAGTAGCTGTCGATGTTGGCTTCGCCTTCAGCGGCGATGGCCAGCGATGCGAAACCGGTGGAGGACGTTGCCAGGCCACCCTTGGTGAAGGCGGTGCACAGGCCGTAAGCGGCGGGGCCGGTGGCGTCCGGGCCAACAGCGGTTGCAGATGCTTCGGCCTTGGCGTTGTCGCTCTCAGCGGCGGCATCGGCGGAAGCGGACGGCGTGGCGGAAGCGGAAGCCTCTGCGTTGGCGTCGGCCGTGGCGGTCTCGGAAACGCCGCCGACGTGCGGGGCGGGGGCGCCGAGCAGCTCGTGGGCGCTCTGCTGAACGTCGGAGGGAAGCGCTCCGGCGAATGCGGCTGCGCCGGTGCCACCGACCGCCAGCGTGCCGGCCGCCAATGCGCTCGCGGCAATCTTGCTAGTGGCAAAAACAGTGAACAAGGACATGGAACCCTCCGAAAACATATACAACAGTGTCAGTAACGGCCAGGTTGGATCCGGCCACTCAAGCGGTGCGGACGCGGTCCACACTCCCCTTACATCGCTGCGGGTTCCGGAAAAGTTACGCGGTCCCCAAAATTCTTTTTGGGGACCGCGTAACAGCCGCCGGCATTAGGATCTGACCATGGGCAAGCCGACCGATCTGAAGAACGCGTGACGCCGATGAACTGATCGACGCCCAGTACGCCAGCCACCCCGTGCTGCGGCCCCTTGCGGATGCGTTCCTGGCCTGGGCTGCGCTCCGGCTGAGGGCAGGCTCGAGCCCGTCAAGGCGCGGGCGCGTGGGTTCTTCGACCGGAGGGTGCGGCTGACGTCGGTCGACGAAGTGGACGACGAATACTGGACATCCTGGCGAAAGCGCGCCACCAGACCAGCTGATCCGAACAGCTGGTCTGGGCTTTAGCGCGGGTCAGCCGGAAGGGTGAAGGTCACGGTGGTGCCCTCTCCCGGTGCGCTGGTGAGGCCGATCGACCCGCCGTGCCCTTCGATGATGGTTTTGCTGATGGGAAGGCCAAGGCCTGCTCCCGGAATGGCAGTATCGCGGGACCGGGCCGAACGGAAGAACTTGGTAAATGCCTGTTCCTGGTCCTCCTCCGTCATGCCGATGCCTGTGTCGGTGATCGAGCAGACCAGTTCCGTGCCGTTCCTGCGGGCACGGGCGGTGATCCTCCCGCCGTCCGGTGAGTACTTCACGGCGTTCGATATCAGGTTGCCGAACACCTGCCGGATCCGGGCGGGGTCCACCCGGGCCGTGAGCGGTTGGTCCGCGTCGAGCACCAGGGCCACTCCGCAGAGGGCAGCGCGCGCCTGGTTGGCGGCCACGGCGGCGGCGAGGAGATCTGCGATATCCGTTTCCCGCAGGACGAGCTCCACGTTTTCGGACGCGACGGCAATCAGGTCATTCACCAGGCCCAGCAGACTGCCGGCGTTCCGCTCCACGATCCGCAGCTCAGGCTCTATGTCCTCGTGGCCAGGCTCGTCCAGGACCAGTTCCAGGTAGCCAAGTATTGACGTCAGCGGCGTGCGCAGTTCATGGGATACCGTGGCAACGAAATTGTCCTTGGCAGCCAGCGCGTTTATCAGGGCGGTCACCTCGGCGAAAGTCACGACAGCCCCCGAATTGGTCCCGTCCAGGGACCGGATGGCGCGGCCGCTGACGGAATAGGCGCGTTGCTCCGTTTCTTCGCCCGCCCAGTAAAGCTCATGGGTGAACGCCTCACCCCGGGAAGCCCGCGCGGCAGGGAACCCCTCCGGCGGCACAACGGTGGTCCTGTCGCCGTGATAGAGCTTCCCAGACCCTGCGGCGCGTGTCAGCCGGGCCAACGAGGGGTCGGTCCGCATCGCCCTGTTAGTCAGCACGTCCTGGCCGTTTTCGTCCACCACCCAGACACCCACATCAACGGTTGAAAGCACGGCATCAAGCAACCCCTGATGTTGCACGCTCTCGGCGAGGGTTGCAGCCAGATCACGGTCCTTGCGGACCAGTGTCCGGCGTTGCCGGTACAGAGCGCCGGCCACGACGTGGGCCGTCACCGCGATCGCGGCCATCACCAGCGGCAGGAAGAGGGTCCGGATCATCGAAGCCTGCGCCGGGTCCGGTCCCATGGCGGCGGCGGGGACAACGGTGCTGAGCACTGTCGCGAGGACTGCCAGGACAACCCGGTGCCGGCGCCGGCCCACGGACAGCCAGACCACCGGGAAAACCAGCAGCAGGCTCAGGATGTTGAAGCTGGGGCCGCCGGCCTGCCGCGTAAATCCGATGGCCACGCAGTCGAGGATGGGAATCAGAGTGAATGTTTCGGGGTGGACCCTCCCCCAGGGAACCGCCAGGCAGAGGGCGAACAGTATGGCATGTGCCAGCAGTGCAAGCCTGAACGCGTCATCCGCCAGCGTTGCCGGGCTGAAGATCGCGGCAGCGACCACAACCAGGAACAGGGTGACCGAAAGGGGCAGCTGGCTCAGCACCACACGGCCCCGGGCCCCGAACCCGCCGAAAATCCGGTCGATCCCCTCGATCAGCGGCGCGTCATCGGACAGCGGCACGTCCCCGGCCGGCGAGCCTGATTCGGCCGGCGATCGGTCATCGTTGGACGCCGCCGCCCGCCGCAGCGTTCGAAGCGGGTTGGTTGATCCTTGGATACGGTTCATCGGTCTGTCCCCCCGGCACAGAAAAGAGTCCCCCGGGCTGCTTCAAGGGCGCTGACCACAGTGTAAACCCGCCACGTTGCACGGTTGGGAATACTACGCGACGGCGTCGTGGGACCAGCGCTGTGAAAAGATCAAGCATGCGTCCGATGCAGCACTCCAGCAAACTCCAGAATGTCCGCTACGAACTCCGCGGGCCCATCCTCCAGGCGGCAAAGGAGATGGAAGCCGAAGGGCACCGGATCCTCAAGATGAATCTTGGCGACACCGCACCGTTCGGCCTGGAGGCCCCCGAGTCCGTGGTGGTGGACATGATCCACCACCTGCGCGGGGCGCAGGGTTACAGCGATTCCAAGGGCATCTTCTCGGCCCGCACGGCCATCTCGCAGTACTACCAGACCAGGGGCCTGATGCAGATCGGCGTCGAGGACATCTTCATCGGCAACGGCGTGAGTGAGCTCATTTCCATGTGCCTGCAGGCGTTTATGGAAAACGGCGACGAGATCCTCATTCCTGCGCCCGACTACCCGCTGTGGACGGCCGCCGTCACCCTGACCGGAGGCAAGCCCGTGCACTATCTGTGCGATGAGGACGAGCACTGGTGGCCGGACATGGCCGACGTCGAAGCAAAGATCACCAAGCGTACCAAGGCAATCGTGATCATCAATCCGAACAACCCCACCGGTGCCGTCTACCCGCGGCACATCCTGGAGCAGTTTGCCGAGTTGGCCCGCAAGCACCATTTGGTGCTGTTCTCGGATGAAATCTACGAAAAGATCCTGTACGAGGACGCCCAACATATCCACACCGCTTCGGTGGCCGAGGACGTCTGCGTCCTGACTTTCAGCGGGCTCTCCAAGGCCTACCGGATGCCGGGGTACCGCGCCGGCTGGGTGGCCGTCACCGGTCCGCTCGCCGCAACACTGGCCTACCGGGAAGGCCTGGAACTGCTGGCCTCCCTGCGACTGTGCCCCAACGTGCCGGCGCAGCACGCCATCCAGACCTGCCTTGGCGGCTACCAGAGCATCGAGGCCCTGATCCGGCCCGGCGGCAGGCTGCGCGAACAGCGCGACCGCGCCCATAAGTTGCTCACCGCCATTCCCGGCGTCACGTGTGTGCCCGCGGCGGCGGCCATGTACCTGTTTCCCCGCCTTGACCCGGAGCTTTACCCCTTCAAGAGCGACGAGCAGTTCGTCCTGGACCTGCTGCGTGAACAAAAGATCCTGGTCTCACACGGTTCGGCGTTCAACTGGCCCAGGCCGGACCACTTCCGCTTTGTCATCCTTCCGGCCGTCGAGGACATTGAGGAAGCCGTGCGCAGGATCGCCACTTTCCTCGCCTCGTACCGGACCAGCGCTGCGGACTAGGGGCCCTGGCCCTGCCGGGGGCCAGTGACGCCGGGACGGTCCTGCCCGTTGTGCTCTGCCGTGCCTTATCCTGCCTATCGCGCACCAGTACGTTGACTTGTCTCGTGGACTTAATTTAGCGTTCCCTCCACTGACAACGTTGTCTTTTTGGGGAAAGGCACGCGCGATGAAGGGCGACCTCAGCACTATGCACACAACACGAACCACCGGCTTGCGGGCAGTCACCGCCGTGGCACTGGCGGGCCTTGCCCTTGGCGGAGCCTTGGCCGGGGCCATCCCGGCCGGAGCGGCCACCACTCCGGGTGAAGAGCAGTACCGCCCGGCCGTCCATTTCTCGCCGGAGAAGAACTGGATGAACGATCCCAACGGGATGGTCTTCTACAAGGGCGTCTACCACCTCTACTACCAGCACAACCCGTCCGGGAACACCTGGGGAAACATGTCCTGGGGGCATGCGACGTCCACTGACCTGGTCCACTGGAAGGAGCAGCCGCTGGCGATCCCCACCGATGACCAGCAGGACATCTTCTCCGGCAGCGTGGTGGTGGACAAGAACAACTCCTCCGGCTTCGGCACCGCGGCAAATCCTCCCCTGGTGGCGATTTTTACCAGCGCCTACAAGGACGCCTCCCCGCACCGGGGGCTGCAGGCGCAGTCCCTGGCGTACAGCCTGGACCAGGGCCAGACCTGGACCAAGTACGGCCAGAACCCTGTCCTCAACCGCAACTCAGCCAACTTCCGCGACCCGAAGGTCTTCTGGTACGACGCCCCGGACGGCAGCGGCTACTGGGTGATGACCGCCGTGGAGGCCTTGGACCACAAGGTGCTCCTGTACAAGTCCGATAACCTCAAGGACTGGACCGAGTTGAGCTCCTTCGGGCCGGCGAACGCAACTGGCGGCCTGTGGGAATGCCCTGACCTCTTTCCATTGGCCGTGGACGGAAACCCGGACAACGTCAAGTGGGTCATGGTGGTGAACATCAATCCCGGCGGCGTAGCGGGCGGTTCTGCCGGGCAGTACTTCGTGGGTGACTTTGACGGCACCACGTTCACGTCGGACACCACGGACCCCGCGGATTCCCTCCCGGCCGGAACCCCGCTGGCGGGTTTCAACGACGGAAGCTACGGCGGCTGGACGGTCAACAACGAACCCGGAAACTGGAAGAACGGGCCGTTTGCCGACACCCCGGCACAGGGATCACTGGCAGGACAGAGCCAGGTCACCGGCTATGCCGGGGCCGGGCTGGTCAATTCCTTCAACGACGGCGACTGGCCGCTTGGCTCCATGAGTTCACCGGAGTTCACGGTCGGCAGTGACTACATCAACTTCCTCGTGGGCGGCGGACAGCATCCCCGCATCTCGGACAAGCTGGACAACAATGCCCCGGCCGGAGACCTGCTGTTCAACGGCTTCGAGGTCCCGGACGGCAGCACCCTGGCCGACGCCGGCTGGACCGGAACTGCGGACCTGGCGCCCGCCTTCCAGCCGGCCACGGCAGGCGGCGACTACTTCATCGGGGCCAAACGGATCAACACCTTCGAAGCGGGCGGCGCCCCGGGTGATGACCGCCAGGGCACCCTCACGTCCCCGGCCTTCACCGTCACGCGGAACTTCATGAGCATGCTCGTGGGCGGCGGGCAACGCGCCGCTGACTCCGGGGAAGTGCTGGAAGCCCAGCTCCTGATCGACGGCAACGTTGTCAGGACGCTCAGCGGAGATAACGCCGGCGCGCTCAACTGGAAGGGCTGGGACGTTTCGGAGTTCGCCGGCCGGAGCGCACAGCTACGGGTCGTGGACCAGGCGGGCGGGGGGTGGGGACACCTCACCCTTGACCACGTCATGCTGACCGACCAGGCGGCCGTTCCCCGCTCGGACGAGACCACAGTCAACCTCGTGGTGGACGGGCAAGTGGTCAGGTCCGCCACGGGAACCAACAGCGAAGTCCTGGACTGGGCATCGTGGAATGTCGCGGAGTTCAGGGGCCGCCAGGCCAACCTCCGGATCGTGGACAACAACCGCTTCGGCTGGGGGCACATCCTGGCCGATGAGTTCGTTGCTTCGGCACGGCCGGCCAAGCCCCGGCTGCAGGGCTATGACTGGTTGGACTATGGCCGTGACTACTACGCCTCGGTTTCCTTCGGCAACATGCCCCAGAGCAAGCGCATCATGCTCGGATGGATGAACAACTGGGATTACGCCAACCTCGTCCCCACGTCCCCTTGGCGCAGCGCGATGTCGCTGCCCCGCGAAGTGGGCCTCACCCAGACTGCTGACGGGCCGCGGCTGACCCAGAAGGCGGCCAGCCAGGTTGACAAGCTGGCCGCCAAATCTTCCTACAGCGAGAAGTCTGCCCGCAGCATTGCACCGGGCGTCCACCCGCTTCCGGCTGCGGCGTCGGGTGATGTCCAACGGATCGATGTCACGTTCGCCCCGGGAACGGCAGCCAAGTCCGGCATAACGGTGCTGGGAGACGGGACAACGTCCACTGAGATCGGCTACGACGCTGCAACCGGCGAGGTGTATGTGGACCGGAGCAATTCCGGCAATACGGGCTTCCACCCACTGTTCACGTCGGTGGACTCGGCGCCGGTGACCGTTGATGGAAGCGGCAACGTGACCCTGCGGATCTACGTTGACCGCGCGTCCGTGGAGGTCTTTGCCCAGAACGGCCTGCGCACCATTACGGACCAGGTGTTCCCGGGCGCCGGTGCCGGTCAGGTGGCCCTCTTTGCCGAAGGCGGCACGGCCAGGGTCAAGTCGCTCACGGTCACCCCGCTTCAGCCATCCATGTTTGCCGCCGCACTCAGTACTGTAAAGAACAGCAGGTAGCTGCAACGCCCAAAGGAAAAGGGCCGGTGCACGCGGGATCCCCCGCGGGCACCGGCCCTCTCACTCGAGGCCTCCTTAGGCCCGGGGCTGCAACCAGGTCAGAACCGAGCCGTCCCCTTCGATATGGCGCACCAACTCTCCATTGAAGGCCGCACCGTAGTCCGCGCTGATGTGCTCCTGGAACGCGGCCTCATCCCGGTACACCTCGAAGACGAAGTACTCCCTCGGGTTCGACTCACGCGTGTAGGGCAGGAACAGTTCGTTGCCCGGTTCGCTGCGCACCTTCTCGGTGAGTTCGCGCATCATTTCGGCCACCCGGGCTTCGCTGCCGGGCTTGACCGTGAATTCGGCGTAAAGCGTTTTGGTCATGGTGCTCCCTTTCAAGGATGTGTCTGTACTGGGGCTGTGTGGGGTGAGGCAAAAGCGGACCAGGCCGGTCGCTCAGGACGGCGGGATCTCACCGGACCCCCGCACGATGAGTTCCGACGGCACGATGTACGTTGTCGGGGCAATCCGGTCGCCGTCGATGCGGGCCAGCAGGCGCTCGGCTGCGAGCTTGCCTATCCGCTCCGGGTGCTGGGCAATCACGGTGATCCCCGGTTCCATCATGTCCGCCAGCGTGAAGTCGTCGAACCCCACCAGCGCCACGCGCTTGCTGGCACCCAGCTCCTTGAGCGCCCTCATCACTCCAAAGGTGACCAGGTTCTGGCTGGAAAAAATGGCGGTTGGCGGGTCGTCGGAGGCCAGGAGCTCCAGTGCCGCCAGCCGCGCCGACTCCTCGTCGTGCAGTCCTTCGCGGACTGGAACAGCTGACGTGGCGAGGCCGGCCCTCCCCAGTTCCCCGATGAAGCCCTGCCTCCGTTCCCGCGCTGTTTGGATTTCGGTGCGGTCGCCCAGGTAGGCGAGCTTCCGGTGTCCGTGGGCCAGCAGATGGGAGGCCGCTGTAGCGGCACCGACGGCGTTGTCCGTCACCACGGCATCGGCGTCGATGCCTACGGGCTCGCGGTCGATGAACACCATGGGCAGGTCCCGGGAGTGCTCCGGGATGACGTATGCCTGGCTCTTGGCAATCGGCGTCAGCACCAGGCCGTCCACCCGCCGGCCCAGGAATGCGGCGACCAGCGCTTTCTCACGCTGGGGATCGTCGTCCAGGCTAGCGGCGAACACGGCGATCCCGCGTTCAGCGAGTGAGTCCTCCAGCGCCCGGTGGATCTCTCCGCTGAACGGGTTGGACACACTGGGCAGCAGGAGGCCGATGCTCAGCGTCTGCCGCCCGGTCCGCCGGAGGCTGCCCGCGGCCATGTCCAGCTGGTAGTTGAGCTGCTGGGAGGCCCCGAGGACGCGGAGCCGGGTGGACTCGGAAACGCCCGGTTCCTCGTTCATAACGCGCGACACCGTCTTGATGCCGACCCCGGCCAGCGCCGCCACATGGCGCATTGTGGGCCTGCCCTGCGTCGCCTCTGCTTGGTAACGATTAGACATCGTTGTCAAACCTCGCCCTTCATTATCGATTTATGCCTTGACTGTACCTTGTGAGCTTGGTTACATGTTCCATGACATCGTTGTCAGGCACAACTAGTGCCACGGAAACAGGAGATTCAATGTTGAGTTCCACAGCCCCACGGACCGTCGCAACCCGATTGTTCGCCCTCGGCGCCGTCCTGACGCTCGGCACGCTCAGCCTGACGGCGTGCGGCGGTAACACCTCCTCCGCCGGCTCCACCGGCGGTTCGTCGTCGGAGAAGATCGGCGTCTCGCTGATCGTCAAGACCACCTCGAACCCGTTCTTCGTCTCCATGCAGGATGGCGCCAAGAAGGCCGCCGAGTCCGGCGGAGTGGACCTCAAGCTGGCAGCCGGCAAGGCCGACGGCGACGAGGACACCCAGATCCAGGCCATCGAAAACGCCATCTCCAAGGGCGACAAGGGCATCCTGATCACCCCCAACGGCCCGTCCGTCGTCGACGCCCTGAAGAAGGCGAAGGACGCCGGCCTCTTCGTCATCGCCCTGGACACTCCCCCGGACCCGGCGGATGCTGCTGACATCACCTTCGCCACGGACAACTTCGCCGCGGGTGAGCTCATCGGAAAATGGACCGCGGCCCAGCTCGGCGGGAAGAAGGCCACCATCGCCCTCGTGGACCTCTTCGATGACAAGATTGTCTCGGTCGACTACAACCGCGACCAGGGCTTCCTCACCGGGCTCGGCATCGACACCGCCGACGCGAAGAAGAACGGCGACGAGGCCAAGACCGGCAAGTACACCGGCGGCAAGGGCGGCGACTACGAGCTCGTCGGCAACCAGGCATCCCAGGGCAACGAGGACGGCGGCCGCACAGCCATGGAAACCCTCCTGGCCAAGAACCCGAATATCAACGTCGTCTACACCATCAACGAACCGGCAGCCGCCGGAGCGTATGAGGCCCTGAAGTCTGCCGGCAAGGAAAAGGACGTCCTGGTGGTCTCCATCGACGGCGGCTGCACCGGTGTGAACAACGTCAAGTCAGGTGTCATCGGCGCCACTGCACAGCAGTACCCGGTCAAGATGGCCGAACTGGGTGTGAAGGCCATCGTCGACCTGGCCAAGACCGGCAAGAAGCCCGCCAACTCCGAAGGCCTGGACTTCTACAACACCGGCGTCGAACTCGTCACGGACAAGCCGGCCGACGGCATCAAGAGCATCACCACCACCGCGGCATCCGACATCTGCTGGGGGAAGTAGCCACGCAGTATCACTGAGTGCGGGGAGGTCTGAGCCAGTTGGGCCGCCCCGCACTTCATCTCCCGAGCTATCCCGCTACGCAATAGCACCCATCATCGAAGATCAGGACATATCGTGACCCAGCAACAGACCGCCGGACCGCCCAGCGCCGGGCATGCCGACCTGGCGGAGGAATTCCTCGACCGACAAACGCCGCTTAGCCGGATACGCAATATCCTCCACCGTTACCCCGCCGTCAGCCCTGCCCTCGTCCTCCTCATCGCGGTGGTCGTGTTCGGCCTGCTCAATGACAGGTTCCTGCGGGTTGAAAACCTCTCGCTGATTACGCAGCAGGTCTCCGTCGTCGGCACCCTGGCCATCGCCCAGACCCTCATCATCCTCACCGCCGGCATCGACCTTTCCGTCGGTGCCGTCATGATCCTCTCCTCCATGGTCGTGGCCCAACTCGCCGTCAACAACGGACTGCCCGCGCCCCTCGCGCTGCTCGCGGGCCTGGTCATCGGACTCGCCGCCGGAGCCTTGAACGGGTTCCTGGTCACCAGGTTCCGGCTCCCCCCGTTCATCGTCACCCTGGGCACACTGAACATCTTCATCGCGCTGACCCTTCTCTACTCCAACGGGGCCACCGTGCGCGGCTCGGCGATGCCGGACCTGCTGACATGGACCGGATCCACCTTCCCGGTGGGCCCGGTGCGGATCTCCACCGGCGTCGTCGTGATGCTGCTGCTCTACATCGCCATCGCGTTCATCCTCGGCAAAACCGCCTGGGGCCGGCACGTCTACGCCGTGGGCGACGACAAGGAAGCCGCCCGGCTGGCCGGTATCCCCGTAAACAAAGTCCTCATGAGCGTCTACCTCGCCGCCGGCGCCGTCCTGGCCATCGGCGCCTGGATCCAGATCGGCCGGACCAACGCCGCCAGCCCCAACGCCGGCGTCGACCTGAACCTCGACTCCATCACCGCCGTCGTCATCGGCGGAACCAGCCTCTTCGGCGGCCGCGGCTCCGTCTGGGGAACCCTTTTGGGCGCCCTGATCGTCGGTGTGTTCCGCAACGGCCTGTCGCTGGCCGGCCTGGATGTGCTCTACCAGACCCTCGCCGTGGGCGTCCTCATCATCCTCGCTGTGTCCATCGACCAGTGGATCCGAAAGGTGAAATCATGACCGCCACCCAATACCAGCCTGCCAGCACCGGGCTCCGCCAGCCCATCCTGCAGGCCAGGAACCTCGTCAAGACCTTCGGCCGCGTAGTGGGCCTGGACGGAGTCAGCCTCGACCTGTACCCCGGCGAAGTCCTGGCCATCATCGGCGACAACGGCGCCGGCAAATCCACGCTCATCAAATGCCTCACCGGCGCCGAGATTCCGGACTCGGGCGAACTCATGGTTTCCGGCAAACAGGTGCACTTCAAACGCCCGCAGGACGCCCGCGTCCACGGCATTGAAACCGTGTACCAGAACCTGGCAGTCTCGCCTGCCCTGGACGTGGCCTCCAACCTGTTCCTGGGCCGGGAGGAACGCCTGCCCGGCCCGCTGGGCAAAATCTTCCGCGTCCTCGACACCAAGGGCATGCGCCGCAAGGCCAAGGAAGAGCTGACCCGGCTGGGCATCTCGACACTGCAGGACGTGACGGTCCCCGTGGAGAACCTGTCCGGCGGCCAGCGCCAGGCTGTGGCGGTGGCGCGGGCCGCGGCGTTCGGCTCCAAAGTGGTGGTCCTGGACGAGCCGACGGCGGCGCTCGGCGTGCGCGAATCCAACCAGGTCCTGCAACTGGTCCGCGACCTGCGGGACCGCGGGCTCCCCGTCATCCTGATCAGCCACAACATGCCGCACGTATTCGACGTCGCCGACCGTATCCACATCCAGCGCCTCGGCAAATGCGCTGCCACCATCACGCCGCAGTCGCACAGCATGACCGATGCGGTGGCCATTATGACCGGCGCGGCCACGGCCTGAGCGCCGCAGTAGTTTCACCAAAACTCCGTCCGCGGACCGGATCACCGGTCCGCGGACGGCTTCACGAAAGAGACCCAATGTTCAATCCCGGTTCGCACCCCTCCCCTGCCGACAGCCCCGACGTCATCGTCGTCGGCGAGGCGCTGATCGACGTCGTCAGCCGTCCCGACGGCGACGTGGAGCACCCCGGCGGTTCGCCGGCCAACGTCGCCTACGGGCTCGGCCGGCTGGGAGTCAGCACGGGATTGCTGACGGCAATCGGCGACGACGCCCGCGGGGCGGCGATCGAAGCTCACCTGTCCAGCGCCGGAGTCGTGCTGCTGCCGGGGGCCCGTTCCCTCGGACGCACTGCTTCGGCAACGGCCACGATCGCCGCTGACGGTTCGGCCAGCTACGTCTTCGACATCGACTGGCGGCTGGCGGCGCTGGCGCCGGCCTTTTTTCCGAAGGTCCTGCACACCGGCTCGATCGCCACGTTCCTGGCACCGGGCGCCGCCGCCGTCCGGACCCTGCTGGAGCAGGCACACCGGGACTGCATGGTCACCTACGATCCCAACATCAGGCCGGCACTGCTCGGCAGCCACCATGAAGCGAAGTCCCTGTTCGAGGAACTCGTCCCCCTGACCGACGTCGTCAAACTCAGCGACGAAGACGCCCGCTGGCTGTACCCGGGGCAGGACCTGGAGCAGACCGCGGAGAGGATCCTGGCCCTGGGCACCGGGCTTGCCGTCATAACGGCCGGAGCCGAAGGATCACTGCTCCGCGCGGCTGAGGGCAGTCTTCACATTCCGTCCGTGACCACGTCCGTGGCGGACACCATCGGCGCGGGCGACTCGTACATGGCCGCCCTGATCCTGGGGCTGCTGACCCGCGGCACCGCCGGGCTGGCCCCTTCGGTGCTCGAGGCCATCGGCCGGACAGCATCGGCTGCGGCGGCGATTACGGTCAGCCGCCCCGGCGCCAACCCGCCCAGCCTCGACGAACTCCGGGCGGCCCAGGACGCGGCTGCCCAGGACCGGGCCGCCCATCAGCGGGCGGATCAGGACGCGGCGGCCATCGGCGTGTAGCTGAAGGACTTCAGCGTCAGTGCCCCGTCCTTGGTCGATGCCTTCAGCCCCTTGGGGGCGCCCTCGGGAAACGCCAGCGATGTCAGGGTCTTCTCCCCGCCGTTGACGAACACCTCAACGGAGCTGTAGTCGACATAGATTGTCAGCTGCACCCGGCCCTCGCGGGGAGCTGATTCCGCCCGCCGGACCGTGCCGTAATCGGGTGCGAGTCCGGCGGTGTCCTTGGCTCCGCCGTCACGGGAGACGAACGCGGTTTCCGATTCGAAGTCATAGCCCACTGTGGCGAAGACCCCGTTTTCGGCGAGCAGCTCCACCTTGGCCTCGGAACCGTCGTCCCCGGCCGCGCGTTCGAGCGTGAGGTCAAGCCGGTACGCACCGCCGTCGGGCGACGGCAGCCCGGCAGTACCGTCCGGAGTCAGTTTCCTGTCCTCCACAGTGACCGTCCTGCCTTCCAGTGACTTCAGTGCGTTGGTGGGCGTGGAGACGAGCGTGGGCTTGCCGGAAACGGTCTTCAGCCGGATGTCCCTGACCACCGTATCGGCGCCGCCGTGCCAGTCTTCCGTGGGCAGCTTTCGCGCATAGGCCCAGTTGTTCAGCCAGGCGATGGCGTGGCGGGAACCCATGCGCTGGCTTTCCGTGAGCCGCGGGTCGTCCCAGGTCACGGCGGCGTAGAAATCGGAGCCGTCGTCGAGCCACTGGTGCTTCTCGTGGGACGGCGTGAAGCGTGTGCCGTCCCAGGCACCGGTCCAGTAGGCCACACCGGTGGCCTTTCCCTCCTCGGCCCCGTTGGCGCTGGCGGCGAGCACCCATGTCCGTTTGGCCGGGTCGCCGTCCACGTCGAGCTGGAAGAGCTCGGGGCACTCAAGGACGCCCAGGCCCTCGCGCTCAAAACCGGACAGGTAATGCCATTCCTTCAGGTTGGAGGACGCGTACAGTCCGATCTTCCCGCCCTCCGCCAAGGCCATGACCCACTGGTTGTTGGCTTCATCGCGGATGATCTTCGGGTCGCGCCAGTGCTGCTCCCCGGGGTTCTCCATCACCGGGTTGCCGTCGTAGGCCTTGAACGAATACCCCTTGTCGGTGGAGTAGAACAGCGACTGCCGCTGCACCCCCTCGTCCTGCTGGGTCATAACGGCGATCACGGCGTCCTTGCCGAACCCTGCGGAGTTCCCATGGTCCACCACAGCGCTGCCCGTCTCGATGTCTCCAAGGCCGTTCTTGTACTTCTCAATGGCCACCCCCTCGTCCTTCCAGTGCACCAGGTCGGTGCTGGTGAGGTGGTACCAATCGGTGCCGTTCTCCCCGGGGTAGCCGGAGTTGTAGAGGTAGTAGTAGTGCCACTGACCGTCCAGCCAGAAAGGCCGCTGGGGATCGTTCATCCAGTTTTCCCGGGGCGTGATGTGGTAGCTGGGCCGGTAGGCGGAGGCTCCGTCCGGACGCGCGAACGCCGAATCTGCCGGTGCGGGCACCTCCGGTCCGGCCCCGAGGTCGGCCAGCATGGCATCCACCGCTTCGGGAGTGATGCAGCCCGGCCGGGGAATGTCCGCGGAACCCGCCCGCACCACTTGGTCCCGCACGCTGGACCGCACATAGACGTCCTGGCCCAGCCGGGCAGCGGCCACCCAGCCTTCGGCGCATTCGATGGTGCGGAGGTCGGAGACGCCGTCGGTCACCAGCGGATGCGCCAGGCCCTCCAGGCTGCGGTCTCCCCCGGCCAGCCAGTACGAGCCGTAACGGCCCTTTGCATCCTTGGCTTCCGACTGCGCCCTGGCAACGTCAGCCAGCGCTTGCTCAGCCGGGCTGCCCGGGTCCGGCCGGGACCCCAACCCCACCACCACGGCCACCGCCACCAGCACCAAGGCAGCGGCAGCGGCCACCGCGGCCCACAGGGCCCGTGGCGTGAGTTTGCTGGGAAGAAACCTGAGTGACATGTCCACCGATCATCGTGATGCAAAAACGCCGGCGCCGGGTTTATAGCCGGCGCCGGCGTTCTGCATTCTGGTCTGATTTCACTCAATTTTACAGGGGATGCGCCCCGGTGTTCCCGCCGCGGTCGCCGCAGCCCTGGCGCAGGGACCTAGGCGTCAGCCTCTTCGAACTCAACCGCAGCAACAATTTCCTTGGTCGAGGGGCTGATCATGTAAGCCTCATCGTCCTCTTCCACCATGATGAAATCACCGTGGTCCGTGATGAAGTGCCAGGCCAGGACAGTCTCGCCGTTGTGCTCGTAGTTGGGATCGCCCATGGTGATCTTCTGCAGCTCGTGGCCGGCGACGTCGCACAGTTCGCGGATGATCAGTTCGAACTCCGGCGCGTTCTCAAGTGCCTCTTCCGCGGCCTCGGCCTGGCGTTCGGCCAGGTTGGGGATCTGCGCCACGCGCTCTGCGATGTGCAGCTCCAGCTGCTCGTCGGCCAGCACCAGCAGTCCTTCCTGGCTGCGGAGCCACGCGGCGTTCAGCGCAAGGATGTCCTCGGTCTCCAGCAGCGACTCGAAGTCGTCGTCAAGCCCCTGGAGTTCCCGGACTGCCTCGGCAGACCGGGCCGCCTCCGCAGTGGCGCTCCCGCGGTCGCCGTCGGTGCTGTCGTCGGCGTCGCCGTCGTCGTCGGCGTCGTCGGTGCTGTCACCGTCGTCGTCGGCGTCGTCAAAGTGTTCAGTGTCCCCGTCCAGATACGTGTCGGCGTCGTCTTCGGAGAGGGCATCAAAAGCCGCGGCCGCGCGGTTGAACAGCGCCAGGTGGGCGGTGGCGCCCATGCCTTCCAGGCCTTCGCGGACGTAGGCGTCGATCTCTTCGCGCTCCGGCACGGTGAAGACGTACTGCGCGAAGCCGCCGGCCAGCGCCTGGGTGAGGTAGAAGTCAACGTAGTAGCTGCGCAGGGCGTTCGGCGCAATTTCCGGGGCGTCGAGCAGTTCCGCGTACATGGCGTTGACCACCGTCACGTTGGAATCAACCACGTCCTCGTTGGCCGCCGGGGCGCTATCGATTGTCAGGACAACGGGGTGCTTGCTGGCGGGCTGAACGGTGCTCATGGGAAATCCTCACTGCTGAAAGCGGGTGGTGCTCAGGACCCTTTCACGCTATGCAGCGGACCGGTCCACGGGTTGAGGAGGAGTTGAACGTTGGGCGAAGTTTCAGGGCCTGTCCCGGCTCGGTAAGATGGGTCAGATAACCTGCAGATTTTTACCTGCTGAAAGTAGCGCGCACCATGCCATCCCAACCGGACGAGAGTGCGGCACTGGCAATACAGACCCCCGCGATCAACGACCGCTCCCTCGCGGCCGGACTCGCCTACGCCATGGGCAGCCGGGTCTCGGGGATTTCCTTCGATGCCGCCACCGGCCTAATGCTCGGCAAGGTCCGCGGCGGATCGGACGCGCCCTATTCAACCACTGCGAAGCTGGTCCGGAAGGCGGGCGGCTGGAGCTGCACCGTGGGCGTCTGCAGCTGCCCCGTGCGGAAGGACTGCAAGCACGTGGCCGCGCTGCTGTTCGCCGCGGAGGACAATCCGGCCACTCGCGTCCAGCTGCTGGCCCCGGCCGGGGCCACCAGGTTGGCCCGTGAGCCGCTCGCGCAGGAGATGCCGGACTGGGAGCAGGCACTGGGCCCGCTCATTGCGCGGCCGGGAATCACCCAGTCCACCAACGGCATCCCGCTGGCCCTGCAGTTCGACATCGAAGAGCCTGCCCCGCACTTCTCCTACACGGGCCGGCGTGATCCGCTCCGCAGCGTGCGCCAGCTCAAGGCACGCCCCGTGATCATGGGCGCCAAGGGCAAGTGGATCCGCGGCGACGTCTCCTGGAACACGCTCAGCTACCTCAACTACCGGCGCGAATGCAACGAGTCGCACGTGGAGTGGATGCAGGAATTCCTTGCGTCCCACACCGCCCTCGCCAACCGCCAGCACAATTCCACCGCGCCCTGGCTGGGACTGAACACCTACGCCGGAAAAAACCTGTGGAGCCTGCTGGCCCAGGCGCGGAAGATCGGCGTCGCCCTGGTGCACGCCAGCGGCCCGGAACCCGTACGGTTCGTGGAGGACCCTGCCGCCGTCGGACTTAATCTGACCCGGTTCGGCGCTTCCGGCGGGGATGAAGCCGGCGCCGTCTCAAACGGGAAAACGCCCGACGACGGCGGGCTGACGCTTGCGCCCACCATCACCGTCGAGGGGGATGTGGTTGATCCGGCGTCCGTGGGGACGATCGGCCGTCCTGCGCACGGGATCTTCCTGACGTCCGGAGGGGACGCCCTTCCGGGCGTGGGCACCGGATCGATCATCACGCTGGCTCCCCTGGAAAGCGGCCTCAGCGAGGAACTCCTGACGTTCGTCACGGCCGGCAGCGCCCTGCACATTCCGGCCCGGGACGAGACCCGGTTCCTCACCGGTTTCTACCCCAAGCTCAAGCAGGCCGCCCGGGTCACCGCGTCGGACGAGTCCGTTGAGCTGCCCACGCTGGCCGTTCCCACGTTGTCCCTGCTGGCAAACTACGGCACCGACCACAAAGTGCGCCTGCACTGGGAATGGCATTACAAGTCCGGGAACCTGGTCACGGCACAGCCGCTGTGGCGCCACCCGGGCGACCATGGCTACCGGGACGACCCCACCGAAGCCCGCATCCTCGAGTCCGTGGGCCAGCCCTGGGAGGTTGTACCCAAGCTGGGCGAATCCGCCACGGGCGGCTGGGGCACCCCGCGGCTGGCGGCGTCAGCAGAGCTGAGCGGGCTGGACACCCTGGCCTTTACCGAGGAAGTGCTGCCGCAGCTCCGCAACACCCCGGACGTCGTGGTGGACACCGCGGGCGACATCGCCGACTACCGCGAGGCCGAGGAAGCCCCCGTGGTGGCCATCTCCACCAAGGCCACGGACAGCCGCGACTGGTTCGACCTGGGCATTGTGATCACGCTTGAGGGCCAACCGGTTTCCTTCGCCGCGCTGTTCTCCGCACTGGCGGCCGGTGAAACCCGGATGCTCCTGCCCAGCGGCGCGTACTTCTCCCTGGACCTGCCCGAACTGCATCAGCTGCGCGCCCTCATTGACGAAGCCCGTTCATTGCAGGACAACAAGGATGCACCGCTGCAGATCAGCCGGTTCCAGGCGGGTCTCTGGGACGAACTGGCGCACCTGGGCATTGTGGACGAGCAGGCCGCCGCCTGGCGCGAGGCCGTGGGCGGGCTGCTCGAGGGCGGCATCAAAGGGCTGCCCCTGCCGGCCACGCTGAATGCCGAGCTGCGCCCGTACCAGCTGGAGGGTTTCAACTGGCTGAGCTTCCTCTACCGGCACGGACTCGGCGGGGTGCTGGCTGACGACATGGGCCTGGGCAAGACCGTCCAGGCGCTGGCACTGATCTGCGCAGCGAAGGAAGCCACCCGGGTTCCGGCGGGCATCGTTGCTGACGGGGCGCAGGCTTCCGACGACGACGCCGCCCCGGGTGCGGCCGCCGCACCGGGCTCCGCACCCTTTCTGGTTGTGGCCCCCACCAGCGTGGTGGGCAACTGGGAGGCTGAAACCGCAAGGTTCGCTCCCGGCCTCACCGTCCGGGCCATCGGTGAGACGTTTGCAAAGAACGGCGTGGACCCGGCCGAGGCCATGGCCGGCGCGGACATCGTGATCACGTCCTACGCCTTGTTCCGGATCGACTACGAGGCGTACGCGTCCCGCGAATGGGCGGCCCTGGTGCTGGACGAGGCCCAGTTCGTGAAGAACCACCAGTCCAAGGCCTACCAGTGCGCGCGGAAGCTACCGGCGGCGTTCAAGCTGGCCATCACCGGCACGCCGCTGGAAAACAACCTGATGGAGTTCTGGGCGCTCACCTCAATTGTGGCGCCCGGCCTGTTCGCGAGCCCCAAGCGGTTCGCCGAGTACTACCAGAAGCCGGTGGAGAAGAACGGCGACAAGGGGCAGCTGGACAAGCTCCGCCGTCGGGTCCGTCCGCTCATGATGCGCCGCACCAAGGAGCAGGTCATCCACGACCTGCCGCCGAAGCAGGAACAGATCCTCGAGGTGGTGCTGAACCCCCGGCACCAGAAGGTGTACCAAACCCACCTGCAGCGGGAGCGCCAGAAGATCCTGGGCCTCATCGACGACGTCAACAAGAACCGCTTCACCATCTTCCAGTCGCTGACGCTGCTGCGCCAGCTCAGCCTGGACGCATCCCTGGTGGATCCTTCCCTGTCCGGTGTCCGGTCCAGCAAGCTGGACGTGCTGTTCGAGCAGCTGGAGGACCTCGTGGCCGAGGGCCACCGGGCACTGATCTTCAGCCAGTTCACCGGGTTCCTGGGCAAGGTCCGTGAGCGGCTGGTCGAGGAGAAGATCGAGTTCTGCTACCTCGACGGCGGCACCCGCAACCGTACCGATGTGGTGAACGAGTTCAAGAACGGCACCGCCCCCGTGTTCCTGATCAGCCTCAAGGCCGGCGGCTTCGGCCTGAACCTGACCGAGGCGGACTACGTGTTCCTGCTGGACCCGTGGTGGAACCCGGCCTCGGAGGCACAGGCCGTGGACCGCACCCACCGGATCGGGCAGGCACGGAATGTGATGGTCTACCGGCTGGTCGCCAAGGACACCATCGAGGAAAAGGTCATGGCGCTGAAGGCGAAGAAGTCTCAGCTGTTCGCGGACGTCATGGAGGGCGATGCGCTCTCCGGCGGTTCCCTGACAGCAGAGGACCTGGCCGGCCTGTTCAACGACTGAGGGTTTGACGGCCAGCGTTCCAACGCCGGACGTCAGGCCATCGCGGGCACGAGGGACCGTCCCGACGACAGCTGTTTCCGGGCCCAGCGGGCGAGTTTCTTGCCCTTGCCCTTCCACCAGTTGTCCTCGTCCTTGTCGTGGTGCAGGCGGAAGACGATCATCACCATCACGAAGACGCCCATGGCCACGTCCATCCAGGACCAGAAGGCGGCGTCAACCAGCACGCTGATGCCCATGACCAGGACGGACGGCACGGCCAGTGTGCGGAAAATGGTGCTGGCCACGTAGCGCCGGTGCGACCTGGGCACGGACAGGGCACGCACCATATCGAAACAGAGGCACACCACCACCATAGTCTGGCCTAGGGACAGCAGGACCTGCCCGGACATCGAGCCCGCGAACATGGCAACGGATTCCATTCCCGCGCTCATCGGACGCCGCCAATTTGTGCAGGGCATGGAGTTGCCGCAGGGCACGGAAGTGACACCTCGGGATTGCAGAGAACACGCATAAGGAAAACCCCCAGAGAGACCAGAAACAAGCTGTGAGACCCAGCTGTGCTCCATTCAAGCGGCTGCCGCTGCGGTCCGTCACGAGTAGCGTGTACTCTATTCTGCCTGTCCCGGCGCCGGGAAGCCCTCCCGGGTACTCAGTCCGGTGGCGCCCGCATCACTGAGGAGCACTATGAAAAGCCAGCCGCATGCCCAAAGGATCCTGGTTGTCGGTGCCGGCGCCACCGGCGGATATTTCGGCGCGCGCCTGGCGCAGGCCGGCCGGGACGTGACCTTCCTGGTCCGCGGGGGTCGGGCCGCCACCCTGCGCCGGCGCGGTCTGCGCATCACCGGACTGGGACAAGAGGACATCATCGAACCTGCGCTTGTCACCGCGGCGGACCTCAACAGCCCCTACGATCTGGTGCTGGTTACCGTGAAGGCATCAGCCCTCCCCCAGGCGCTGGCCGACATGGCACCGGCAGTCGGGCCGGAGACAGTGATCATTCCGTTCCTCAACGGCCTGGCCCACATGGACACGCTGGAGGCCGCATTCGGCGCCGAACGGGTCCTCGGCGGGATCGTCAAGGTGGTCACCACCGTCACCGACGACGGCGACATCCTGCAGATGAATCCGCTGGCGACACTCACCGTCGGGGAACAGCACGGCCCGCCGAGTGACCGCGTCCTGCAGGCGGTGGAGCTCTTCACGGTGCCCGGGTTCAAGGCCTCGGCCACGGCGGATGCCCTGGCATCCATGTGGCACAAATGGGTCTTCATCGTCTCTGCCGGCACCGTGACCTGCCTGATGCGGGGACCGGTGGGCGCCATCGTCGCAGTGCCCGGCGGCAAGGAGTTCGTGCACTCCGTCCTGGCCGAAGCTGGTGCCGTCGCGGCCGCGGCCGGCCATCCGGTGCCGGACCACGAAACGGAGCAGTCCGTGAGCATACTCACGCAGCCGGGATCCAGCTTCACATCGTCCCTCTACCGCGACATCGTTGCCGGCCTCCCCGGCGAGACGGAACACCTGCTGGGCGACTTCACCCGGCGGGCACGGCTCCTCGGGGCCCGCACGCCGCTGATCGACCTCGCCCTGATGCAACTCAGGGTCCACGCCGCAACCAGCTAGCGTGCCGCTCCGTTAGCGCAGCCTCGGGAAGGCCGGGGAGCTCCTACTTTTTGAGGAACGCCAGGAGTGCCTCGTTGACTTCCGGCGCGTGGGTCCACAGCATCCCGTGCGGGGCGCCCTCGATCTCCACGTAGTCCGCGGCGGGCAGCGCTTCCTTGAAGCGGCGGCCGGTGACGTCGATGGGCAGGATGTTGTCCGCCGTTCCGTGGACGATCAGCGCGGGAACGTCGATCTTCGGGATGTCCTCGCGGAAGTCCGTCAGCCAGGTGGGCTGCGCAGCCACGGAGGCGTGCGCGGAGGAGTTGCTCGCGGTGACCCAACTGGCCCGCAGCGCTTCTTCGCTGAGGCGGCTGCCCAGGGTGTCGTCGGTGTTGAAGAAGTTCTTGAAGAACTCCGTGAAGAAGGCGTAGCGGTCTTCCTTCACGGCGCTGAGCAGGCCGTCGAAGACTTCCTGGGGAACGCCGTCGGGGTTGTCCGCCGTCTTCAGCAGGAAGGGCTCCAGGGAGCCAAGGAACACGGCTTTGGACACGCGGGCCGATCCGTAGGTGCTGAGGTAGCGCGCCACTTCGCCGGTTCCCATCGAGAAGCCCACCAGCACGGCGTCACCCAGATCGAGCTCGGCGAGCAGGGAATTGAGGTCCGCGGCAAAGGTGTCGTAGTCGTAGCCCTCGGTGGGCTTGCTGGATTTACCGAACCCGCGGCGGTCGTAGGTGATCACCCGGTAGCCGGCCTCCAGCAGCACAGCGGTTTGCCGTTCCCAGGAGGCTCCGTCGAGGGGGTAACCGTGGATGAGGACCACCGGCTGTCCCTGTCCGTGGTCCTCGTAGTACAGCTCAACGGTGGTGCTGTTTTCTTTTCCGACAGAGACAAAGGCCATGAGGGCGTTCCTTCCGGGGCAATGAAGACTGGCAGCGAGCGGGCGTGACCATCCACTCTGTTCCGGTACGCTTCGCCTGTCAAGGCAAAGCCGCCGTGCCCGTCTGCGGGTCAGTCGGTGGGGCGCGGGCGCCACACCACAACGGCCTGGGAGCGGGCGCGGGGACGCTGGCCGCGCGCCAGGCTGACCACGTCGCCCGCGGTCCCGGCAGCGAAAATGCGCGAGTCCAGCGGCGTGCGGCGGCGGCCCAGTTCCTCGGTCAGTTCGCCCACGCGTCGCTGCAGCGCAGCCACCTGGTTCTCCAGCTGCAGGATCCGCTTGATTCCTTCCAGCGACACGCCCTCGTGCGAGAGCCGCTGCACCTCGCGGAGCATGTTGACGTCACGCTGGGAGTACCGCCGGGATTTTCCGGGCGCGCGGCTGGGCGAAACGATGCCCAGGCGGTCATACTGCCGCAGCGTCTGCGGGTGCATGTCTGCCAGCTCAGCCGCCACCGAGATGACGAAGATCGGCTGATCGAAGTTAATGTCCATGCCCGCCCTCTCCCTAATCCCTGCCCTGTCCCCCGAAACCCTAGAGGCGTGCCTTGGCTGCCAGGCCGGCGCGGACGTCCTGACCGGCGGTGGCTGCGGCGAAGGCCTTCACGGCCTCCTCCGCTTCCTTGGTCAGCTTCTGCGGAACCACGACGTCGATGGTCACCAGCAGGTCGCCGGTGGCCTTGGCGTGCTTGACTCCGCGGCCCTTGACACGCAGCGTGCGTCCGGACGGGGTTCCTGCGGGAACGCGGACCTTGACCTTCTCGCCGTCGATCGTGGGCACCTCGATGTCAGCGCCCAGGGCCGCTTCGGGGAAGGAGACCGGAACGTGGATGCGGAGATTGTCGCCGTCACGGGTGTAGAAGTCGTGGCCCTTGACATTCACGGTGACCATGAGGTCACCGTTGCCGGCGGGACCGTACTGGCCCTTGCCGCGGACGCGGACCTTCTGGCCGTCCTTGATGCCTGCCGGGACACGGACGTCGATGACGTCGCCCTCAGGTTCGCGCAGGCCGATGGTGGTGCCGCGGATGGAACCCGCGAATGAAATGGTGGTGGTCGCCGTGCGGTCGGCGCCCTTCTGCGGTGCGCGCTGGAACCCGGCCCCGGAGCCGGGCCCGCCGAACTGTCCGCCGAAGAGGTCGGCAAACTCCGGCGGAATGCCGCCAGAGGTGCTGTAGCCACCGGAGTGACGGCCGCTGCCACCGGTGAACAGGCCGCCGAAGAGGTCTTCGAAGCCGGCACCGCCAGGCGCTCCGCCCCCGCCGCCGGGAGCGAACCGCGCGCCGCCGCCCATGGCACGGATCGCGTCATACTGCTGCCGCTCATCGGGATCCGAGAGCACGGAATAGGCCTCGGAGATGTCTTTGAACTTCTTCTCCGAAGCCACGTCACCCGCGTTCGTGTCCGGGTGGTGCTGGCGCGCAAGCTTCCGGTAGGCCTTCTTGATATCGGCGTCGGAAGCGTCCTTGGCGACTCCAAGGATCTTATAGAAATCCTTGTCGACCCAGTCCTGGCTAGCCAATGGCGTTTCCTTTCAAGTTCTTACAAAATGCGCTGCGCAGGTGATGGGCCCCCGCCCCTTCGCGTGGTGGCTTGGTCGTGCTGCCCGGAGGACCCGCTCGCCGGACTTGTAGCCGGAGCGCAGGACCTGGCTGACGGTGTCGATTTCGACGTCCTCGCCGGGCTGCTGGATGAGGGCCTCGTGGATCGTGGGATCGAACTCCACTCCGGTCTCATCGATGCGCACCAGGCCGTAGGTCTTCAGCGCGTTCTCCAGCTTGGCGGCGATCGCGGCGAACGGGCCGTCGGCAAGGTCGCCGTGCTGGCGGGCGGCGTCGACGTCGTCCAGTACCGGAAGCAGCGAGTTCAGGACGCCGATGACGGCCATCTCCCCTGCCACGGCACGGTCGCGTTCCACGCGCTTGCGGTAGTTGACGTACTCGGCCTGCAGGCGGCGGAGATCGTTCCTGAGTTCCTCCGCCTCCTCTGCGCCTACGCCCTGCGCCACCGATTCCTCGGCCGGAACCTCAACGCTGTTGAGGATGTCCTCGGCCTGGGACAGTGCGTCCCCGGAACCGGAGTCCCCTGCGGCAGCGCGCTCCTGGTCAGGGTGGCGGGCCTGGCCGGTCTTCGGATCAACCTTGCGGTTGTCGTGGATGACCGGCTTCTGCGGCTCGTTCTCCTGGCGCTCGTTCTCCCGGTTGTCGCGGCCATGGTCTTTGGAAGAGCTGTGCTCTTCCTCGTTACCGTGATGCGGCATGATTACTTCTTCTCTTCTTCGTCAACGATCTCGGCGTCGACGATGTCTTCCTCGCTGGAAGCAGAACCCGTCTTGTCGCCGCCGGCGGGAGCACCCTCAGCGCCTGCTGCACCCGTGGCACCGTCCGGCGAACCGGCCTGCGCGTAGATGGCTTCGCCGAGCTTGGTCTGGGAAGCCTGCAGCTTCTCAAACGCGGTCTTCACCGCGGCATCGTCGGTGCCTTCGAGGGCCTTCTTGAGGGCGTCGACGTCGGCCTGGACCTCGGTCTTGACCTCTTCGGGCAGCTTGTCGGCGTTGTCGACGATGAGCTTGTCCACGGAGTAGGCGAGCTGCTCGGCCGTGTTGCGGGTGTCCGTTGCCTCGCGGCGGGCCTTGTCCTCGGCTGCGTGCTCCTCGGCGTCCTTGACCATGCGGTCAATGTCTTCCTTGGAGAGGGCGGTGCCGCCGGTGATGGTCATGGACTGTTCCTTGCCGGTGCCCTTGTCCTTCGCGGAGACGTGCACGATGCCGTTGGCGTCGATGTCGAAGGTGACCTCGACCTGCGGGACGCCGCGCGGAGCCGGAGCAATGCCGGTCAGCTCGAACGTGCCCAGCGGCTTGTTGTCGCGGGTGAACTCGCGCTCGCCCTGGAAGACCTGGATGGCCACGGACGGCTGGTTGTCGTCAGCCGTGGTGAACGTCTCGGACCGCTTGGTGGGGATGGCCGTGTTGCGCTCGATCAGGTGCGTCATGACACCGCCCTTGGTTTCAATGCCGAGGGACAGCGGGGTGACGTCGATCAGCAGCACGTCCTTGCGCTCGCCCTTCAGGACACCTGCCTGCAGCGCGGCGCCGACGGCGACGACCTCGTCCGGGTTGACGCCCTTGTTGGGCTCCTTGCCGCCGGCCAGTTCCTTGACCAGTTCGTACACGGCGGGCATACGGGTGGAACCGCCCACCAGGACGATGTGGTCGATCTCGGAGAGCTTGATGCCGGCTTCCTTGATGACGTCCTGGAACGGCTTCTTGGTGCGGTCCAGCAGGTCCTTGGTGAGGTCCTGGAACTTGGCGCGGGTCAGCTGCTCGTCCAGGTGGACCGGGCCGTCGGGGGTGACGGAGAGGTACTGGAGGGAGACGTTGGTGCTGGTGGAGGAAGAAAGTTCCTTCTTGGCCTGTTCGGAGGCCTCGCGCAGGCGCTGCAGGGCGATCTTGTCCTTGGACAGGTCGATGCCCTTGACCTTGAGCTGGTTCAGCAGGTAGTCAACGACGCGCTGGTCCCAGTCGTCGCCGCCGAGGTGGTTGTCACCGGCGGTGGAGCGGACCTGGATGGTGGAGAAGTTGTCTTCGTCCTTGCCCACCTCGAGGAGGGAGACGTCGAAGGTTCCGCCGCCGAGGTCGAAGACGAGGATGAGTTCGTCTTCCTTGCCCTTGTCCAGGCCGTAGGCCAGGGCGGCCGCGGTGGGCTCGTTGACAATGCGCAGGACGTTCAGGCCGGCGATTTCTCCGGCTTCCTTGGTGGCCTGGCGCTGGGCATCGTTGAAGTAGGCCGGAACCGTAACCACGGCGTCGGTGACTTTTTCGCCCAGGTAGGACTCGGCGTCGTTCTTCAGCTTCATCAGGATGCGGGCGGAGATTTCCTGCGCGGTGTACTTCTTGTCATCGATCGCCACGGACCAGTCAGTGCCCATGTGGCGCTTGACGGAGGCGATGGTGCGGTCGATGTTGTTGACGGCCTGGCGCTTGGCGATCTCGCCGACCAGGACTTCGCCGGACTTGGAGAACGCAACGACGGACGGCGTGGTGCGGCCGCCCTCGGCGTTGGCAATAACGGTGGGCTCGCCACCTTCGAGAACGGAGACGACGGAGTTAGTGGTTCCGAGGTCGATACCTACTGCACGTGACATGTGTTGCTTCCTTCTTTCCTTGGAAACGATCCCGGGCCCGGTGTCCGGGCTGGTCGAAATTCAGGCACGCCCACTGATTGAGCGATCTACACTCAACTTTACTCATGGCCGGATTTAAGTCAATCCAAAGTTGAGCCAGTTCGACTCAACTTTGGATTGCGGCGGCGGGGGATTGCGGCGAAGGACCCGGGTTTCCCCCGGTTTACAGGCATTACGACGGCGGCCGCGGCCGGGTTTCGCTGTGCGTGAACGGCCCCCGGGCAGCGTCCTAGGCGGGCTTTTTCAGGCGGGATCGCGCGGCTGATCCTCGTCTTCTTTGTCGGCCTCGTCTTCCACGGGCACTTCGTCCTCGACCAGCCGGTGCTCCTCAGGCACACTCTCAATGCCCTCGGCGCTCCCGGCAGCGCCTGCCGTGCCGGCGGCTCCGTAGTCTCCGTCCGGATACTCGGCTTCCTCAACGGTGACGAGGTTCTCCCCCGCCGTGCCGGCCTTGCCGTAGTCGCCGGCCTCGTACTCGCCTTCGACGGCGCCGGCCGGTTCCTCGACATCCCCGGCGGTTCCATAATCGCCTTCGGGATACTCGCCTTCGACGGCGGTCATTTCGTCCTCGCGAGCAATTCCCGCTTTGCCGTAGTCACCGTCGACATACTGACCGCTGTCCGCTTCGCCTGCCGGCGCGGGTTCGGTGGCGGGCTGCTTTGGTGCTTCGAATTCACTGTTCTCTGACACTGACGGATCCCTCCTGGAAGCATCGGACGCCCGGACGGGCGCAGTGGCAGTCTACCCATCCGGCCGGCCGTCCGACAGGGCCGAACGGGCCCCGTCCCCGGCCCCGCGCACGACGGCGGGCGGCCACGAAAACGTGCCGCCCGCCGTCGCCCGTCACTGTGTCAGCACTTCACCTCAGTTGCGCACGACCTCCAGTTCGATGGCAGCCCACGAAAGGGCGGGCAGGCTTGCACGGACTTCGCCGCCGGCGGCCTTGACCCCCTCCAGCGGAGTGAGACCGACGGCGCCGGGGTTTTCCTGCGTGTTGGTGATGAAACGGTCGGCGCCGTCAGGAATCCGGAGCACTTCGGCCCGGACCACCTGCCGGGCGTCGAAGCCGCGAAGCACCACTTCGATGTCCGCCGCCTCTTCCAGCCCGCGGTTGGCGAGGAACAGCGCGATGCGCCCCGTCTCCTCGTTCCAGGTGGCGCTGACGTCCACGAGGTCGGCGTCGCCGAATTTGGTGTTGCTGTACTTGTCCGAATCGACCGCCAGCCGGAGGATCTGGCCGTGGGCCAGCTCGGCCATGCGGGCGAACGGGTGGAAGATGGTCTGCTTCCACGCAGGCCCGCCTTCCTCACTCAGGATGGGGGCGATCACGTTGACCAGCTGCGCCTGGTTGGCGATCTTGACGCGGTCTCCGTGCCGGAGCAGGGAGTTGAGGAAGGTCCCGACGACGACGGCGTCCGTCACGTTGTACTGGTCCTCGATGACGCGGGGGTGCTCGCGCCAGCCGTGCCTGCCCACTTCCGCCGGGCTGTCGGCGTCACCGGGACGGGTGTACCAGACGTTCCATTCGTCGAAGGACAGGTTGATGTGCTTCTTGTGCTTGCCCTTGGCCCGGACGGCGTCCGCTGTGGCGATCACGGATTCGATGAAGTAGTCCATGTCCACGGCACTGGCCAGGAAACTGCCGGCGTCGCCGTCGTGCTCCTGGTAGTAAGCGTGCAGCGAGACGTAGTCCACCTGATCGTAGGTGTGGGTCAGGACGGTCTGCTCCCACGCGCCGAAGGTGGGCATGCCCGAGTTCGAGCTGCCGCAGGCCACGAGTTCGATGTCGGGATCCACGAACCGCATGGCCTTCGCGGCTTCCTGGGCCAGCCGGCCGTACTCCTCGGCCGTTTTGTGCCCGATCTGCCACGGCCCGTCCATCTCGTTGCCCAGGCACCACAGCTTGATGTTGAAGGGGTCCTCATGGCCGTTCTTGCGGCGCAGGTCGGACAGCCGGGTGCCGGACGGGATGTTGGCGTATTCCACCAGTTCGCGGGCGGCATCGACGCCGCGGGTGCCGAGGTTGACGGCTTCCATGACCTCCACCCCGGCTTCGCGGGACCAGTCCACGAATTCGTGCAGCCCGAACGCGTTGGTTTCCAGCGTGTGCCAGGCGCCGTCCAGCCGGCGGGGCCGGTCCGCGACCGGTCCGATGCCGTCCTCCCAGTTGTAGCCGGAGACGAAGTTTCCGCCGGGGTACCTGACGACAGTGGCGCCGAGTTCCTTGACGAGGTCCATAACGTCACGGCGGAAACCGCGGTCGTCCGCCCGGGGATGGCCCGGCTCGTAGATGCCGGTGTAGACGCAGCGGCCCATGTGCTCAACAAAGGATCCGAAGATCCGGCGGGGAACTTCACCTACGGTGAAGTCGCGGTCAATGGTGATTCGTGCGCGGGACATTTTGCTCCTGTCCTGGTGTTTGGCTTGGTGTGGATGGCGCAGGGTGTTGAGGTCCGGCGATGGCCTAGGTGCCGGCGAGGCCGGTGGTGGCCACGCCCCTGATGATCTGCCGCTGGAAGAACAGGAACACCACGATCAGGGGCAGTGCGGCCAGCAGGGCGGAGGCCATGTTCTGGGCGTACTGGATGCCGTAGGCGCTCTTGATGGTCTGCAGCCCCACAGGCAAAGTGAGCAGGGAACTCTCGTTCGTGGCAATGAACGGCCACAGGAAGTTGTTCCACGCCCCGATGAACACAAAGATGGCCACGGCGGCAAGGATCGGGCGGGACAGCGGGAGCACAATCGTGGTGAAGATCCGCAGCCGGCCCGCGCCGTCCATCAGGGCTGCCTCCTCGAGTTCACGCGGAATCTGGTCGAAGAATTTCTTGAGCACGAACACCATGGGCGAGTGGATCACCTGCGGCAGGATCAACGCCCAGTAAGTGTCGATCAGGTTCAGCGACTGCATCTGCTGGAACAGCGGAATGATGAGGACCGGCGGAGGAATGATGATGGAGGCCACGATCACGCCCATCAGCATCTTCTTGCCGCGGAAGTCGATCCGCGAAATGGCGTAGGCCACGGACGCGGAGATCACCAGCGTGATGGCGGTGATCGCCGCGGAAGTGAACAGTGAGTTGAGCGTCCAGGTGGGGATGTTGCCGCTTTGCAGCACTTTGGCAAAGGCATCGAAGGTGAAGCCCGACGCCGGGATCCAGCTGATGGGGGTGGTCGCGGCATCCGTTTCGGTCTTCAGTGCGGTGGCGGTGGCCCAGGCAAAGGGCACGAGCCACGCCACGGCGAGGACGGAGACGACGGCGGTGGCCAGGATGCGGGCCAGCGGCGTCTTCGGCCGGCGGTTTGGCACGGTTTCGGCGGAGCCCTTGGGCCGGAGTGCAGGCTTGGAAAGTGTGGTGGTGGCCATGGCTAGGCGCTCCTTTTCCGTGCGGTGAAGACCTGGGCCAGTGCGATGAGCAGGATCAGGCCGAAGAAGATGTAGGAAATGGCTGCGGAGTAGCCCAGCCGGTAGCCCGTGAATCCGGCCTCGAAGATGTACTGCACGATGGAGCGGGTCGCTCCGCCCGGTCCGCCTTCGGTCATCTGGTAGATCTGGTCAAAGACCTTCAGGGACGCGAGGATCTGCAGGATAACGATCATCACCGTGGTGGGGCCCAGTTGGGGAAGGCTGATGGAGAAGAACTGCCGCCAGCCGCCGGCGCCGTCGAGCGAGGCCGCTTCATAGTGCTGCTGCGGGATGTTCTGCAGCGCGGCCAGGTACAGCAGGAAGTTGAAGCCCACGGTCCACCAGACCGTCGCAATCACGATGGCCCACATCGCCACGGCGGGATCGTTCAGCCAGGCCACCGGCGGAATGCCCAGGTTGGCAAGCAAATCGTTGAACAGCCCAAGCTCCGGGTTGTACATCCAGGCAAAGAAGAGCGAGACCACGGTGGAGGCGAGCAGGAAGGGCGAGAAGAAGGAGAGCCGCCACAGCCACTGCGCGGGAAGGCCCATGTTGACCAGTGCTGCCAGGGCCAGGGCGATGACTACCAGGGGCACGGTGCTGATTAGCGTGAAGTACAGGGTGTTCCCCAGCGACCGCCACATGTCCTGGTCGGCGAACGCCTCGGTGTAGTTGGCCAGGCCGATGAACCCGCTGTTGGCGCCGGTGAGCGACTTTCCGGTGAGGCTCATGACGGCCCCGGAAATCATGGGCCAGACCAGGAACGTCAGGAAGAAGGCCAGGAACGGGGCAGAGAAGGCCCAGCCGTGGATGTTGTCGCGCCTGGAGCGGGATGATTTCGCCGCGGGCGCTGGGATGGTGGGCGCTGGGATATCGTCGCGCCGGCTGCGGGTTGATTTCCCGGCGGGCGCTGTTGTTGGGGCGGTGCTCATGAGGACTCCTTTGTCACGAACGGGGCGGTGCTCAATCGGGATTCGGCGATGCGTGCTCCGGCAGTGCTGCCGGGTTAGGTGCTCACACCGGGTTAGGCATGGCGAGGACCGCGTTGATGCGCTTCATGAAGGCGTCCCAGCCGTCGGTGGCCTTGTCCCGTCCGAGGAACACGTTCTGGACGTTCTCGGCGAAATAGCTCTGGAAGTCGGATCCGGAACCCGTGAACCAGGCCTCGGGATCGTAGTTGATGATGTCCGCCGCGTTCGCATAATCCGCCTGCGGATCCAGTGCCGCGTACTCCTTGGACTTCACCACCGGCTGGTAGGCCGGAATGTGGCCGGCCTCCGCCCAGCTCAGGGAGCCCTGGAGCATCGACGCAACGAACTGGTACACACCGCGGCGCTTGGATTCGTCAAGCTTCGCCTGGTGCGGCAGCACGAACGAGTGCGAGTCGGCGAAGGCAGCCGGCGTTCCGAACAGGGTGGGGATGGTGCTGGCTCCGAGCGGAACACCCGCCGTCTTCATGGTGGGCAGTTCCCAAACGCCGGTGAAAAGCAGCCCCGACCCCTGACTGGCGAATTCCGCGATGGCGGTGCCGCCGTCGCCGCTTCTTGTGGAAATGGTGTTATCCAGCAGGGACTTGATGTACTCCAGGCAGTCGATGGCCACATCCCGCTCCACCTGGGCGGGTTTGCCGGGATCCAGGACGAAGTCCGCGCCGTGCTGCCGGTAGAGGGTATAGAACAGACGCCACATCTGCGCGCCGTCGCCCAGGTATCCGTAGGAGAGTCCGTGCTTGCCGGTGACGCGCTGCAGTTCACGGCTTACTTCGAGGAACTGTGACGGCGAGGAAATCTTGGCCAGCTTCCCGTCGTCCCCCAGCACGCCGGCCTTGCCCGCCACCTCCGTGTTGTAGAGCATCACAAACGGGTGCGAGTCCAGGGCCAGCGAAAACACCTTGCCGTTGAACTGGCTCTTCTCCCAGATTCTCGGGCCGAAGTCCTCCGGCCGCACCCCGAACTCCGCGAGCAGGTCCAGGTCCCAGGCATCCAGCAGTCCGCCGGGAGCATAGCCGGGCACCCTGGCCGCATGCATGATGGCCACCTCGGGCGGCCGCCCGCCCGCAGAGGCCATGGCCAGTTTGGTGTAGTACGGCGCGCCCCAGGCGAGCACAGTGGGCTTGATCCTGAAGTCAGCGTGGTCCGCGTTGGCTTTGTCGATCATGGCCATCATTTTGATGCCGTCTCCGCCGGAGAGCAGGTGCCAGAAGCGGATGTCGTCCGCGGCGGCCTGGGCTGCACCGCCGCACCCGCTCAGGCCACCGGCGAGGGCGAGCCCGCCGAACAGGGCACCTCCGCTCAGCAGCAATTGCCTGCGGTTCAAATGGGTACTGCCGGAATCCTGGTGCTTCACCGTCACTCCTTTGGACGTAGCCGGACAAAACTTGTAGCCGCCTTCGGATGACCGGAAGCCGGCCTGCGCGACCGTGGGCTGCACCACACTTTACATCGTTGTAGAAGGGCAGACAAGACTTTTTTGTTAGCGTTCACAATTGCTACGAAACCGCTGGCCCCGGCGGCCACATTGGCCCCTAGCCCAGCCCGGCCAGCCCGCCCAGCACCCGGAGATGATGTTCGAAAAGCGCGTCAGGGGCCGAGAAGGTGTCCGCCCCGTACTGCCCGAAGACTTCGAAGCTGACGGCTCCGAAGAGTGACGTCCACGCCAGTGCGCCGCGCGCCAGCAGATCATCGGGCAAGGCCAGGCCGAGCTCCTCCCGGATGGCGTGCAGGTCGGGCGCCAGGGGGCCGGGAACCGCAGGAATCCCGCCCGCGGGCGCCGCCTCGGCGCCCAACGCGCCTGCCCGCCAGGCGGCGTCGAAGATGGCCATCAGGCTAGAGATCACCCGGGTCCCCGGCCCGGTAGTGCGCTCGGCAGGGGCCCGGTATCCCGGTACCGGGCTGCCGAAAAGCAGGGCGTAGCGGGCGGGCTCGCGGATGGCCCAGCCGCGGACGGCGCGGCCCAGCGCCTGGAAGCGCCCCATGAAGTCCGCGTCCGCCACGCGGCCGACGGCGGCATCCACCTCGTCGCCGAGCTCGCCGTAGGCGTCGATCAGCAGAAGGGTCAGCAGTTCGTCCCGGTTTTCCACGTACCGGTACACCGCGGAAGAGACGACGCCAAGGTCCCGCGCCACGGCCCGAAGCGACAGCGCTCCGGCCCCGTGGACGGCCAGGTGCTCCCGGCCCAGCCGGACGATATCGGCGACGGTCTGCGCCCTGGCGCGCTCCCGCGGCGTGCGGGGCGCCGGAGCACTGGCTTCACCGGCGGCCGCGCCGGCTGAGCGGGGGCCGGGTGCGGAGGAATCAGGGACTGGCATGAGTCCAGCATTCCACGAATCAGAGCACTGTCAACAATTGAGAGCACTGCTCTTGACATGCCCGCCCTCAAGGGACATCCTTGTTTCGAGAGCACTGCTCTCTCGATAGAGCGCAGGATGGCGGATCAACCGCAGACTGGCTGCTGAAGAGCAGAATGACATTCCATAGGAAAGAGAAGCCAATGCCCGAACTGTATGTGGTCACCGGCGCCGGTCCCGTTGGCTGGACCGTCGCGGAGCAACTTGCCGGTCAAGGCAAACGGGTGCGGATCCTGACCCGTTCCGGCAGCGGTCCTGAGCACCCCCTCATCGACAGGATGTCCGTGGACGTTTCCAGCCCCGCGCTGCTTGGCGAGGCTTTTGACGGGGCGGCGGCCGTGTTCCACTGCATCCACGGCTCCGCCTACGCAGCGGAAGCGTGGCGAAAGGAGCTCCCGCAAGCCGAGGAGGCCGTACTGGCGGCGGCAGGCAAGGCGGGCGCCGTCGTCGTATTTCCTGAGAGCCTGTACTCCTACAGCCAGCCGGACGCCGTCATGGCTGAAGACAGCCCCCGGGAGGCGCAGGGCGGCAAGCGCGGTGTGCGCACCGAACTGCTGAAGGCACGTGCAGCCTCCCCTACGAACACCGTGAGCGTCGTGGCGGGCGACTTCTTCGGTCCGCAGGTGCGGACCTCCCACGCCGGCGAACGCATCGTGCCGGCGGTGCTGGCCGGAAAGCGGCTGCTGGTGATCGGCAGCGCAGACCAGCCCCACTCCTTCACCTACGTGCCGGACCTTGCCGCAGCCATGATCCGGGCGGCGCAGACGCCGGGGCTGTGGAACCGGGTGTGGCATGCCCCCACAGGCCCGGCCCTCACCCAGCGCGAGCTCGCCACCGCCTTCGCCGAAGCCGGCGGCGTGGCTTCCGCGAAGGTTGGCGCCATACCCGGCTGGCTGCTGCGGATAATCGGGGTGTTCGCCCCCGGAATGCGGGAGGTTGCCGAGATGCTCTACCAGTTCGAGCGGCCGTTCGTGATGGACTCGCGGGTGAGCGAAGCCAGCCTGGGCCTGCATCCGACTCCCCTTCCGGAGGCCGCCGCCGCCACGGTGGCCTGGTGGCGGGGGCAGGCTTGAGGCTCCGGACGGCGGACCCCGGCTAGCGGCGGCCGGCGGTCTCCGGTTCGGATTCCGGGGTACCGGCGTCCCGCTGTACCCGCGCATCGGGCTCCGGCCGGCTGAGCTTGCCGGGCCACCAGATCCGCCGGCCCAGGTCGCAGGAGAGTGCGGGGACCAGCAGCGAGCGGACCAGCACCGTGTCCAGCAGGACCCCGAACGCGACGATGAAGGCGAGCTGCACGAGGAACATGATGGGGATGACACCCAGCGCAGCGAACGTTGCGGCGAGCACCACACCGGCTGAGGTGATGACGCCGCCCGTCACACCGAGGCCCCGCAGGATCCCGGGCCTGGTGCCGTGCTTGAGCGATTCCTCGCGGACCCGGCTCATCAGGAAGATGTTGTAGTCGACGCCAAGCGCCACCAGGAACACAAAGCCGAAGAGCGGCACAGTGGCATCGGCGCCCGGGAACCCGAAGATGTTGTTGAACACCAGGGCGGAGACCCCCATGGCGGCGGCGTAGGAGAGAACCACCGAGGCAACGAGCAGCACCGGGGCCAGCACCGAGCGCAGCAGCAGCATCAGAATCACCAGGATGACGGCGAGCACCACGGGGATGATGACCACCAGGTCGCGCTGGGCCGTGGTGTTGGTGTCCAGGGCCGTCGCGGTCACGCCGCCCACCAGCGCGCCGCCGTCGACCGCTTTGACGTTCTCGCGCAGCTTCACCACCACGTTCTCGGCGTCACCGGAGTCTGCCGCATAGTTCAGGGTCGCGTTGATCAGCACCTTGCCGTCCCGGACACCGGGCGCCGCGGGTGCGCCGGGCGCGGCTTGCGAACCGCTGATGATGGGCGCGCCGCCGTCCGCCAGCAGGTAGGCGTCGCCGACGCCGTCCGTCGCCTTGGTTGCCTCCAGCAAGTCCTCCGCCTTCGCCTCGTCAGCGACGACCACCACGGGGCTGCCGGAGCCGGCGTCGAAATGGCGGGCCAGGGCGTCCTGGCCGTCCACCGCGTTGGACGCCGTCAGGATGACGTCGGTCTGCGGCACACCGTTGGCCTTGAGCTGCAGGATGCCGGCGGACGCTACCAGGAGCAGCAGCACGGAGGCCACCCAGACGGTCCGGGGCCGGCGGGAGACCAGCGAGCCGGTGGCGCGCCACAGCCCTTTCTGGCCTTCGAGGCCGGTGACCAGCTGCGGTTCACGCTCGGTTTCGGGCACCAGCTTGGGCCGGAACGGCCAGAAGGCGGCACGGCCCAGCAACGCCATCAGGGCCGGAAGCAGCGTGAGGGCCGCTAAGAGCGAACACAGGATGCCGGCGGCCGCCACCGGCCCCAGCGCCTTGTTGGAGTTGAGGTCGGAGAACAGCAGGCACAGCAGGGCGATGATCACCGTGGCGCCGGAAGCCAGGATGGGCTCAAAGGAGGCCTTCCAGGCAGTGAGGACTGCCGCGGTGCGGTTGGTGGTGTGGGTCAGCGCCTCCCGGAACCTGGCCACGTACAGCAGCGCGTAGTCCGTCGCGGCACCGATGACCAGGATGGAGAGGATGCCTTGGCTTTGGCCGCTGAGCTGGATCCAGCCAAGCTTGGCCATACCGAACACCAGCAGGATGGCCGCACACAGCGCGAACACCGAGGTGAAAAGCACCGCGATGGGCAGGAGCAGGGAACGGTAGACGATCAGCAGGATGATGAACACGGCGGCAAGGGCAACGAGCAGCAGGATGCCGTCGATGCCCGCGAAGGCGCTCACCAGGTCCGCGGTCAGCCCCGCGGGACCCGTAACGAACGTCCGCATTCCCTCCGGAGCCGAAGCCTGAACCTCATCGCGCAACTCCTGGACGATCTCCTTGACTTCGCCCGAGGAGGAAATGGGCACCACAAACTGGACCGCCTTGCCGTCCTCCGACGGGATGGGGCCGATGACCGCGCTGCCTGCCTGTACTTCCTCGAGCTTGCCCTTGAGGACGGCGGCCTCGCCCAGCTGCGCAGGAGTGAAGGCGGAACCGCTTTCGACGACGATGACGGCCGGGATCTCATCCGAGTCCCTGAACTTTGCCTGCCAGTCCTGGGCCTCCGTGGCTTCCGCACCAGAGGGCAGGAACGAAGCCTGGTCATTGGAGGACACTTCGTCCAGCCGGCCGAAGGTGGGGCCGCCGAGGCCCGCGATGGCCAGCCACGTGATTACCAGCAACACGGGGACCAGCCAGCGGAGCCAGAACGGAACGCGCGCAGTGCCGGGATGTCTCTGTTTCATGTGTCCTTCTGGTGCTTGCCTCGGCCGGGTAGAATCAACTCCATAATAGACTATCTCCACCATAGAGATAAGTACAAGGTAGAGATAAGTACACGCCGAAAATCGTGCCGTCCGGCTTTGAGTGAGAGAATCTTCGCGAGGCCGGAGCATTTGCGAAGCCACTGCAGAAGGAGGTCGACGTGTCCGAAGAGTCATCCGAACGGCCCGAACCGGCTGCACCCCAGGGCCTTGTCCGGCTGCTGCAGGAGTTCACCCTCGAGGCCAACCGGTATGTGGATTCCGCCGGCGGACGCAATGACATGCACCGCACGGACCTCAATGCCCTGGCCGTGATCATGCGGCACACGGCCAAGGAGCAGATCGTCACCCCCGGGGTGCTCCGGAAGGAACTGAACCTCAGCTCCCCGGCCACCACGGCGCTGATCGACCGGCTGTCGGGCTCGGGGCACGTGGTGCGCGAACGCCAGGGAGCGGATCGCAGGCAGGTCCAGCTCCGTATGACTCCCAAGGCCTACCGCGACGGCGGCGCCATGTTCCTTCCGCTGGCCCGCCACATGGGCGCCGCCATGGCGGAGTTCACCGCGGCGGAACTGGAGGTGGCCGCCCGCTTCATGGAGTCCATGATCGGGGCGACTATCAGCGCAGCACAGGAAGCGGCCGCGCAGGAACCGGCAGCAGCCGCGCCCCCGACCACACCGCGGCCGCGGCCAGCAGCGCCGGAACCGCCAGCGCCCAGCCACTGAACAGCAGGATCAGCAGCATCACCGCCGCAGCGACGATAACGCCGTACCACGCCGGCGTTCCGGGCCGCAGCAGCCGGGTGCCCGCCGCGAGGCCGAAGGCCGTCACTGCTGTGAAGCAGGCCGAGGCAGCGCCGATCTGGAACTGCATGCTGGCCAGCCCGGCGACCGCCGCCCCGAAGGACAGAAATGTCATCCCGGCCAGGACGGCGAGGCTCACGGAAGGCACCTCGCCCGGCCCGCCGCCGCGCGCCATCGCCGGCGGCAGCACGCCGTCGGCCGCCAGCCGGGCACCGAGCCGGCTCGCGCCGGCGATGAACGTGTTGAGCGGGCCGAACGTCAGCACAGCCGCGGCAACCGCGGTCAGCGGGGCCGCCAGCGGCCCCAGCCCCTTTTCGAGCAGGTCGGCGACCGGCACCGGACTTCCGGGCAGGGCCGGACCCAGTACGGCCACGGAGGCTGCCACGACGCCGATGTACACCACCCCGACGACGACGAGCGTCAGCCACGTGGCGCGCTTGAGGTCGCGGCCGGGATCCCGGAACTCGGCCGCCAGGTGCGTCACCGCCTCCCATCCCGCGAAGCAGAAGAACAGCAGGCTGGCCGCTCCGCCGACGGCCCAGTAGCCGTGCGGCGCGAAGGGTTGGAAATTCTCCGCTTTGGCAAAGGGTGCGGCCACGGCTACGGCGAGCGCCAGCAGCGCCACAAGGAGGACCATCAGCACCAGCTGGAGGCGGCTGGACAGCTTGATTCCGACGGCGTTGCTCGCGAATCCGGCCGCCAGCAGCAGCGCCGCGGCCACCAGCGCGGTCCCGTGGCCGCCGCCCAGCGCATTGGCGATGTAGTTGCCGCCGATCACCGCGGTGGCGGGCGCGCCGAACGGGATGGCGAAGTAGAACAGGTAGCCGGCCACCACGGAGGCGCGGCGCCCGAAGGCCCGGGTGACAAAGTGGGCGATCCCGCCGGCGTCGGGCTCCTGGCGGCTCATCTCAGCGAAACTGAAGGCGACGGGCGTGCAGAACACCAGCAGGGCGGCCCATGCGAGCAGCGAGGCCGGGCCCGCTTCCCGGGCGGCGATGGCCGGGAGCACCAGGATGCCCGATCCGAGGATTGCGCCCACGTAGATGCCTGTTGCCCGGAACAGCCCGAGCCCTGCCGGATTGCTGGATTTGTTGTTTCCCACTCCTCCAATCATCCGCAGAACGGCGGGCAGCAGAAGTGGGGAAACGGACGGCGAGGCACCATAAACTGCCTGTTTTCCTTCCGCCCGGCTGCCGCGCATTTCCCCCACGGCGCTGTAGCGTTTCCTTATGAGTGCGCAGCAGCCTGAAGATGTGTACACGCACGGACACCACGAATCAGTGGTCCGTGCCCATGCCTCGCGGACCGCCGAGAATTCAGCCGCGTTCGTCATCCCCTACCTCACGCCGGGGGCGTCCGTGCTGGACGTCGGCTGCGGGCCGGGCAGCATCACCTGCGATTTCGCCGGCCTGGTGGCGCCGGGGCACGTGACCGGGCTGGACCGCTCCCCGGATGTGATCGCCCACGCCACCGCCCTTGCCTCCGAGCGCGGGGTGGAGAACGTCGAGTTCCTGGCCGGCAACATCTATGACCTCGACTTCGAGGACGAAACGTTCGACGTTGTCCACGCCCACCAGGTGCTCCAGCACCTGACGGATCCCGTCGAGGCCCTGCGAGAGATGCGCCGGGTGGCCAAACCGGGCGGCATTGTGGCAGTGCGGGACGCCGATTTCCACGGCATGAGCTGGTATCCCGCCATCCCGGAACTGGACGAGTGGATGGAGCTCTACCAGCGCATTGCCCGGCGCAACGGGGCCGAGCCCGATGCCGGACGCCGGCTGGTCTCGTGGGCGCAGGCCGCAGGGTTCACCGACGTGGCACCCACCAGCAGCAACTGGCTGTATGCCACCGGCCAGCAGCGCCGATGGCAGGCCCGGGTGTGGGGCGAGCGTGTGCTGCACTCGGCATTCGCGGACCAGGCCCTGGAATACGGCTTCGCCAACGCGGCGGACCTGGCCCGGATCTCGGCCGGATGGCACCGCTGGGGCTCCACGGACGACGGCTGGTTCCTGATCCCCAACGGCGAAGTCATCGCAAGGGCCTAGTACTTCCTGCAGCCCATTCCCTGGGCTCCGTTCTGTCCCTAGGATGCGAAGGAAAACCACCAGCGAGGAGAACCCACAATGCGCACGTTGACCGCAGGCCTTTTCTATTCCGTGGACGGCGTGGTCGAGTCCCCGAACCTCTGGCAGTTCGACAGTTTCGATGAGGAACTCGGCGCGGGGATGAATCAGATGATGGCACGGGTGGAAACCGGGCTCCTCGGCCGGATCGGCTACGAGCAGTGGGCCAGTTACTGGCCCAGCGCGGCCGACGACGCCGACTTCGGCGAGTTCATCAACAAGCTGCCGAAGTTCGTGGCATCGAGGACACTTTCGGGTGAGCTCGGATGGCAGAACTCCCGCCTCATGGATGCCCCGCTGGAGGAGTTTGTGGCCGGCCTCAAGGACGGCGACGGCGGCGAGATTGCCGTGTTCGCCAGCATCTCGCTCACCCGCCAGCTTCTGTTCGCCGGCCTGCTGGATTCTCTGATGCTGATGGTCCACCCCGTAATCGCCGGAAGCGGACGCCGCCTGTTCGAGGACGGCGACCCCGTGACGCGGCTGGAGCTGCAGGATTCGCAGCGCACCAGCAAGGGGAACATGATCCTCCGCTACGGCCGTTTGGGCGCCTAGAGGAAACACGGCGATGCTGCGGCAGCGTTCCCGCCCCTAAACTGGATTGGTGCAATCCTCCCTTTGGCTGGCCCTGGCCGGCGCCGGCGTCCTGATCAGTTTCACTCCCGGAGCCGGTGCCATCAACACCATGAGCAACTCGCTGAATTCGGGATTCCGGCGGTCCATCTGGGGAATACTGGGCCAGCAGGCTGCACTGGTGGTCCATGTGCTGATCGTGGCCTTGGGCGTGGGCGTCCTGGTGGCCAGCTCCCTCGTGGCCTTCAACGTGATCCGGTATGCAGGGGCCGCCTATCTGGTCTACCTGGGCATCCGGCAGTTCCTGCACAAGCCCGATCTGGACCAGGAGAAAGCGGCCGAACTCCGCAACGAACCGGCCCCCTCCATGTTCCGCCGCGGCCTGTGGGTCAATCTGCTGAACCCCAAAGCCATCATCTTTTTCCTGGCCTTCATGCCGCAGTTCATCCGGCCGGAACAGCCGCTGCTGCTCCAGTATTTGGTCCTGACTGCCACCGTGGTGGTCATCGACATTTTGGTCATGTGGTTCTTCTTCGCCGCCGCGGCCAAATCGTTCCAGCGGTTCACGCACAACGCGCGCGGGCAGAAGATCCTGAACCGGACGTTCGGCGTCCTGTTCGTGGGCGTGGGGATCATGCTCGCTCTGATCCACTAGCGGCAGGGCTTCAAAAGCAGGGCCGCAGCTGTCCGTTCGCGCTAGCCCGCGGCTTGGCCGGTGACGCCTCAGGCGTCACCGGCCGGGCCGCTGCTGTCCGTGCGCGCTGATCCACCAGCTAGGCGGCCAGCGGAACCTCCGGGCTACCCGCAGCCACCACCAGCTCAGGCCCGTCCGCGGAAACAGTGACCTGTCCCCCGGCCGCCAGGCCGGAGCCCACCAGCAGGTCGGCGATCCTGTCGTCGAGCTCGCGCTGGATCACCCGCCGCATGGGCCGCGCACCGTATTCGGGTTCGTAGCCCCGCTCGGCGATCCAGTCCACCGCGTCCTCGCTGACATCCAGGCCGATGCCCTGCGAGCGCAGGCGGGCTTCGGTATCGTTCAGCATCAGCCGGACGATCTGCCGCAGCTGGGCCTGGTCGAGCCTGCGGAACAGCACGATCTCGTCGATGCGGTTAAGGAACTCCGGCCGCATCGATTCACGCAGCCGCGCCAGCACGCGGTCGCGCAGGGCCTTCTCCGAGCCGAACGCGCTTCCCTCCCCCGCGGCGGTGAATCCGGTGGGTCCCGCCTTGCTGGCCAGGAACTCCGACCCCAGGTTCGAGGTCATGATGACCACCGTGTTGCGGAAATCCACGGTGCGTCCGTGCCCGTCCGTCAGGCGCCCGTCGTCGAGGACCTGCAGGAGGAGGTTGAACACGTCCGGGTGGGCCTTCTCGACCTCGTCGAGCAGCACGATCGAGTACGGATTGCGCCGCACCCGCTCGGTCAGCTGCCCGGCTTCGTCGTAACCCACGTACCCCGGAGGGGCACCAACCAGGCGGCTCACGGTGTGCCGTTCACCGAACTCGCTCATGTCGAAACGGATCATGGAGTCCTCGCTGCCGAAGAGCGAGCCCGCCAGCGCTTTGGCGAGTTCGGTCTTGCCCACACCGGTGGGGCCCAGGAACAGGAAGCTCCCGATTGGCCTGCCTGCGGCACCCATGCCCGTGCGGTTGCGGCGAACGGACTTCGCAATCAGGCTCACGGCGTCCTCCTGGCCCACCACCCGCTGGTGCAGGTCTTCTTCCAGCCTGGCCAGGCGTTCCCGGTCACCCTCGGTGATCCGGCTTGCCGGGATGCCGGTTGCGCGGGAGATGATCTCGGCGATCTCCGCTTCACCCACGACGGCGGACCCGCCGCCGTCGGCTTCCTGGCCGGCCGCGCCGCCGTCGAGCTTCTCCTTCAGGTCTTTCGCTTCGTCCCGGAACCGGGAGGCCGCTTCGAAGTCCTCCGCAGCAATGGCGGCGTTCTTTGATTCCTCGAGCGCGTCCAGCCGCTCGCGGAGACCGGCAGCGTCCTGGCGGGACCCGAGCTTGAGGCTCAGCCTGGCACCGGCCTGGTCAATAAGGTCGATCGCCTTGTCGGGAAGGAACCGGTCCGTCACGTAGCGGGCGGACAGTTCGACGGCGGCCCTGACCGCCTCGTCGGTGTAGCGGACACCGTGGTGTTCTTCATACCGCTCGCGCAGCCCGGAAAGGATCTGCACGGCATCTTCGATGGAAGGCTCCCCTACCTGCACGGGCTGGAAGCGGCGTTCGAACGCGGGGTCCTTCTCCACCTTGCGGTATTCGTTCAGGGTGGTGGCTCCCACCACGTGGAGTTCGCCGCGGGCAAGCCGCGGTTTCAGGATGTTGCCCGCGTCCATGCCGCCGTCGCCCGCGCCGCCTGCACCGATGACGGTGTGGAGCTCGTCGATGAAGAGTATGAACTGGCCCGGGTTCGCGGTGACTTCGTCCATCGCCTTGGTCAGGCGCTCCTCGAAGTCGCCCCGGTAGCGGGTCCCTGCGAGCATGGCCGGGAGATCCAGCGAAATGACCCGCTTGTTGCGGAGCTGTTCAGGCACGGTGTCGGCGGCAATGGCCTGGGCCAGTCCTTCGACGATGGCCGTCTTGCCCACGCCCGCTTCGCCGATCAGCACCGGATTGTTCTTGGTGCGCCGGGCAAGGACCTCGATGGTCTGGGCTGTTTCATCGGAGCGCCCGATGACCGGGTCAAGGCCGCCGGAGCGAGCCAGGGCCGTCAGGTCAGTCCCGTAGGTGTCCAGCGTCGGAGTTTCCGAAACGGTGCCGGGAGCGCTTGCGGATGCCGCAGCGTCCGGGGTGCCGGCTCCGGACGGATCGGTGCCGGCAGCCTCGCGTGCCCCGGCCTGGAAGGACTCCGGCGTGACGCCTGCCGCGGCGAGCACCTGCCCGGCGGGGGCGTCCTGGTTGAGCACCAGGGCGAAGAACAGGTGCTCCGGATCGATGTAGGTTGACCCGAACGCCCGGGCCACCTGGTAGGCATCGAGCAGGGCGCGCTGCGCGGACGGTGTCAGCGCAGGAGCGGTTGTCGCCGCCCGGCCGGACTTCTCCGGCAGGCGCTCTTCAGCCGCCCTGGCCACTGCCGCGGGGTCGGCCCCGGCGCGGCGCACGTAGCTGGTGGCCGGCTCCGCCCCGGCCATCGTCCGCAGGATATGCAGGGCATCGACATCGCCGTGTCCGAGGTCCACGGCGAACTGGCCGGCAAGCGAGAGCACTTCGTGGGTGCGGCGGCTCAGCAGCCGGGTGATGTCCGTGGGGCGCCCGGACCGGGCTGCGCGCTGGCCCTGCAGGTAGCGCGCAAGGAACTCGTCAAACGAACCGCTGCCGGTACCGGCAGGTCCAAAAAACGTTGGCATGTACCCTCCGTAGGTAAAGTTGAGTGCAATTGACTCAAGTCTCTAGCTACGAAGATTATTCCCGGCCCGGGACGGGGCCGCACGTGCCCGTTCGCGCTACTGCGCGGGGCCGCAAGTGCCCGTTCGCGCTACTGCAGCTGCCCATTCGCGGGCGTGAGCTTCCTCAGGTCCGCTTTCCGGATCTTGCCGCTCGCCGTCCGGGGCATCTCGTCTACGAACACCACCGACTTGGGAATCTTGTAGCGGGCCAGGCGGCCGTCCAGGTGTGCCCGCAGCTGCTCTTCGCTCAGCTGTGCACCGTCCCGCAGGAGCACCACGGCCCGCGGCACTTCGCCCCATTTTTCATCCGGCACACCGATCACCGCCACACTGCCGACGGCGTCGAGCTCCGTGATGGCCTGCTCCACCTCGGCCGGATAGATGTTCTCGCCGCCGGAGATGATCATGTCCTTGAGCCGGTCCGAGATGAACACGAAGCCGCCATCATCCTTGTAGCCCATGTCGCCGGACTTGAACCAGCCGTCCCCGGTGTAGGAATCGGCCGTCGCGTCGGGCCGGTTCCAGTATTCGTGGATGACGTTGGGGCCCTTGATCTGGATCTCCCCCACTGTGCCCGGCACCGCCGGCTCCGCCTCAGGTCCGGCGAGGTCGGCTATCCGGACCTCGGTGAAGAAGTGCGGCAGTCCGGACGATCCGGCCTTGTCCCGGGACCGTGCCGCCGGCAGCGTGGTGGCGCCCGGTGCCGTCTCAGTCATCCCGTAGCCGTTCGAGAACCGCAACCCGCGCTTCTCGTAGGCATCCAGAACGCGCAGCGGCACGGCGGACCCGCCGCAGGTCAGCTTGTTCAGGGAGCTGAGATCCGTGGCGTCCCAGGCGGGGTGTTCGCAGAGCATCTGGTAGGTGGTGGGCACCCCGCTGATGGTGGTGGCCCGGTGCCGTTCGATGAGCTGCAAGGTCCGGAGGGGATCGAATTTGGGCTCCAGGACCACGGTGCCGCCCTTCAGCAACGTGGGCAGGACGCCCATGTCCAGGGACGCCACGTGGAACATCGGGGAGATCATCAGGGCTACGTCCGTGGAGGCGAAGTCGAAATCGACAATCACGTTGATGCAGTTCCAGGTGATGTTTCCGTGGGTCAGCAAGGCGCCCTTGGGATGCCCGGTGGTTCCCGAGGTGTAGAGGATCATGGCGCCGTCGTCCAGGCCCACCGGCTCGTCCGGGGCTACCTCCGCGCCGGACGCGACGACGTCCTCGTAGTCCTCGGCCGCCGCCGTCGTGCCTTCCTCTTCACTTTCCGCCGGGGCGGCACCCGGGGAACGGTCGACGGCGATCCGCCGGCGCACCGCGGTCCCCGCACCGCCGCGGACCGCCAGTTCCGACAGGCTATCCGCGTGCACCAGCAGGACGGCACCGCAGTCCTGCAGCTGGAACTGGATTTCGGGCGGGGCCAGCCGTGTATTGAGCGGGACGAAGATGGCGCCCAGGGTGCCGCAGGCGAAAAGTGCCTCCAGGAAGGACGGATCGTTCTCCCCGAGGTAGGCCACCCGGTCCCCGCGGCCCACGCCGCGGTCCCGGAAGGAGTTGGCGAGCCGGATGGAGCGTTCGGCCAGTTGCTCGTAGCTGAGCTCCCGGTCCCCGGCGATGATTGCTGTCTTGTTGCCCGACTTCGGGCGGCGCCGTTGCAGCCACGAGCCGATGCCAAAATTTTCCACGGCAAATCCTTTCTAATTAGACGGTAGTCCTTGGCGGCCGGATCAGGGCCGGACAGTCTCGAGATCGTTGTTCCTGGGTTCCCGGGTGAGCAGGATGAAGACGATCGACACCACCGACATGATGGCCAGGTACCACACGACCGAACCGGTGTTCTGGCCGGAATCCTTGAAGATCTGCGCCACGATGCCGGGCGTGAACCCTGCGCCGAGCAGCGTTGCCAGCTGGTAGCCCAGCGACGCGCCCGTGTAGCGGGACGTGGTGCCGAACTGTTCGGAGACGAAGGCCGCCAGCGGGCCGAACAGCGTGGAGTGGATCATCAGGCCCACGGCGAACGCCACGAAGATCAGCATGATGTTGTTGGAGGACAGCAGCTGGAACATCGGCACGAGGTAGGCGATGAACAGCACGAGTCCGCCCACCATCACCGGCCGCCGGCCCAGCTTGTCCGAGAGCCTGCCGCCCAGGACCACAAAGACGATGGACACCAGTGAGGCGGCGGCGTAGGCGTAAAGCACGCCCTGGCGGTCGGCGCCCTTGGAGACGGCGAACGTCACCGCGAACGTTGCCAGCACCACCTGCAGGGCGAACCCCGCGGCTCCGGCCAGCATGGTGAAGACCAGCGTCTTGGGGCGGCGGAGCACCTGGAGGAGGGGAATTTCACGGCGGGCCGGTGCGGCGCCGCCGGTCGGCTGCGAGCCGTCGGCCTGCTCCCGCTTCTCCTGTTCCAGCGCGGCCTTGAAGATGGGGCTCTCGGAGACCTTCAGGCGGACAAACATGCCCACGCCCAGCAGCACGAAGGAGAGGAGGAACGGCACGCGCCAGCCCCAGGCGAGGAACTGGTCGTTCGGCAGTGAAGAGAACGCGCCCATGATGAAGGTGCCCAGCACGGCGCCCGTCGGCGCACCGGCGTTTACGAACGACGCCGCAAAGCCCCGCCGTCCCGACTCCGAGTGTTCCAGCGCCATCAGGGCGGCTCCGCCCCATTCGCCGCCGACGGCGATGCCTTGGAAGACGCGGAGGATGACCAGCATCACGGCGCCCCACGGACCTGCCACGGATGCACCGGGGACCAGGCCGATCAGGGTGGAGGCCACGCCCATGACCAGCATGGACACGATGAGCATTCCCTTGCGGCCCAGCCTGTCACCGAAGTGGCCGAAGATGATGCCGCCGAGCGGGCGTGCCACGTAGCCGGCGGCGAAGGTGCCGTAGGCGGCCACCACGCCTACCCAGTCGTCCATTCCGGAGAAGAAGACCTTGGGGAAGACCACCGCGGCGGCCGTGGCGTAGAGGAGGAAGTCGTAGTACTCGATGGTGCTGCCCAGATAGCTGGAGGCGATGACCGTGCGCGCTTCCTTGCGGCGTTCGGCAGTACCCATGGCTTGGAGCTGAGTGAGTCCGGACATGGCTGTTCCTTAGGACAGAGGGACAAAACGGGATTGGTTACTTGCAGGAGCGGTGGATCTTTTGAAGCGGACTGCTTTTGCAGGAGCGGCCTACTTGTAGAAGCGGGCCAGGAATTCGGCCACGACGGCGGGGCGTTCCTGGCCTTCAATCTGGATGGTGTTGGCCACCTTGATCTGGGCGCCGCCCTTGACCTCGGTGACTTCGGCGATAGTGGCCTGCATGCGGATCCGCGAGCCCACCTTCACCGGCGAGGTGAAACGGACCTTGTCCAGGCCGTAGTTCACCTTGGTGGTGACGCCGTCGACGTCGAACAGCTCGCCCCAGAACGGGATGATGAGCGAGAGCGTGAGGAAGCCGTGGGCGATCGGGGCGCCGAACGGGCCGTCCTTGGCGCGTTCGGGGTCCACATGGATCCACTGGTCATCGCCGGTGGCGTCGGCGAATTTGTTGATCTGTTCCTGGGTGATTTCGCGGTATTCCGTCACGCCGAGGTCGGTTCCGGCGAGCGTGAGCAGTTTGTCGAAGTCGACGACGAGATTGGGCATCTGTGCCTCCTGTTGTGGGTTTTTGGAGTTGCGGAAGTACAACGGCGGTGCGGTGCTGCGTCAGCGGGCGAAGGCGCTTTCGCCGGTGAGGGCGCGGCCCACGATGAGCGCGTTGATTTCGTGGGTGCCTTCGTAGGAGTAGACGGCTTCGGCGTCGGCGTGGAACCTGGCGACGTCGGCTTCGAGGGTGATGCCGTTGCCGCCCACCACTTCGCGCGCCAGGGCCACGGTTTCGCGCATCAGCAGGGATGTCTGCATTTTTGCCAGGGCGGAGTCCTGGTCGCGGTAGATGCCCTTGGCTTGCTGTTCGGTGAGCCGGACCACCAGGGACAGGGAGGCCGTGACGTTGCCGAGCATCCGGGCGAGTTTTTCCTGGACCAGCTGGAAGGATCCCAGCGGGCGGCCGAACTGTCGGCGTTCCGTGACGTACCGCAGGGCGGCTTCGAACGCGCCGGCCTGGATGCCGGTGGCGATCCAGGCGACGTCCGACCGCATGGCCCGGAGCATCGCGGCCACGTCCTTGAAGGAGTTCACGTTGTGCAGGCGCCTGGACTCGGGAACACGGACGCGCTCGAGGGTGATGTGGGCGTTCTGCATCATCCTCAGTGCTGTCTTGCCGTGGATCTTCTCCAGCGTCACGCCGTCCGCCTGCCGGTCAACGAGGAAGGCCTTGACCTGCCCGTCGGCCGCGTCGCGGGCGAACACCGCGAGCACGTCAGCCGTGGCGGCTCCCCCGATCCAGCGCTTGGCGCCGTCCAGGACCCAGGAGTCCCCCTCGCGGCGGGCGCTGGTGGAGAGTCCGCCGGCGATGTCCGAACCGGAGTCAGGTTCGGTGAGCGAGAAAACGCCTTTGAGCGAGAAGTCGATGACCTTCGGCATCCATTCGGCCTGCTGCTCCGCCGAAGCGCCCACGCGGATGGCTGTCCGGAACAGCCCGGCCTGGGAGGTGTACCAGGTGGCCAGGGACGCGTCGGTGCGGGCCAGCTCGAAGATCCGGAAGCCCTGGTAGATGCCGCTGGCCGCCCCGCGGCCCGGACCCGTACCTGTGAGGTCAGCGGGCTCCATCAGGTCCAGGTCGATCAGCGGCTGCGCGAGCTGCTGCGGAAACTCGCCCCGCTCCCAGTACTCGGCAAGCAGGGGCTGCGCTTCCCGGTCCAGGAAGCTCCGCAGCCGTCCCAGCACGCGGCGTTCCGCCCCGGTGAGGAGGGACTCGGCGTCGTAGTAGTCGGCCACTTCGTAGAGGCGTTCCGCGGCACCCACGGCGGGTTCCGCCGTCGTCGTGCTCATCTCAGCCGTCCAGTCCGAGCAGGCGCACGGCGTTGTGCTTGAGGATTTTCGGCCGGACCTCGTCCTTGAGCGGAAGGTCCGCGAACGCGGCCAGCCATTTCTGTGGCGTGATGAGCGGGAAGTCCGTGCCGAACAGGACCTTGTCCTGCAGCACGGAATTGGACAGCCGCACCAGCGACTCCGGGAAGTACTTGGGCGACCAGCCGGAGAGGTCGATGAACACGTTGGCCTTGTGCGTGGCGATGGAGTTGGCCTCGTCCTGCCACGGCACGGAGGGGTGGGCCATGATGATCTGCAGTTCCGGGAAGTCCGCGGCCACGGCGTCCAGCAGGAGCGGGTTGGAATACGCCAGTTTGATGCCGTACCCGCCGGGAAGGCCTGCGCCCATGCCGTTCTGCCCGGTGTGGAAGATGGCTGGCAGGCCCAGTTCCTGGAGGGTCTCCCACAGGGGATAGAACTGTTCATCGGAGGGGTCGAAGCCCTGCAGGCTGGGGTGGAACTTGAAGCCGCGGGCACCCAGGTCGATGGCCTGGCGTTTGGCCCCTTGGATCGCCTCGGCGCCGGTGCGCGGGTCCACGCTGCCGAAGGGGATCAGCACGTCGTTGTTCCGGGCGGCGCCGGCGATCAGGTCCTCAATGCTGTTGGGTTCGTGCTTGAGCTGGGTGCGGGCGTCCACGGTGAACACGACGGCGGCCATGTTCAGTCCGCGGTAGATCTCGGCGATGCGGTCCAGCGAGGGGGTGCGGTCCTCGGACTTGAAGTACTTGGCGGAAGCCTCGGTGAGGGCCGGCGGCAAGGACTCATGGCCGTGGCCGTCCACTTCGAGGTGGACGTGCATGTCGATCGCGTCGAGCGTCGAGGCGTCAATGCCGAGCTCGTAGCGGGCAGCAGCCATGGCTAGCCGACCTTCGCAGGAGCTGCGGCAGGCTGTGCCTCCGGCTGCAGTTCCTCGGGCAGCGGGAGGAATTCCTCGCCCACGGACTGCAGCTTGCCGCCGAAGAGCGGGCCGAAGTTCGTTACGAGGTCCTCATAGCGCCAGCCGCCCTCGCGGTATTCGGTGGCCGCGGCCTCGGGATGGGTCCAGAGCTGCAGCCGGTCGCCGCCGGCGCCGATGGCCTGGCCCGTGATGCCGGCCGCCTCATCGGAGGCGAGGAAGGCCACCAGTCCGGAGACGTCGTCGGCCGTTCCGAAACCGAGTCCGTGGCGGAAGAAAGCCGGCATGGCCTCACCGCGCTCCTCTGCTTCCACAGCTTTTTGGAAGTAGGGGACCGTCTTGGTCATGGCCGTGGCGGCCACCGGGATGACGGCGTTGGCGGTCACGCCGGCCTTCTTCATTTCCAGCGCCCAGGTGCGGACCATGCCAACGATGCCGGCCTTGGCGGCGGCGTAGTTGGTCTGGCCGAAGTTTCCGCGCTGCCCGGTGGGCGAGCCGATGGTGATGATCCGGCCGGCGATGCCGTTCTCCTTGAAGTAGGCGAACGCTTCCCGGACGCACGTGAAGGTGCCGCGGAGGTGGACGTTGATGACGGCGTCGAAGTCCTCGTCGGTCATCTTCAGCAGGCTCTTGTCCCGCAGGATGCCGGCGTTGGTGACCAGGATGTCCAGGCGGCCGAACTCCGAGACGGCTGCCTGCACCAGCTGTTTGGCAACCTCCGTATTTCCGACCGGAGCAACGACGGCGGCGGCTTTCCCGCCGTCGGCTTCGATGGTCCGGACTGCTTCCGCAGCCACCTCGGCGTCGACGTCGTTGATGACGACGGCGGCACCCTGGCGGGCGAGTTCCCGGGCGTAGGCCAGGCCCAGGCCCCGACCGCTTCCGGTGACGATTGCTACTTTGCCTGACAGGCTCATGGCTGCTCCTTTGCTAGCTGACCTTGTGCATCCTGGCCGTCGGCGTGGGATGCTGTTCTGTATCCATGAAAATATGGATAGTTGAAAATGTCAACGATTTATTTTGAGGATCATTGGAGTTGGCCATGACGATCGAGACACAGGGCGGTCAGCGGACCGAACAGGCGCACAAGCTTGTGGCCGCGTCCATCAGCCAGGACCTGGGCTTCCTGCTGGCCAAGCTGCATGCCGCGGGGTCCGTGCTGAACAACAGGGCATTGGCCGAGTTCGACCTCAAAGAACGTTCCTACTCGGTCCTGATCCTGGCAAACAGCGGACTGGAGCCGACGCAGCGCGAAATGGCGGACTTCCTCAGCCTGGATCCCAGCCAGATTGTGGCCCTGGTGGATGAGCTGGAGAAGCGCGGGCTCGTAGTGAGGGCGCCCGGGAAGCAGGACCGCCGCGCCAAGACCGTAACGGCCACCGCCAAGGGGGGAAAGCTGCTCGAGCAGGCCGGCGAGGCTGCCCGCAGGGCTGAAGCGGAAGTGCTCGACGGCCTGCCCGCCGAGGAGTCGGCCCAGCTCAAGGCCCTGCTCCGCAAGGCGCTGTGGGGTGCCGGCCTGCCTGAATGAGGCCGCCGCCGGCGTTTCGGCCCTGGCGCCATGGACCCGCTAGTGTTCCGAACCGTCCGGGCGCGGGCGCCTTTGGCAGTCGGTCCCGCTCCGCCGTGCCAGCTCGGCCATGACCACGGGCCTCACCACGCCGGCGTGGTTCGGCCCGGGGGTGCTGCAGTGATCCTTCAGCAGGTCCGCCAGTGCCTCGAGCTCATCGGTGGGAACGGACCACAACGAGTCAAAGGACCTGAAGATGCGCCGCTCCGCGATCCCGGCAAGGCGGCCGCGCCCCGCATTCACGTGGCCCCCGGGGCAGGTCTTGCAGCTGCGGCAATCACCTGAACGGCGGAAGGGGCAGAAGCCGCGGGAAATCCCGCGGGGGAAGCGGTGACGAGGAATTCTGGGCCCATGGGACGTCCTCAGCGAAGTATCCGGAGGCTGCCTGCATAACCCGGAACCAGAATACCGCAGTCGCTGTCTGCAACGCAGGCATTCCGCGGGCGTGAGGAACCACCACCGGGAGTCCTGCCCTGGACAAAAGCGCGCCGGTCGGAAGGGCCGACGGCGACTGGGGACAGCCCGGGTCTCAGCGGGCTTTTTCGCCGCCGGCCCCATAACAATTTTAGGAGATTCCACCCCGCAACGGGCGAGTGGACGCTACCCGTTTTCTCCGGTTCGCTTAGGCGGACTCGGTTCCGGCCACGCGCCCCTCGGCACGGGCGGAACGGCGGTTCCGGAGCCAGCGGCGGAGGAGGTCAACCATGGCCAGCAGTCCTGCCAGGGGCGAAAGAACCGCTGCGGCGTAGACGAAGAGCAGCCACGTGAGCGTGGCGATCGGGGGCTGGTTGGTGCTGAGGAGTGACAGGCCGCCGAAGAGGGCCACCGTCCAAAAAATCACAACGCCGAAGAGCACCGCCGCAGCAGGGAAATACTCGTTCGTCACTACGGTCATCACAGTATTCAATGCTCTTCCTCCTGACTGGTTTGGCGCCGGAAATCACCGCGTCAATCTCAGTATGGGGGCAGCGAAACCCGGAACCCGGCAGGACGCAGAAACCGTGACGAAAATAACCTCGGCCCCGCTTTCCCCGGTGGTCTCCGCCCCCGGGTTAACTACTGGACGCTCAGCCGGTCCCGGACCGCCGAGTGGTGGCATGATGGGCGCATGAGCCGAGTCACGTGCGATCTGACCATCTCCCTCGACGGATTCCTCGCCGGCCCGAACCAAAGCGTGGCGGAGCCCCTGGGCGAGGGCGGAGAGCTCCTGCACAGGTGGCAGTTTGAAGAACCCGAGGCCAACGCCGCCGCCCTCGAAGGCATCCTCGCGGCCGGCGCCTTCATCATGGGACGGAACATGTTCGCAGGGCCCGGACCCGGGGCGTGGGATGCGGACTGGAGGGGATGGTGGGGCGAGGAGCCGCCCTATCACGCACCGGTGTTCGTTCTCACCCATCATGCACGCGAGCCTCTTGAGATGCAGGGCGGCACCACCTTCAACTTCGTGACCGATGGGATCGAATCGGCGCTGGCCCAGGCGCGGAAAGCCGCCGGCAGCAAGGACGTGGCAATCGCCGGCGGAGCACAGACTGTCCAGCAATACCTTTCGGCAGGGCTGATCGACGAGCTGCGGCTCCATACTTCGCCCATGATCCTGGGGGCGGGCGAGCGGCTGCTCGACGGCGTCGCGAACGTCAGGCTGGAGCCGACGGAAGTGAGCGGTACCGGCCTCGTCACCCACGTGCGCTATCGGGTGATCCACTAAAAAGCCTGGCGCTCAAAGCCCCGGTTCCGTTGGGCAATGCACCTTAGGATGGGACTGTGCCGATCCTCCCGAAAGAGCGTGACCCCCGGCTGATCACCATCCGCCGCGGGGGAACTCTGACGGACGAACACCACCAGCTGTTGGCTGACTGGGCCCTCCTGTGCGCCGAGCACGTGCTGCATCTATTCGAGGAGCATCAGCCAGGTGACAGCCGGCCACGCGATGCCATCGGTGTCGGTCGGGCCTGGATCCGCGGTGAGGTGCCCATGGGTGATGCGCACCGGGCTGCTTTCCAGGCGAACGCCGCGGCGCGCGGGATGCCCGACCCCGCGAAGTTCGCTGCACTGTCGGCGGGCCAGGCGGTTGCGGTGGCTCACGTCGCCGCCCATGACCTGGGTGCTGCTGCGTACGCGATCAGGGCAACCGGCGCAGGCGTCCCGTCCGACGATGCAGCGCAGGCCAGGGCCAGGGAACGGGAGTGGCAGCGGGCGCACCTCCCTGCCGCCGTGCGTGAACTCGTTCTCGACGATCAACAACGGCGGAGCGCCATCTGCTGGCATGTCTTCGACGACTGATGCTAGACCGGCCCGGAGGGGATCCGCACCATGCGGATCACTCGCACGCCGTCCTCCACGTCAACGGTCCCGTCCGCCACGAACCCGTGCTTGCGATAGAACGCCTGCGCCCGGGGATTCGGATCAGCGACCCAGAGCGCTGCCGAATCGTGCGGGCCGATGACGGCATCCAGGAGGACGGCCCCCGCACCGGTCCCATGCTCCGCCGCGACGACGTACAACACATAGAGCTGCGTGCCCCGCTGCGCCCCGGAGCCCTGCGCGGGCCCCGCCATCGCGATCCCGATCACGTCGCCGTCGCGCTCGGCCAGCGCGACGCGGTTCGCGCGGAAGCGCTCATCGCTGAGCATGGCCGTCCAGAACCGTTCCCGGGAGGCCAGCAACGCCGGGTCGTCAAGGACGTGATCCGCCATCAGCCCGCGGTACGTCTCACGCCACGACCGCACATTCACGCGCGCCATCCCGGCAGCGTCCTCGACGCGTGCCTGACGGACCCTCCACGGCGTACTCATGGGCGAAACCCTACCGAGCGCTCACGTCATCTTGTAGCTCAGCCGATACCTGGCGCCGTCTTTCGTGAACTCCACAATCCCGTCGTCGCTGCCGGGTTCGAGGACCTGCCGGCCCAGGTAGTCGTCACCTTCGACGTCCTTTTCATAGAGCTTCACTGAAACCTTGCCGGTGAACTGGATTGTCGTGTCGATGTCCGTCTTGTCGCCCCCGGCTATCTGCACGGACTTTCCCAGGTTCTGATCCTCGACCTTGATCTGGATTTCGTCATCGCCAAAGATGTCCTCCTGCTCGACGCTGTGCAGGGTTCCCAGACGGACCTTGTCACCCGGCAAGGACGTCAAGGTGCTGAGTTTGGCCCTGTGCACGCCGTCGATCACGTTGATCGCAGGATCCCCGCTGGAAGCGTTGTACTTGTACGAACCTGATTCGAACAGCAGGTACGCCTCGCCATCCGGTGTGGCGGTGATCCCTTCCGCCATGCTCGGCGCGCGGAAGCACCGTACGGAGGCCCTGTCGAGGTTCGTTTCGGCCTTGTCCGTGACGTAGAGGTTGCTGCGGTACTTGCGGCCGCTCGAGGTGCTGAAGAGGAAGCGTCCCTCGGCGGCTGCAACGCCCTGTGTCCACTGGGGCACCTCCCAGCGCAAGCCGTTGCCGTCTTCCTTCCTGTCCAAGGTCAGGGATCCGTCGTCCGTAATCGTGTAGCTGTACATCCAGTCGCGGCTTTCCTTGCTGAACTTGCCCGCGTACAGATGGCCGCCGTCGATGGTCATAAAGGACGCGCCGTAGACCTTGCGGTCTTCGCCGGCGGGCTTGACGGAGCCGCTTCCCGCCGTCATCGCCTTCCTGAGATCGGTCAGGCTGTACTTGCGGATCATGTGCCAGTCGCCTGATTTGGGTCCGTCGACGAATACCCACTTGTCGTTCAGCGCCAGGGCACCGGCGTGGGTCTGTTGCTCCGTGCCGTTCCTCGGCTCGATGTCGACGGTCCCCACGGTCTTGTTCTGAGCCTTCGGATCGAGGCCGACGATGTGTGCCTTGCCCGTGCCGTAGGTTGTTACGAGCAGCAGGTCATTGCCCTTGCCGTCCCAGTTCTTCCACCAGGCAACACCCTGAGGCGTATGGTCGCTGAGCTCTTGGGCGGTCAGACCCGGCCCCGGTTTGAAGCGCTCGTCGTACATGTACGACGCGGACTTGCCGTCGTACAGCGGTGCCGTGCCGCCGGTCGCCGCTTCCTCGCACTTGATGATCGTGGTGGGCTCCGGCGGTTTTGCCTCCTGGGCCTCCGCGACACCGTTCGCGTTCAGAAGCAGGAGCGGCGCGGCCAGCACCGCGATCGTGGTTCGCATCACCCCACCGTAGGCATGAGCGCGGAGAGCCTGGCAAGTCATACGGCAAACGGTCATGCCCGGGCAGACCCTCAGGCGCCGTCGCTCAAGTAATGAAGCAAAACCACACCGTTACCGAACGTCCGCGTCCCCTTGAGCCTGAGGTCCATCCGGACGTCAGGGGCCTCGAAGAGCGGCCGGCCCTGCCCCAGGACCACGGGATGGACGAGGATTCGGAATTCGTCGATCAGTCCGTGCCGCATGAAAGTGGCGGCCAAGTTGGCGCCGCTAAGGGCGATGTCACCGCCGGGCTGCGCCTTCAGTTCCGCGATCTGTTCAGGAACGACGTCGTGAATCACCGTGGCGTCCCGGCCCGCCTGCGTGAGGGTCCGCGAGAACACGAACTTGGGCATGTCCCGCCAGATCCCGGCGAACTCGAGCATAGGGGCCGAGATGTCCGGATCCTGGTCGGCAGTGGGCCAGTACCCCGTCATCAGCTCATGGGTGATCCGCCCGAACATGAAGGCTCCCATTGTCCGGAACTGCTCGTTCACGTGGCGGAGGAGTTCGTCATCTACCAGGTGCCAGCTGATGTCCCGGTCGGGCGTCTCGAAGAATCCGTCCAGGGAGACCGACATCATCAGGATGATCTTGCGCATCCGGGTACCTCCAACTGCGGCGAAAGGCCGCTGTGGCCGGCGTCGTATCTTCCAGTGAAGCACTCCCGGGTCCGGCGGAACAGGACGTGGTCAAGCCAGCGGAGTCTCTGCAATGTCCGGGCCAGGGTCTACACTGAAGTTATCGAACATATGTTCCCATTAGCCTGGGGTGGGTTTGGGGCGTCTGAACTGCGGTTTTACTGCCTAGACAGGTGTCCTTGACGCCAAGATGGAGAAGGTTGAAGCACGTTCATGCGTGGTCCAGACCCACGCGCCTGGACAGGGCTGACGTGCCGCCCCGTGGCAGAGCGGGCATGCCTTCTTCATAGTTTTCATGGCTGGAGCGTATGGCCAGGGTCGGCCATGGTTCGGCTGCGGATCATGGCCGGGCCTCACAACCGGCCAGGGAGTTTCTCGAGATGGGCGCCCTGCTGGGTGTGCTGACGGCTGGTGCATGTCCACAATCCGCCACTTAGAGGTCCAACGGCTCGGACACGCGGGCTTCCGGGCCGGCTAGTCGACTGCTATTGCTTGCTGCACGCCACGTAAGGCAGCCCCTCTGACGTACTTCGGGTAGGGGTACTGCGTCAGGGACGTGGCGATTATTTCACGGAGCCAGTCCACGGGAGGAGATGGAACGTCGCGTCGGTAGGTGTACAGGGTGACGCGGCCGGGTGCGATGTTGAAAGGGAGCGCAAACTGGCGGACCGATCCGTGGGACTCGATGATGTCGGCGAGGGCTTTGGGTACGACGCTGATGTGGTCTGTCACGGCAAGGGTCTGCGCCACCACGGCAAAACTTGGGAGGGTGATGGTGACGGAGTCACGGACGCCCAGTTCGGCCAGCCTGTGTACGACGTGCTCGTGCCCCAACGCCTTCGACACGACAACATGTTTTTCAGCGGCGATTTCCTCCATCGATGGGGTGTCGGAGATGCGCGGGTGCGTCCTGGCACAGACGCCCACGTAGGGCATGTCCATTAGGTGCTCACTCAGCACGTCGCCCTCAAGCATTGCCGGGATCCCAATGGCCGCATCGATTTCGTTGCGCCGTAGTCGATCGTGGAGCTGGGAGATATCCAGCGGTATGACGTCGAGACGAACATTCGGCGCGGCCTCCAGCACGGCCGAAACGATGTAAGGAAACAGTGCCATGAGGCCGAGGTCGGTCATCATGAGCCGAAACCGGTGGGACGTGCTGGCAGGATCGAATTCGGAGACGCCTTGAACCGCTGAGTCGATCATCCGGAGTGACTGGCTCAATTCCGGATAGAGACCACTTGCCGTCGGTGTCGCTTCCAGGCCCTTCGGTCCGCGGTGAAAAAGCGGATCTCCGAAGAGTTTGCGCAACTTCGACAACGCATAGCTCACGGATGGCTGGCTGATGGCCAGGATTTCCGCGGCCTCGGTGACGCTGCGTGTCTCGTATACAAGCAGGAAAACCCGCAGAAGATTCAGATCATACTTGCCCGGTTCGTCCATACAGCAAGGCTAGAGGATTCCCCCTGCTCTGTATAGAGAGTATCTATATCGGCATATCTATATTCTATTTGCTAAATATCGCTGGGAAATCTAGCCTTGAAGAAGTGGTGATCTACACCACAGAACGACCAGGTCAAAGTTGATATCCGGTCAGCCGGCACTCCGAGCAGACAACAAGCCTTTGGCCGACCTAGCTATTAGAGGTGGCAACGATGAAGTACACCGTCGACTCAATGCGCACGGCACCGGAGACTTACGCGTGGAGCCGCTTCGGGCAGCCGGAGTACACGAACTGGCTTGACGAGAGCATGTCGTGGAAGGAGACCTGCTACATCGGCGACTGGTCCTTCCTGTGGCAGCACCGGTTCACCGGTCCCGACGCGCTCCGGCTGTTTTCCGACATCACCGTGAACAGCTACAAGAAGTTCGACATCGGCCAGTCCAAGCACGCGATCCACACGAACAAGGACGGCAAAGTCATTCATGAAGGCGTCCTCACCCGCTTTGGCGAGGAAGAATTCGTAGTCCATGGCCGCGGCGGTTTCTGGGCCGCATTCAACTTGGAACGCGGCGGCTACGACGCGCAGGTAACCAAAGAGGACTGGTTCATTTTCCAGGTCTCCGGCCCCAACGCCGTCAAAGTTCTGCACGAGCTCACCGACTCCCGGGACCTCCTGGAAGCAAAGTACATGCACGTCGTGCCCATCACCGTGGCCGGGCACAGTATCTACGCACTGCGCCAGGGCATGGCAGGTGAGGTCGGCTTCGAACTTCAGGGACCCAAGGAAATTTCCCAGAAGATCTACAACGCTGTCCTCGAAGCCGGCAAAGACCACGGCATCCGTAAACTGGGCGGCCGGGTCGCCCTTATCAACCACCTTGAGGCCTGCTTCCCCACCATCGCCACGGATTACATCCCGGCCATCTTCGACGAAGACATGGCCGAGTACCTGGAGTACTTCCGTGCCGCGATGCCGGCTTTCGCCCAGCCTGCCTACATCGCGGGCAGCTACGACGGTCACGACATCAGCGAGTACTACCGCAGCCCGGTGGAACTGGGATGGGGCAAGGTCGTCAACACCGAACATGAGTTCCTTGGCCGCGTTGCATTGACCGCCGAAAAGGCATTCCCGAACAGGGTCATCCGGACCCTTGAGTGGAACGGCGAGGACGTCGCCGATGTCCAGGCATCCCTCTTCCATGAAGGGGACCACTACGACTTCATGGAAATGCCCCGTGACCAGCGAGGTTTCATGTGGGCAGACCGGGTCGAGATCGACGGCCAGCTCGTCGGGGTCGCGACATCACGCGGATACTCCTACTACTTCCGCAAGATGCTCTCGCTGGCAACCGTCGATGTGGAGCACGCCGAGCCCGGCACCGAGGTAACCGTCATATGGGGAGCCCCGGGCCACCCCCAAAAAGCGATCCGGGCCATCGTCCGCCCGGCCCCCTACAAGACCGACAAGTCACGAGGTGATCTCCTTGCAACTGTCTAGCACCACCCTCCCGGCCAAGCCCGCCGCAACTGGCGGCACCGCCGATATTGGCTGCCTTAACGTCAGCTGCCCCGATCAGCCCGGAATCGTCGCCAAGCTGACCCAGCTCCTCGGTGCCCACGGGGCGAACATCGTATCCCTCGACCAGTTCACCACCGGGCCCGAAAACGGCACGCTGTACCAGCGCACGGTCTTCCACCTTCCCGGGTTCGCCGCTAAGCGGGAGACTTTGGAAGCGGACATCCAGACAAAACTCGCCGAACCGCTGCAGATGGAGTGGAAACTCACTGACACATCCAAGCGCAAGCGGGTCGCGATCTTCGCATCCAAAACCGACCACTGCCTGCTGGACCTGTTGTGGCGGCACCGCCGCGGGGAAATCCCCATGGACATCGTCATGGTCATCTCCAACCACCCGGATCTGGCTGACCAGGTGCGCCCGTTCGACATCCCCTATTTCTACGTACCCGTTAGCGGGGATAAGAAGGACGCAGAGCGCAGGCACCTGGAACTCCTGAACGGCAACGTGGACCTCGTAGTCCTTGCCCGCTACATGCAGATCATCTCCGCGGAATTCCTCGACGAAGTCAAGGTCCCGGTGATCAACATCCACCACTCGTTCCTGCCCGCGTTTATCGGCGCCGGACCGTACCAGAAAGCCAAGGACCGCGGGGTCAAGATCATCGGAGCGACGGCCCACTACGTGACCAAGGACCTGGATGAGGGACCGATCATCGAACAGGACGTCATCCGCGTCTCCCACCGTGAATCGACCCCGGAGCTGATGCGCTTCGGAGCCGACGTCGAACGAAGCGTACTCTCCCGTGCGGTCACGTGGCACTGCCAGGACAAGGTCATGCGCGACGGCAACACAACGATTGTGTTCTGACCATGACAGCACACATCATCGACGGCAAAGCACTCGCCAAGAAGATCCGGGAAGAGCTGCGCGCCGACGTGGAAAGCTTCAAACGTTCCACGGGCCGGCCCATCGGTCTGGCGACCGTTCTGGTCGGGGATGACCCGGCCTCAGAGGTCTATGTAGGCAGCAAACGCAAGCTCTCCAAGGAGGCCGGCATCGAGGACCTCCACCGCCGGCTGCCAAAGGATGCCACCCAGGAACAGGTAGCTGCGGCACTGGACGAACTCGCAGCCGACCCCGCGGTCTCGGGCATCCTGCTCCAGCTTCCCCTCCCTTCGCATCTGGATGCCAAAGCCCTGATCGACCGGATCCCTTGGGAAAAGGACGTGGACGGGCTGACGACGACCAGCGCCGGGCGCTTGGCACGCAGCGTGGAAGGGCTGCTGCCGTGCACGCCGCAGGGAGTCATCTCCCTGCTCGAGGACGAGGGTGTTGAGTTGCAGGGCGCCAACGCTGTTGTCGTCGGGCGCTCGGACCTAGTCGGAAAACCGCTGGCCCAGCTCCTGCTGCAAAGGAACGCCACAGTGACCATCGCGCACTCGAAGACGAAGGACCTGGCGGCCGTCACGCGCCAGGCCGAGGTGGTCATTGCCGCTGCCGGTGTTCCCCACCTGATCGGCGCTGAACACATTTCCGCAGGGGCTGTCGTGATCGACGTCGGCATCCACCGTTCCGCAGAAGGGCTCATCGGTGACGTCGACTTCGACGCCGTCAGCAAGATCGCGTCAAAGATCACCCCGGTCCCCGGCGGTGTCGGTCCGATGACGATCGCCGAACTTCTCCGCAACACACTCAAAGCAGCACAGCTCCAAAACTAATCACGCAATTTGCCGGCCCTTTGAGGCTGGGCCGGCCCCCACCGCGCGCCCCGCACGGTGGAACTCCCCTCCCAAGGAATCCCCATGTCCCAAATCAGTGTCGCCACCGTCGTCGGCAGCGCCAAAATCTCCCGTTTCCACCTCAAGGCAGCCGCTATTTGCGCCCTGCTTATGATCGCCGATGGATACGACCTTGTATCCTTTGGCTCCGTCATCCCCCACCTGATGAAGGACTGGGGCACTGACCCCGTCACCCTCGGCGTCGTGGGTTCCATGGCCCTTGCCGGCATGTTCGCCGGCGGGCTCGTGGTCGCACCACTGGCTGACAAGTACGGCCGCCGCAAACTCATTGTCGCCGGGCTGATCCTCGCCAGTATCGCTGCGTTCGCGTGCGCGTTCGCCGACACCCCGCTGGTACTGGGTGCGCTGCGCTTCGTCGTAGGCGTGGCCCTGGGCGCGTTGGTTCCAAACTTCATGGCGCTCACGGGAGAACTCTCTCCCACCAAGTCCAAGGCGTTCTTCGTAGCCACCGTCTCGGCGTTCTACGCAGTTGGAGGAGTCGGCGCAGCGCTGCTGGCCATCTACATCGAGCCGGTACTGGGCTGGCGCGGAGTGTTTTATGTGGCCGGCTTGTCCATCCTGCTGGTGCCCGTAGTGCTCAAGCACCTTCCTGAATCCCCGGAATACCTGGCCCACGTCGGCCAGCGTGAACGCCTGGACGCGGTGATGAAGCAGATCGAACCCAGCTGGAGTCCGAATACAGTAATCGCACTCCCGACCCCGGCCTCCGGCAAGTCCCGCATCGCGCAGCTCTTCACTCACGGGAACGCCCTGGCGACCTCACTCATGTGGGTCTTCTTCATCATGACGATGGTCCTCAGCTACGCCTTGAACACCTGGCTGCCCAAGCTGATGCAAAACGCCGGCTTCGAGCTCGGCCCTGCCATGTGGACGCTCGTTATCCTCAACGCCGGCGGCCTGTTCGGCTCAATCGCAGGCGGCTGGATCGCCGGACGGACCTCCTACCGCAAGACCCTCGTTGGCTACTTCGCCCTGGCCATCGTGTCCTTAGTCCTTCTGTCCATAAAGCCCAACGCGTTCATGCTAAATGTCCTTCTGTTCACTGCTGGAGCCGCAGTGATCGGGATCCTGGCCATCATCCATGCCTTCGCAGTGGAGTTCTACCCGGTCCACATCCGCAGCACCGGCGTCGGCTGGGCCACCGGCACAGGGAGAATCGGCGCCATAGCAGGTCCCATTCTCGGAGGCGCTCTGGTCGCGTCGGGCCTTCCCCTACAGATGAATTTCGTGCTCCTGACTATTCCCGCAGTTCTCGGCGTCACCGCAGTTATCATCGTCACAGCGCGCCGATTCAAATCAGCAGCCACCAACGCCGAAAAACCCGTCCTCGTACGCTGACCGACCCAACAACCCGGCGTCCCCGATCGGCAACAAACAGACACTGGATGGAAAAGATCGGCACAGATTCCATCAGGTCCCCGTCTCTGGACAAACAATCCCAGAGGCGGGGATTCCGGGCTCATTCCGCTGGCGTTTCCGCCAGCACACTCGCGCACTCGCGCCGGATCAGAAGGAGCCCCTCTTTTGCACCACAAACACACACTTGCAAGCGCAGGCGACCATTCCCTGCTGCTGGCGAGGCCGGAGTCAGGAACCTCACGACGGAAGCTGGTCCTAGCCACCGACTGGACCACACTGGTCACCGGCGAGAAGGTGTGGACCCGCAGCCAGACCCCGCCCCACACGGCAGGATGGGTCGATGAAGTCACACCGGATGGAAGCATCGCCTGGATCGTTACGAGCGGAGCCATTCGGCGCATGTATCACCACAGCGATGGTGACGAGCTGTGGACGGGTCAGGACTAGGCCGGCCGCCCAACCCATGAACGGATGCTTACGCGTGGAGGCAGCCAGCGCTCATGATTCCTGTTCGAGTTCTGCCAGTCGCGCCCGCACCTGGTCGCCGAGTCCGCAGATGAGGTCGAGCTGCTCCGGCGTGAGGTGGTCGATCAGAACCTTGCGCACGTCGCTCACGTGTGGCGCGGCGGCAGCCTCGATGAGCTCGCGACCTTGCGGCGTGATGACCAGGACGGCGCCGCGCTGGTCCGCCGCGCAGCGTTCACGGCCCACGAGACCGCGTTTTTCCATCCGGGTCAGATGCTGCGAGAGCCGGCTCTTCTCCCAGCGCAGAAGGTCGCCGAGCACGAATGCCCGCAGCCGGCCCTCCGGTGCCTCCGACAGGTGGGCCAGCACCTGGTAATCGGCGCTCGACAGACCGCTGCGCTGGCGCAGTTGCCTCTCGATGTACTGGGACAGGTCGGCCTGCATCGTCATCAGGCTGCGCCAGGCACGCTGCTCCCGGTCGTCCAGCCAACGTTGATCACTCATACCTGCCACGTTACCCCATGGTTGACATGTTAACCATTTGGCGCCTACAGTTTGGTTAACACATAAACTACTTGGAGGTTTTGCCGTGACCATCACAGCCATCGTTCTCAGCGCTCTACTGGCCCTCGCCGCACTGGGCGCGGGCATCCCGAAGATCAGGCTCAAGGGCGATATCCCGCGCCAACTGCAGGAACACATGGGCGCCAGCGCCTCCCTCACCCGGTTCATCGGCTTGGCCGAGGCCGCCGCGGCGATCGGACTGGCGGTCGGAGTCTTCTGGCACCCGCTCGGTATCGCGGCCGCTGCCGGCCTGGCCGTCGTGTTCGCCGGAGCGATCGCCTACCACCGCCGCGCCGGCGACTACGCCAACCCCAAGACCCGGGGCCCGGCGATGGCACCCGCCGTCCTGGGCCTGGTCTCCGTGGCAACCGTGGCCGCCTTGTCCCTGACTGCATAAGCCACGCGCCCAGCCGAACCCGCGCCTGTCGCAGGCGCAGGTTGCCAGGCCGGGAGGCAGATCGCTCCGCCGCCCGGCCCGCCCCGCTCCACACAGAGCCCCTCACCCTGAACCAGCACCGTCCGCCCGGACGCGTGCCTCACCAAGCAGCACCAGGAGACGCCATGTCAATCCACATCCTTGCCCTCGTCGGTTCCGTACGCGCCGGATCACACAACGGCCAGCTCGCCCAGGCCGCCGCCAAGCTCACGCCTGAGGGAGTCGAGCTGTCCATACAGGAAAACCTGGATCAGGTGCCCTTCTATAACGAGGACCTCGACAGCGAGGGGAGCATCCCGCAGCACGCCGCAGCGCTTCGGGAGTCCGCCGCGCGTGCCGATGCCCTCCTGCTCTTCGTCCCCGAGTACAACGGCACCATGTCCGCCGTTCTGAAGAACGCCATCGACTGGCTCTCCCGCCCCTACGGAGCCGGCGCCCTCTCCGGAAAGCCCGTCGCCGTCATCGGCGCCTCGGGCGGCCAGTACGGCGGCGTCTGGGCACACCAAGATGCCCGGAAGGCAGCCACAGCCGCGCAGGCCAACGTGATTGAGGACATCACCCTCTCCATTCCCGACTCGCTGACACGGTTCGCCGACACCCACCCGTTCGACGACAGCGAGATCTCCACCGAACTCAAGTCCGTCGTCGTCCGCCTTGCCCAGGCGGCCGAACGCGCTACCGCAGCGCACGTCTGACCGACTCCCACCCCGTTACACAACTTCAGCTCCGACTATGAAAAGCAGGCACACATCATGAGCAGCATCAGTATCATCGGTCTCGGAACCATGGCCCGAATTCTCGGCACCCGGGCGGTCGCTGCCGGCCACAGCGTCCAGGTCGTCGGCCGTGACGGTACCAAGGCCGCCGCCCTGGCCGGGGAACTCGGCGGCAACGCCACAGCAGGGACGATCGCAAGCGTCGCGCTCACCGGTGACATCGTCATCCTGGCTGTGCCGTACGCCAGCGCCTCATCCATTGTCAGCCAGTACGGGGACGCGCTGACCGGCAAGGTCATCGTCGACATCACCAACCCCTTCGATCTCACCACGTTCACCGCGCTCGTCACCCCCGACGACAGCTCCGCCGCACAGGAGATCGCCAAGGCCGCCCCTGCGGGCGCGCATCTCGTCAAGGCGTTCAACACGCTCTTCGGCGGCGTCCTCGCCTCCGGTGAGGTCGAGGGCCGCCCCCTCGATGTGCTCATCGCCGGTGACGACGCCAACGCCAAGGCGTCCGTGTCCTCGTTCGTCGAGAGCCTCGGACTGCGCCCGCTGGACACCGGTAACCTAAAGACCGCGCACTGGTTGGAAGGAGCGGGTCTGCTGCTTCTCGGTCAGGCCCAGCGGCAGAAGAACTTCTCCCTCAGCATTAAGTTTCTCGGCTGAACCCACGTCAAAGCGCCGCTCCCGATCCGGACCGGCCGAGACAACAAGGGAGTAACGGGCCCGCGGGACCAGATCGACCAATCCGGCGACCGGTCCGGGGACTCGATCTCTAAGATCGAGTCCCCGCACGCCCCACTCCTCGACCCGATGCCGCACAGGCGGCGAGTGACGCAACCGCTCACATCGCGGGCTCCCGGCCAGGCCCCCGGCCTTCTGCGACACAGATCACACGCTCATATGCCGACTCACCGCCCCCGGCACGCACGGATGGCGGTGGGCCGGGCAGCCCCAACCAGCGAAGGAACAAGCCCATGAAGTTCGGAATGGTAGGTGAGGGAACGCTCTCCCGCGCCATAGCCGGTCACGTAGTGAAGGCCGGTCACGACGTGGTCTTCAGCAACAGCCGAGGCCCCGAGACGCTCAAGGACGTTGTGGACGCCTTCGGGCCTGACCTTCACTTACCCCACCTCTGGCGATACCGCTCCCAGTACTGATCCGCTGCGCTAAGAAAGTTCGCTTGCGAGTTCGCTCGGTGACAATCGAGTAACCCTCAAGCTCAGGAAGTCGCATGCCCTGCGCCAGAGCCGCGACGATAATCCTTGCCGGCGCTGCGACGACCCGGACACCCGCAGATAGAACGACGCCAAAAACCGCTGCGATTCACAGGCCAGGACTGTGCACGATCAAGAGCACGGAGACGCGGGGACTACTGCGACGTCAACGCCGGGCCTCGCGCAGCGCTCCATGCGCCCGTGCCAGCCGATCCTGCAGACGGCGGTTCTCGTCCGTCAGCTGCCGGATGCGTTGGTGGGCAAGCTGAAGCCGTCGGTGCATGGATGCCTCGGACGCCCGAACAGACGACGCGGTTGGGGATTTTCTGCCCGGTCGGGTCCGCTGCTGGAGCTGCTCCAACAGGTGCGGCTGGGTGTAAAGCCAGGAGCGTGACACGCCCGCTGTCCGGGCGAGCTCGCTAACGGTTGCGGCGTGCGTGGTTTGGTCCAGTTGCTTGAGCGCCTCCTCCACTTGTTGACGCGCCTTGTCTGATCGTTGGCGTGCAGCGGCCAGGAGGTGGTGGGTGTTGTCAGTTCGCATCGTTACTGCTCCCGTCCCCGGTGCTTTGGATAGTGCCGATGATGCTTTCCAGGTTGGCCGCGACGTGTCGGTTCATTTCGACGACTCGCGTTTGCCCTGCCGTCTCGGCCTGGGCGATGAGCCGTTTCGTCGAGCGTAGATGGTTCAAGTGCTCGGACAGGAAGTCGGGGGTGGTGACGAAGACCGGGCAGGTCAGGCATGCGTTGGCGTGGGGGCAGGCCTGTTGCAGTGGCAGCCCGCAGTACCCGTTGGGCAGGGCCATGGTGACCCGCCCCAGGTTTTCTTTCATCCAGGCCGCGTCATTGATCGCGTCATCGTGCTCAGGGCGGAGGATTTCGCCGTGGATGTTGATCTTCCGGGCTTGTTCCCAGTGCCGGCGGACGGTTTCGTCCTTGAGCCGCGCGTAGCGGGCGGTCATCTCGTGGGATTCGTGGTCCAGCAAGCGGCGGACCACTTCCTGCGGGACATCGGCGTTGATGAGCCGTGTGGCGTAGGTGTGGCGAAGCTGGTGGGCGGTGAAGCGAAACGGGCGGCCCTGTTCATCATGGAGCCCGATCGTCGTCTGCCAGGCCTGGATGTGGCCGGCGGCGGTTCCGGGGTTCCATGGCCGGTCGCCGTTTGTGGAGATTGGGGCCGGGGCAAGGTAGCGGGCTTCCGGCATGACGGCTCGGACGACAGTTGTCTGCTGGGTGATCGCGGCAGCGAGTTCGTCGTCGATCGGCAATGTCGCCTCGCGGGACATCTTGTGGTTGAAGTAGCGCAGGTAGGGGGCGTTCTGGTTGTCGTTGAGGAGGCAGTCGATTTCCAGGCGGTATGTATCGGAAAGGCGTAGCCCTGTGCGGATGAGTATCTGCATCATGAGCCGGTGCGGCTGCTCCAACTGCTCGAGCGCTTTGGTGTCCTCGATTTGGGCCATGACGAACTCCGGAAGTGCCCGAGGCAGTGCCGCCGGGCGGCGCGGATGGTCTCCCATTCGAATCCCGACAGATGGCGGCAGCGCCGGTTCCCAGTTGTTTTCGCGGACCGCCCGCAGGAACAAGGCAGTCGAGCTCAGGGAGTAGCTGCGGCTGGCGGGACTGAGGCGGAGTCGAAGCAACAGGTTGAGGTAGACCTCGATGCTTTCCCTGGTGAAGTCCTGCACCGCGCCGCTGGCACCGGCATGTTCGGTGAAAGCGTCCGCCAGCCGCTGCAAGGCAGTCATATCCCGGTTGAGCTGGGAATAACTCGTCCCGGTGGAGATCCGCCAGCGCATGAACCGCTTCGCGAGCAGCCTCAGCCACGGCTGCGGCATGGTGCTGAACCGCAACCTGCCCTGCTGGCCGGTCCTGCCCCTGAACCCCATGACCTCCAGCCGCCAGACATCGCGCTCGAACTCAGAGGACGCATTGGGCGGTTCCAGAAACTGTTCCAGAGCCGAGGAAAGAGCCGCATACGCCCGCCGCACCGCCGAAGAAGCACCCTGAAGCTCGGTGATTTGATCGCCGGAATCGATCAGTAACGACCCTGCTTCCCGTTGTCTCAGCCTGCCGAGCAGGCCGCGGAGGTCCTGCAACCGGAACCGTTGCCGATCCCTCGGGCTGGAAGCCAGGAGCTGGATCGCCAAGGCCAGCTCGATGCGGAGCCTTTCCGGCAAGCCGCCCAGATCCAACCTTTCAGGCCTTGTTGCTGGCCCGGACTGGGCCCGGAATTCGTCGAGACCGGGTTGGCCGAGTTTGTTCCACCGGTAGAGGTGCGTTTGACACAACTGCTTGGTACTTAGGAACCGGGCGCACCCGCCAATGCTGCAGAGCGGGAACAGGTTTCCCGCCAGCTCAGTGTCATCGAGCACAATCACAGCGGCATCAAACCGTGGCGAAAGCGCAAGGCGCATCCGAGGCAGGGCGTCGCCCGGGCCGGTGGAACCACCTCTGATTTCGCGCCGGGTCATCGACCGTCCCCTTTCAGCGGAGCGAGAGTGTCGCCGTCGGCCTCCGGCCTGTCAGGCAGCCAGCCCGCCGATGCCAGCGCCTTCCGCACGTGCCGGATCTCGAGGTGGGAATAGGTGTCGATCGTGGTCGCGACCGACGAGTGGCCCAAGAGTTTCTGGACCACCTCGGACGGGACGTTCCGGCGAAGCAGGTCCGTGGCATACGTGTGGCGGAACTGGTGCGGTGTGAAGTGAAACCCCGTACGGGCCCGCAGCCGGGCGACCAGATCAAGGACCGCCTGATAAGTCATCGGACGGCCCACGGGCTCCGCCCAAAGATTCACGAACACATAGTCGCAATCCAGCGTCCCGTATTCGTCGAACAGGTAATCTGCGAACATCCGCACCAGACCGGGCTGGACTGGAATGTCACGGTCGCCAGTCTTCGCCCTGGCGTTGTTGGCGTTCCGCCGTGCCCGCACCCTGACGATGCACTCAGCGGCGTCAATGTCCTCATGCCGTAGTCCAAGTGCTTCGCCGATCCTCATCCCGGATCCAGCCAGCAGGGCGAAAAGTAATCGATCCCGTTGATGGTCGCACGCCTCCATGACCACCGAAACCTGACCCGGGCTGAGCGTCCGCGGTATCCGGGCCGACGCCCTCCGCTTCAGCTCCTTCCCCGGCCGGGCCGAACCGCCAAGGTGGGCAAGCAACGGCTTCCACGATCCGCCGCTGCCACGCCGACGCGACAGCGGCAAGAATTCGAAACTCGCCCCGTGTTGCTGATGAAACTGGTAGAACGATCCGACCGCAGATAACTTGCGGTTGATCGTCGTCGCCGAACAATGCTCCGCCCGGCGCGTCAGACGCCGCAGTTGTCCCGATCGCTCGGCGGGAGCGAGCCCCAGCCAGTTGGCAAAGCGGCCAAAGTCCTCCAACTGCACGTCCTGCCACCGCACCTGGGCCTGCTCGAGAAACGTAAAGAAGTCCCGCAGATCGAAGGCATAAGACCTGACCGTCCCGGGCGATCTGTCCACGGCTTCCAAATGAGCAAGGAACCGGTCCACTGGAGCCACAACGTCGTACGAGGGGTCGATGACGGTCCAGGATTCCTCCCCTTCGTGCTGGATCACTCGTTGAACGGACCAGGGCATGGCGGCTCCTTGGAAACGAACTCATGTGCTGGCATCCGGTCTAACAGGCCAAATTGACTGAACCGTGAACTCGTGGACAACACTCCAGATAACACTTCCGACGAGCCGTGGGTGACTGTCGTAGGCCGCCCGTAGGCTACGTCAAAGACATCCAGCCAAGGGCTGAAGGAAACATATATTCGAATAAAGGTGTGTTGTGGGCATAGTTATCGGTCCCCGTGTGATAGATGCGGGCACTTCCCTGTTGTCGGTGCTGATCTCCCCGGTACGGGTCGCGGCGGGCTACCCCTCGCCGGCGCAGGACTACTTTGACGGCCGGATCGATCTCAACGAACACCTCATCAAGGACATCACCAGCACCTACGTCGTGCGGGTATCGGGGGACTCGATGGAGGGGGCCGGGATCAGCGACGGCGACGAACTCATCGTCAACCGCGCCCTGGACCCGAAAGACGGATCGGTGGTCATCGCCGTCCTGGACGGCGAGCTGACCATCAAGCGGCTGAGGATCACAGCATCCGGAGTAGTGCTGCAGGCGGACAACCCCCGGTATCCGGACATCCGCGTTCCAGACCTGTCGGATCTTGTTATCTGGGGCGTCGCCACGCGGTGCCTGCACCATGTCTGACGCGCGCGCGCCGGACACGGGCCGGCGGATTGCCCTGGTGGACGTCAACTGTTTCTACGCGTCGGCGGAGCGCGCTTTCGACCCGTCGCTGGAAGGCCGCCCCCTGGTTGTCTTATCCAACAACGACGGCTGCGCGGTCACCAGGTCCCCCGAGGCCAAGGCCCTCGGCATCCCCGTCGGCGAGCCGTGGTTCAAGATCGCGCCCCGCGTGAAGGAATGGGGGCTGGTGGCCCGGTCCAGCAACTACGAGCTCTACGGCGACATCAGCTCGCGTGTCATGGAGCTCCTGGGCAGGTACTCGGCCTGGCTGGAGGTCTACAGCATCGACGAAGCCTTCCTGGGAGTAAAAGGCAGCCCGTACGAGCTCCTGCGGCTTGGCCACACCATCAAGGCGGCTGTCCGCCGCAACGTCGGGGTGCCGGTCTGCGTGGGGATTGCCAATACCAAGACCCTCGCGAAGCTGGCCAACAAATGGGCGAAGAACAACCCCGGCCTTAACGGCGTGTGCCACTGGGATGCCATGCCTGCCCAGGCCCGCGAAGCGCTGATGAGCCGGCTCTCGGTCATGGAACTCTGGGGTGTGGCCGGCCGGCTCACCAAGCGCCTGAACGGCCTGGGTATCCATTCCATCCTCGACCTTGCCAACGCCGATCCGGTGCGGATCCGGGAGCGCTTCTCCGTGGTGCTGATGCGCACGGTCCTGGAACTCCAGGGCACTCCCTGCATCCCCATGGAAGAAGAGCGCATCGGACGTGACCAGCTCATCTTCAGCCGGTCCTTCTCAACGCCCATCACTACTGCGGCGGACCTGCGCCAAGTCATGAGCGTGTATGCGCAGCAGGCGAGCGCCCGCCTGGCCAAACACGGGCTCCAGGCCAAGGTCCTCAATGCGTTCGCCGGCACCTCGCATTACAACCCGCTGGATACGTCATACCCGAGTGTCACCGTGACGCTTCCCCTGCCCACCGCGGATCCGGTGCTGCTCACGAAGGCCTCGCATGCGCTGCTCCCCCGGATCCAGGAAGGCATCAAGTACGTCCGCGCCGGCATCATGGTCACCGACCTCCGCCCCAGCGGACGGCAGGCGCCGCTGCCGGTATTCGCGAACCCGCATGAGGAACGCGGCATCGGAACCTTACTGGAGGACATCAGCCGCAAGTACGGACGGGGTTCCGTCGGCCTGGGCCATGCCGGCATCCGGGGCGGACCCGACTGGTCCATGGAACGCAGCATGCTCTCGCCGCGGTACACCACCAACTGGGACGAGCTCCCGCTCGTCCGGGCAGCCTGAAGCGCGGGGCCGCCCCGCACCCTGCCCCTATGCCGCCAGCGGGGATCCGAACATTTCCGCGGCCCGCCGCAGCAGGTGTTCGGGGACGTCAGCTTCGCCGCCGGGACCGGTCCGGCCAAGGAAGACAGCTGTTCCGCGGGCCGCGTCCGAGAGGTCGAGCCCCGCCTCGTGGATGAGTTGGGCTGCCCGGATGTTCGGCGGCAGGTTCATGGAGTGGCCTTCGGCGTTGAGGTAAACATGCCAGTCGCCGCGGCTTACGGACTCCAGATGTCCCCCAACCAACTCCCGCAAGACATCCGGAGTGGCGTCGATGGCCACGGTTCGTAGGGCTTCGTCCAACCGGACCGGAATGACAAGTGCCGTACACGTAGTGCTCATTTTTTATCCTCAGTACTCATAACTGAGAGGTCCGTTAGTCTGTTCCCGCAAACAGCCAATTTGACCGGATCAGTAATGAAGTTTCACACCGCCGGCAACGGAGCCGGTGTCAGGGTTCCAGCGTCTGGGCCAGCCCTGCCAGGACGGGCTCGCGGCCAAGCTCGATGTGCGAGTACGCGAGTGAATACGCCAGATCCGCTTTGCCGGCAAGGATGGCATTGCACAGCTCCATGTGTTCGTCCCGCTGGAGTTCGTTGCTGCGGTTGTGCGCGAGGCCAAAGATCCAGCGCATCCGCCCAAACAGCGGTTTTACCGATTCAATGAGGAGGCGGCTGCCGGAAAGCCGGACGATTTCGGCGTGGAACTCTGCGCTGAGCCGCACGACGTCGTCCGTCCGCCCGCCGTCGATCGCGTCCCGGGTTTCGTCCAGCAACTCCTGAAGCAGGCGGCCGGACTCGCCCCCGGACACCCGTATGGCTGCCATCCGCGCAGCAAAAGTCTCCAGGCAGAGCCTGACGTCGAACAGCTCGTTGACGTCGGTGAGGGTCAGCCGGCGCACCACCGCGCCGCGGCGCGGGAACGTCTCCACGAAGCCGTCCTGCTGCAGTCGCTGGATGGCTTCCCGGACCGGAATCCGTGAAACGTCATAGACCTCGGAGAGTTCGCGTTCGCGCAGCCGCATGCCCTGCTCATATTTTCCGGCCACGATGCCTTCGAGGACCAGCTGGTAGACGTGCTCGGCCCGGGCTTCGTCGTCGCGGCCGTTCAGCGTTTCGGGCACAGGCTTGGCCACGTTCGCATTCCCCTCCATACAGGCACCTCCGGAGCCGGAGGCACGACCCCGCTCAGTGTTCCACCCGAGCATACACGGGCGGAAACAGCTCGGCCGTGCTCCTGCGTGACGCGTCCCGCAGCGTGTATGCGGCCTTCATTTTGTCGAAGAGTTCCTGCCCCCTGCGGCGCCAGTATCCGAGGTCGACGCCGTCAATCTCACCGTCCGCCATCAGGGTCCTCCCGGCAACCACGGACAGCACGGCCTGGCGGGCGGTTCCGTTCAGCAGGAGCGTTCGCAGCGGGTCATCCCTGACGCCGTCGCGGAAATCAGCGAGTGAAAAGGCCACCAGGTCCGCTTGGGCACCCGCTTCCAGCCGCCCCAGGTCCGGACGGCGGAGCGCACGGGCACCACCCAGCGTGGCGGCGTCGAAGTATCCGGCCACATCCCCTGCGCCCGTGTCCCCGGCCAGGAGCTTCGCCAGCTGGACCCCGGCATCCATACCCCGGATGAGGTCCGGCGGGAAGGAATCGGTACCGAGCGCAATGTTGATTCCCGCCTCCCGGTATGCCCCAAACGAGTCCAGGGTACTGCCGTAACGCATGGACGTGAGCGGGCAGTGGATGATGCTCACGCCCGAGTCCGCCAGCTTCGCCAACTCGCCCCGGTCCTCGCCGTGGACCGCGGGGTTGCGGTCCGTGTAGGTGGCGTGCGGAATAAGGAGCCGCTCGTTGAGCAGGCCGGCCTGTTCGATGAGCTCCAGCGGCGTCACTCCGTGAGCGTCTTGGATGATCCTGCGTTCCACCAGGCCCTGCAGGGAGTGCAGCCGGACCAGCACGTCGCGCTCCGCTGAAAGCTGTGCAGTGGCCTTCAGCAGATCGGATCCGAGGGTCTCGATCCTGCAGGGCAGAAGCACGCCCTGCACTAGAGGATCGGCCAGCCCGCGTGCAAAGTCGAGGAACCGCACGGCATCGGCGAACCCGGCCGCTCCCTCGCCGTCGTCGAACAGCACGGAGCGTTCGCCGTCCCCACGGAGCACGTTCACGCCCCCGCGGTACGCCGGGCCAAGGTACCCCCGCAGCCCCAGCCGCCGGCTGGTGCGGGCCATCCCCGCGATCTCGTCGAAGGTCTCCGCCCACCCGGAATGGACTTCAGAGGCAATGGGCATATACGTGGTGATGCCGTGCAGGACCAGCTGGATCAGGGCATACTCGCGGATCTGCTGGCGTTCCCCGGCCGTAAAAACATCGGCCCGGCGGTTGCGGAAGTAGTCCTCGGACCACTGGTAGCCGGCGGCAAGCTCCGGGCCGGCCCAGCTGTCCAGCAGCAGGTGGTCCACGTCCGCCAGTGCGTCGAGGTCAATCAGGCCGGGCATGAGGAGCGCCTCGCCCAGGTGACGTTCATCATCGACGAAACCCCGGTACTCCCGGCCGACGAACTCGATGGTGTCATCCCGATAGACCACGCAGGCGTCCTCCAGGAGAACGTGGCCGCCGTCTTCGTGGCCGAGGACGTGCCGGGCGGTAATTTTCGTGATCAACGGGACCCTTTCTCTGATGATGTCCAGCACAGTCTAAGCTTTGGTATTCCAAAAGCGGCATTTTGTCGCCGTTTTCAGTCAATTTGTCGCTCATCAGGCCGGAAAGGGCTGCCTCGGCAGTGGCCTGCGAATCATGCCGGGCTTCCGCGCACACCGCCTCAGGCGAGCAACGAGCACCTCCGATGCCTGCGAATCCGGGAGAAGTGTCCGGAACTCCAGAACATCCGCAAAGGCCTGTGATTTACATCGCATTCGAGTTGCCTTACTATTTTTTTGGTATACAAAAGTTCCGGAGCCTGCTCCACGGACCACGAAACGAGTCCCCGTTGACCCAGCTACAGTCCACCGCCGAAGCCGGCGCCGCGAGCCCTTCCCCCGCCAGCGACGGCACACCGGCCGGCCGGAATAGCGGACCGGCCCGGTCCGGGATGTCCGGTAACGTCGCCCCCACCGAGGCGCGGTCGCTGCTGGCCACCGCTTGGCTGCGGATCCGCCGGAGCAAGATTGCCCTCCTGAGCCTGTGCGCCGTGGTGGCCATCATGCTGTTCGCCCTCCTCGCCCCGGCGCTCAGCGCCCTGTCTGGCAACGACCCCTTCACCTCCAACACGAGCCCGGAAGTGCTGGACGATTTCCAGACTCCGGGCCTGCCGCTCCCTGGCTACATGTACCCGTCCGCGCAGCACTGGCTGGGTGTCGAACCCGGCCTGGGCCGCGACCTGTTCGCCAGGCTTGCCTATGGCGGACAGGTCTCCCTCACCATCGCCCTGTTGTCCACGGCTGTTTCCGTGGTCCTGGGAACGGTGCTCGGCGCTGCGGCCGGCTACTTCGGCGGCAAGACTGATGCCATCATCAGCCGCATCATGGACCTGTTCCTCGCATTTCCGCACCTGCTGCTGGTGCTCTCCCTGACGCCCATCCTGCAGTCCAGGCTCCGTGATACGCCGCTGGGCGAAGGCAGCTTCCTGCCCATGGCCTCGCTGGTGATCATCCTGGGCTTCTTCGGCTGGGCATACCTCGCCCGCATTGTCCGGGGCCAGGTTCTGAGCCTGCGGGAACGCGAATTCGTGGAAGCAGCACGGTCCTTTGGCGCCTCGCACATCAGTGTTCTTTTCCGCCAGATCATTCCCAACGTCATGGGCGTGGTCCTGGTCTACGCCACGATGCTGATCCCCACGAACATCTCCGCCGAAGCGGCGCTGTCCTTCCTCGGCGTCGGCGTCAAGGACCCCACGCCGTCCTGGGGCCAGATGCTCAACGCCGCCCAGTCCGGCAACTGGTACCTCAGTGACCCCTGGTTCCTTGCCGTTCCCGGAGCCATGCTCATCGTCACCGTCCTCGCGTTCAACCTGCTCGGCGACGCCGTCCGCGACGCCCTGGATCCCAAAGCCTCCCGGCACTGATCCCCCGCAGGCATCAGCCGGCCACATCCCAATCCCCGCACACCTCCGTTCACCCAACCTCAAGAGGAGCATCATGAAAACCCCCACGAGAGCACTGGCGCTTTCCGTGCTGATCGCCATGGCCGCCACGGGCTGCGGTGCAGGCCAAAGCCAGACCGGCGCCGCCAAGCCCGCCGAGTCGGTCACCGAACTGGCGCCCAACGTTGTCCAGGCCGGTTTCAGCAGCAAGGGCGGCAACATCAACGTCCTGATGTCCTCCGATTTCCAGACGCTGGACCCCGGCAACAGCAACTACGTCCAGACGGCCAATGTCGGCCAGCTGTACTACCGCACACTGACCATGGCCAAGGAAACCGCCGGGCAGCCGCCCACTGTTGTTCCGGACCTCGCGACGGACACCGGCAAGGTCTCCGCCGACGGACTCAGCTGGACCTTCACGCTGAAGGACGGCGTGAAATTCGAGGACGGCAGTCCCATCACCTCCGCCGACATCAAGTACGGGATCGAGCGCACCTTCGCGCAGGACGTCTACACTCAGGCGCCGCAGGAACTCAATGCAGCGCTCGACGCCGGCGGGTACAAGGGCCCCTACAAGGATCCTGCCGCTGTGCTCAAGGCTGTTGAAACCCCCGATGAGCGCACCGTGGTGTTCCACCTGAAGAAGCCGTTCGCTGAGTTCCCGGCGCTGGCCTCACGCTCCAACACGGCGCCGGTCCCCCAGGGCAAGGACAGCAAGCTGGATTACACCAACCACCCGGTGTCCTCGGGCCCGTACATGGTGGAGACGTACAACCGCGGCAAGTCCCTCAAACTCGTTCGAAACCCGCACTGGGATCCCGCCACGGACCCCAACCGCTCGGCATTGCCGGACACCTTCAGCTTCTCGCTGTCCACATCGCAGGCCACCATCAGCCAGCAGCTGTTGGCCGATTCGGACCCTAACGCCATCACCCTGGATTCCAACGGCGCCCTGCAGACCTCCGACTCGGCCAAGCTGGCCGATGCCAAGGTCAAGGACCGGGTGGCTTCCGGGCTGCTCGGCTGCAACGATGTCCTGAGCCTGAACACGCAGAAAATCGCCGACCCCGACGTCCGCAAGGCCATTGCGCTGGCCCTGGACCGCCAGTCCATCCTGGTGCAGTACGGCGGACGACGTTTCGGCGAACTCACCCAGAGCCCGCTGAATGCCAAGATGCGCGGCTATGTCGCAACGGACCTGGAACTCGACCCCAGCGGCAAACCCAAGCTGGAGGAAGCCAAGAAGCTCCTGGCAGGCAAGGACTACCCCAAGACGCTCACGTACGGCTACGCCAACAACCGCGATGCCTACAAGAACACGGGCACCGTGGTCCAGCAGAACCTGAAGGCCCTGGGCATCGACGTGGAACTCGTTCCGATTCCGGCGCCGAACTACTACTCGATGATGGCCAGCGAACAGCTCCCTGACCTGGGTCGCTCGGGCTGGTGCGGCGGCGCCGACCCGGCATCGGTGCGCACTTCAGCCGACCCCCTCCTGGGCCCGAACAACGACGGCACCAGCTACGGCTTCTCCAACACCTCCCGCTACTTCGATCCGCAGGTCTCCAAGGCCATGTTCGAGCTGCGCAGCACCGACGGCAGCTCCGAGGAACTCGGCAAGAAGTGGTCCGAGGCCTTCGGTACCGCCCTGAAGACGTACCCGATCATCCCGCTCATCCGCAGCCACACCAACAGCGTGGTCGGTTCCAACGTCCGCAATGCCCAGGTGGGCTACTTCTTCGGCGGCATCGACCTCTCAATCGTCGGCGTCGAGCACTAACCAGGCCTCGTCCAGAAGGAGAAGCGGGCCGCCCGGACCACCGGGCGGCCCGCAACCACCACAATGATCACTTTCATTCTTCGCCGGGCCGGATCGCTGGTCCTGCTGCTCACCGCGGTCAGCTTCATCACCTTCACGCTTTTCCAGCTTGGTCCCTCAGACCCTGCGGCGGCTGCCTGCGGGCAGGAATGCACGCCCGAGCGCGTGGCCGAGGCCAGGGTGGCCCTGGGCATGGACCAGCCGTTCCTGGTCCAATACGCGGACTACATGCGCGGGCTCTTCTCGTCGCGGACGATCGGGGCTCCCGGAGCCCAGTCCCTGTGTGAGTGGCCCTGCCTGGGCAAGTCCTTCCAGACCAACGAGAACGTCGCGGACATTATCGGCCGCTCGCTCCCCTACACCCTGTCCATGGCGGTTGGCGCCCTGGTACTGTGGACGGTTTCCGGCGTCGGGCTGGGGCTCCTCGCCGCGCTGCGCAAGGGATCCCCGACCGACAAGTTCATTGTGGGTGCGGCCTCCGTAGGTGTCTCGCTGCCCATCCCCGTCACCGGCCTGTTCCTGCTGCTGGTGTTCGTCAACCAGCTACATCTGCTTCCCTTCACCACCAACGAGATCAACAGTCCCTTCGGCCCCCAGGGACCCATGGCGTGGGTGGCCAACTACCTGTTGCCGTGGATCGCGTTGGCCGTCCTGTTCAGCGCTTCCTACATCCGCGTCACCCGGACCAACATGATCGAGACCTTCGGCGAGGACTTCATCCGGACCGCCCGCGCCAAAGGCCTGGCACCCCGGACAGTGACCTTCAAGCACGGCGTCCGGGCCGGAATCACGCCCGTGGTCACGATGCTCGGCATGGATATCGGCCTGCTGCTGGGCGGGGCCGTCCTCACCGAACAGATCTTCTCCGTCCCCGGCCTGGGCTTCACGGCCGTACGCGCCGCCATTTCCGGCGATCTGCCCGTGACCCTGGCCATCACCATGCTGGCGGCCTTCTTCGTCATTGTGGCGAACGTCGTTGTGGACCTCGCCTATGCCGCCATCGATCCCCGAGTGAGGCTCCAATGACCCAGCTGCACACCAATCCCCGCAGCGACCGCAGGACCCCGGGACCGGCGTCGGACGCTTTCCTTGAGGTCCGGGACCTGTCCGTAAAATTCCCCACCGACGATGGCGTGGTTTCCGCCGTGAACGGCATGGACTTCTCGCTGGAGCGCGGCAAAACGCTGGGCATCGTGGGCGAATCCGGGTCCGGCAAGTCCGTCACCAGCCAGGCGCTCATGGGCCTGCTCAAGGGCACCTCGGCACAGGTCACCGGCCATGCGCTGTTCCAGGGTAAAGACCTCGTCACGCTGCCTGAGTCCGCCATGCGCCGGCTCCGCGGCCGGAACATCGGGATGATCTTCCAGGATCCGCTCTCGGCCCTGCACCCGTTCTACACGGTGGGCCACCAGATCGCCGAGGCGTACCTGGTCCACAACAAGGCGACCAAAAAGCAGGCCCGTGCGGCCGCTGTCGACATGCTGGGCAGGGTGGGCATCCCCAGCCCCGAACAGCGCTACGACGAATACCCGCACCACTTCTCCGGTGGCATGCGCCAGCGCGCCATGATTGCGATGGCCCTGATCTGCGAGCCCGAACTGCTGATCGCCGACGAACCCACCACTGCCTTGGACGTGACCGTGCAGGCGCAGATCCTGGACCTCATGTCCGGGCTGCAGGACGAAACCAATTCGGCCCTCATCCTCATCACCCACGACCTCGGAGTGGTTGCCGAGGTCTGCGATTCCGTGCTGGTCATGTACGGCGGGCAGTGCGTCGAATCGGGGCCCGTGGACGGGATCTTCTACGACACCCGGCACCCCTACACCTTGGGCTTGCTCAATTCGATGCCCACCCTGAACAGCCCCGCGAGCCGGCTGACCCCCATTCCCGGCCAGCCGCCGTCGCTCCTGGACCTCCCCAAGGGCTGCATCTTCAGCGCCCGGTGCGACTACGCCGACCTCGCCGGGGACGGCGTGTGCGCCAGCCGGCGGCCGGACCTTGTGGTCGAGGACGGCCACGGCAAGCGCTGCCATTTGAGCGACCCCCAAATCCTCACCATCCGGAATTCGCGTTAGGACCGCCATGGAAAAGCAGGCAATTCTCCAGGTGGAGAACCTCCGGAAGCACTTCCCGTTGAAGAGCGGAATCCTGCCGGGTGCGGCAAAGCACTCCGTCAAGGCCGTCAACGGCGTGTCGTTCAGTTTGGCGCGCGGCCAGACACTGGGCCTCGTGGGTGAGTCGGGATGCGGCAAGTCGACCACCGGCCGCATGGTGGCCCGGCTGCTGGATCCCACCGGCGGGCGGATCGTCGTCGACGGCGTGGACATCAGCCAGCTGCGCGGCCGGGACCTCTATAACTTCCGGCGGAAGGTCCAGATGATCTTCCAGGACCCTTTCGCCTCACTCAACCCCCGGCAGACGGTGGGCACGGCCATCGCCGCGCCCATGGTCGCCCAGAAGATTAATCCTCCTGGCGGCCTCAAGAACCGGGTCAAGGAATTGCTGGACCAGGTGGGGCTCAAGCCGGAGCACTACAACCGCTTCCCGCATGAGTTCTCCGGCGGCCAGCGGCAGCGCGTGGGCATCGCACGGGCCATTTCGCTGAATCCGTCCGTGATCGTGTGCGACGAGCCCGTGTCCGCCCTCGACGTCTCCGTGCAGGCGCAGGTGGTGAACCTGCTCCAGGAGATCCAGCGGGACACCGGAGTCTCCTACATCTTCATTGCCCACGACCTTTCCGTAGTCCGGCACATCTCGCATGAAGTGGCAGTGATGTACCTAGGCAAGATCGTGGAGCAGGGCCCGCGCGACGAGCTGTTCCGAAACCCCGCCCACCCCTACACCAGGGCGCTCCTCTCGGCCGTGCCACTGCCGGATCCCCGCGCCGCACGCCGGCAGGTGAAGATCCGGCTCCGCGGTGACCTGCCCTCGCCGGCCAGCCCGCCCAGCGGCTGCGTCTTCCGTACCCGCTGCCCGCTGATCGGCACCTTGCCGGAAGAACAGCAGCAGCGCTGCATCAGCGAAATCCCCGCACCGGCCCGCCCGGCCGCCCCTGCCTGCCACCACGCAGGACTGGCAGCCGCGGCCCCGGCCGGTGTGCAATAGACCCATCAGCAAAGGAGCACCACATTGAAGACCCTGATCCGCGCCGTCCGCCCGTGGGGGCAAGCACTCAGCGACGTGACTATCACCGTAGGTGAGGGCACAGGTGGCCAGATCACCGGCGTCGAGCCCCATGACCCTGCCCGCGCCGTTCCCGGCGACGTGATGGTAGTGGAAGGCCGGAACCGGCTCTTGGTGCCGTCCTTCTCCGACGTCCACGTGCACCTGGATTCGACCAGGATCGGCCTGCCGTTCCGGGAACACACCGGCGGTCCGGGCGTGTGGGCCATGATGATGAACGACAGGAAGAACTGGCGCCAGGCCGAGGTTCCGTTGCAGGAACGGGTGAACGACACCCTGGGCCGGATGATCGCGCGAGGCACCACCCGCGTGCGCTCGTACGCCCAGGTGGACGTCGACTGCCGGCTGGAGCGTTTCGAGGCGGTGGCCACCGCCAAGGAGCAGTTCAAGGACCAGGCCGACGTCGAGATCATCGCCTTCCCGCAGGCCGGCCTGCTCCTTGAGGAAGGCACCGTGCCGCTCATGGAGGAAGCCCTTAAGGCCGGCGCCAACGTCATGGGCGGCATTGATCCGTGCAGCCTGGACCGCGATCCGGCGAAGCACCTGGACATTGTCTTCGGCCTCGCGGAGAAGTACCAGGTCCCCATCGACATCCACCTCCACGAGCCCGGCGAGCTGGGTGTCTTCAGTACGGACCTGGTGCTGGAAAGGACACGCGCCCTGGGCATGCAGGGCAAGGTGACCATGTCCCACGCCTACCAGCTAGGCAGCGTCAACGAGGCCACCACCCGCAGGCTGATCGATGCCTTCGCGGAGCTGGACGTCTCCCTGGCGTCCGTGGCTCCGGCCGCGTCCGGACAACTGCCCATCCCGCTGTTGGCGGAGGCCGGCGTGCGGCTGGGCCTGGGCGAGGACGGCCAGCGCGACTACTGGTCGCCGTACGGCAACGCGGACATGCTCGACCGGACGTGGCAGCTTGCCTTCACGCATGGCTTCCGCCGGGACGAGCTCATCGAGCATGCCCTGGCGATCGCCACTGTCGGCGGCGCCAGTGTCCTGGACCCGTCGGCGACGCGGCTCAAGGGCACGGCGCACCGCCCCGGCCTCGAGGCCGGCGATCCGGCCGAACTCCTGCTGCTCGACGGCGAGACGGTGGCCTCCGCGGTCATGGACCGCGGCACCGACCGGACGGTCCTCCACCGGGGGAAGGTTGTGGCGGAGGGGCTCCGGCTCCTCTAAGCCGAACCCGGACAACAAAGTAGCCGGTCCCTCCGCGGAGGGACCGGCTACTTTTCCGTGCGTGGCGGTCCGGGTAAGCCCACGACGTCGGCCGGCTCGCCCAGTCGCTCCGGATTGGCCGCACCGGCCGTCACCAGCGGCCCGCGGACGGCCAAATAGCCGGCGACGGCCAGGAGCACCGCCGCGGCGGAAAGCACCCAGAAAGGAACTTCCCAACCGCCCGACCACTCGTGCAGGAACCCTGCGCCGAGGGGCCCCAGAGAGGCGAGCGCGAACCCCAGCCCCTGGCTCATGGCGGAGAGCCCGCCGGCACTCCGGGGACCCGCGGACCGCAGCACGATCAGGGCCATTCCCAAGCCGAAGCCCGCGCTCTGCACGATCCCCAGGAGCCCGACCATCAGGAACTGCAGCTCCGCCGGAGCCATCAGCACTCCCAGCAGCGCCGCCGCCACCAGCATCCCCAAGGCCGGCGCCATGAGCCTGAGGACCGCCGGGCGGGCTGCCAGCACGGGCGCGAGCAGGCTTGCCGGAAGCCCGGCCACGCTGAACCATGCCAGCAGCCCCGCCCCGGCATCGGACCCCAGGCCCCGGGACACCAGGTACACGGACAGCCACGAGGTACCGGCGAAGTACAGCATGGCCTGCAGCCCGAAGAAGGCTGTCACCGCCCAGGCCGTCCGCTGCCTCCGCAACGGCACGCCGGACGACAACGGCTTTCCGGAGGACCACGGCATCCCGGTGGTTGCCTGCGGCGTTCCCCGCCCGGCGGCTGCCGGCTTCGCTGCCCCCGAGCCGGGGCGGCCGATCAGGACGGCGGCCAGAAGCGCCGGCACGGCCCAGAACGCCAGGGCGCCGGACAGGCTTCCGCCAAGGGCGTCCTGCAATGGCTGGACCAGTCCGGCCCCGAGCGCCGCACCGAGCCCAAATCCCATGGTGCACAGCCCCGTCCACCATCCGCCGCCGCGGTTCGCCTTGACGATCTGCGGTACCAGCACGCTCGCCGCCATGATCGAAGCGCCCGCAAGGAATGTTCCGGGAAGGAGCATCCCCGGCACCAACACCCGGATGACCAAGGCCGCGGCCAGCACCAGAAGTGCTGCTGCCACTGCCCGGCCCGCCCCGAGCTTTCCGGCCAGCCAGGGGCCGCAGGGGGCCGAGATGCCGAAGGCGAGAACCGGCAATGCCCCCAGGACCGGCAGCAGCCGGGCTTCAACCCCAAAGGCTTCCTGGAACCGCCCCATCACACCGGCGACGGTGGTGACGGCAGGCCGCAGGTTGATCGAAACAAGGACGAGCGCAGCCAGCACCCACACGGCGACGGTCCCATCGCTGCTCTTGTTAGCGCTCTTCGGCGGACGTGCTGCCTCCACTGATTACCTCCTCGGACTCTATTTTGGTATACCAAATAAGAATACGGCGAGAATGGCCGAAGTGAAACTTCCCGCAAGATGGTGGAGGATGCGTCTGCGTCCGTCGTGATGGAATACCAACAAGACTGAGCGGGATTCCCGTCGGCGGCTTTCCGCGGCGTCCGATATGACTCGTTCCGTAACATTGTTTACCCGCCGGTAAAGGCGTAGGTGCCGTGACTAGCCAAGAGGGGGCACCATCCCCCATGCTTGCTCCATGTCCTCAATGTCGAGCCCATACCGGATCATCGCGGTCTGCACCGGAAATATCTGCCGGTCCCCGATGGCCGAGCTGATGCTGGCCGAGGCCTTCGCAGCAGCGGGGCTCGCCGGCGACGTCGTCGTGGATTCAGCCGGCACCACCGCCTACGAGGCCGGCCGCCCCATCGATCCCCGGGCCGCCCGCAAGCTCGCCGCCCACCAACTCGCCTCCAGCGGGCACATTGCGCGGGAGTGGAGGCCCGAGTGGTTCCGTGACCGCCACCTGATTCTGGCCCTCGACGTGGACCATTACGGCTGGTTACGGGCCACCGCCCCTGACGGCGAAGCGCTGGCGCGGATCCGGATGCTGCGCAGCTTCGATCCGGCTGTGGCGGGCCGGGACCTCCTGGACCAGGGCATCGAGGACCCCTGGTACGGCGGTCATGCGGACTTTGACGTCACCTGGGACCTCATCAGGGCCGCCGTTCCCGGCATCGTGGAGCATGTCCGCCGGGAAGTGCTGCAACAGAACCAGTCCGGCCAGCAGGTACGCTCTATTTCATGACCCCTGCACCCGTGATCATTGCCATCGATGGCCGGTCCGGCGCAGGAAAAACCACCCTCGCCATCGAGCTTGCCGCCCGGCTGCGGGAGCACCACAAGGTGTCGCTGTTCCATCTGGAGGACGTCTACCCGGGCTGGAACGGGCTGGCGGCGGGCATCGAGCGGTACGTCACCACCGTGCTGGCCCCGCTGAGCCGCGGGGAGGCTGCCGAATGGGTCAGCTGGGACTGGGAGATGCACTACGACGGCCCGGCGCGCACCACCCTGCCGGCGGAGATCGTCATCGTGGAGGGTGTGGGCGCCGCGGCGGATTCCGCCCGTCCGATGCTGGACGCTGTCATCTGGGCGGAGTCCTCCGACGACGACCGCCGCACCCGGGCCCTGGCCCGTGACGGCAGCACGTACGAACCATTCTGGGACCACTGGGCAGCGCAGGAGGAGGAGTGGCTTGCTGCGGATACGGTGCCCGAAAACGCCGATATCCGGGTCCTCAACAGGGCCGACGGCACGGCCCCGGACGACGTCCTCCTGGCACTGCAGTACCTTCCCGCGCTCGCCCCCGCGCTGCTGCCCGAGCTCTCCGTGCGGCGCGGCCTCCAGCTCCATGCCGAGCGGCTGGACTGTGTCCCTGACGCCGCCCGGCTCTTCGCTGCCCTCTACGGCCGCTCGCCGAATGCCGTGTGGCTGGACTCTTCCCTCCGGACCGACGGTACAGCCGCCGAGCGCAGCCGCTTCAGCATACTGGCGGACGACGGCGGCAGCTACGGCCAGGACGTCCGGCACCGATCCGGCGTGACCCGGCTGACCACCGGCACCGCCACGGTTGAGACTGCCGGACCGTTCTTCCGCTGGCTCGACAGCGTGTGGGGCCGCCGCGCCGTCCGCGCGCCCGAGGGCTACGACTGCGAATTCACCTTGGGCTGGCTGGGCTACCTCGGCTACGAGCTCAAGCGCGAAACGGGCGGCAGCGACGTCCCCTCCAGCACCCCGGACGCCGCCATGATCTTCGCCGGCCGTGCCGTGGTCCTTGACCACCTCGAGGAAAGCGCCTGGCTCCTCGCCTTGGAGGCACCCGACGCCCCGGAGTGGCTGGCGCTCGCCCGCTCGGCGGTCACGGCGGCCGCGGGCGCGGCAAGCACCGCCGCCGCAAGCACCGCCGTCGGAATCGGCAGCATCGCAGCCCCTGCCTTCACGGGCCGCGACACGGAGCACGCTTACAAGGCCAAAATCGCCGACGCCCAGCATGAGATCGCCGAGGGAAACACGTACGAAGTCTGCCTGACCACGGCCGTCCGTGCCGATGTTGAGGGCCCGGAGGGGCTGGATCCTTGGCAGGCGTATCTGGCCCTGCGCCGCAAGAACCCGGCGCCGTTTGCCAGCTACCTGCGGTTCGGCGAGCTCACCGTGGCCAGCACGTCCCCGGAGCGGTTCCTGAAAATAGCGGCCGACGGCGGCATGCGCGCCGAGCCGATCAAGGGCACCCGGCCCCGGGCCGCGGACCCTGCCGGCGACCAGCAGCTGCGGCGGGACCTGGAGTCCTCCCCCAAGGACCGGGCCGAGAACATCATGATCGTGGACCTGCTCCGCAACGACCTGAGCCACTTCGCCGTGGCCGGATCTGTGACGGTCAGCAGGCTCTGCGCCATCGAAAGCTATGCCACGGTCCACCAGATGGTCAGCACCATTGACGCGAAGCTGAAGCCCGGGCTGCCGCGTGCTGAAGCTGTTGCCGCATGCTTTCCCGCCGGATCCATGACCGGGGCGCCGAAGATCAGCACCATGGCCATCCTGGACCGGCTCGAAGGGGAGCCGCGCGGGGTCTATTCGGGCGCCATCGGCTACTTTTCGCTGAACGGGGCCATGGACACGGCCGTGGCCATCAGGACCCTGGTGATCCGCGCAGACGGGGCCGGCGGCGCTGAACTGAGCCTCGGCATCGGCGGCGCCATCACGGCGGATTCCTCGCCCCAGGAGGAGTACGACGAAATCCGGACCAAGGCCTTCGGCGTCCTCTCCGCACTGGGCGCAGGCTTCCCCGAAAGCTGACGCCCGCTTACTGCAGGGTGGCGGTGAGCCGGGCGACGTTGTCCACGTACTTGACCGCCATGGGCCGCTTCATCCAGTCCTCGAGCGTCAGTTCGCGGGAGATGTCCCGGTAGGTGTCCTCCACGGCACGCATTTTGGCCACGATGTCCGCGCCCAGGAGCATCACCGAAACCTCCAGGTTGAGCGAGAAGGACCTCATGTCCATGTTGCTGGAGCCCAGGACGGCCACTTCGTCGTCGATGGTGAAATGCTTCGCGTGCAGTACAAACGGCGCCTTGTACAGGTAGATCCGCACGCCTGCTTCCAGCAGGGCCTCGTAGTAGGACTGCTGCGCGTGGTGGACCAGGAACTGGTCCCCCTTTTCCGAGACGAAAAGTTCGACGTCGACGCCGCGTTGCGCCGCCGTCGTCACCGCGTAGAGCAGCGAATCGTCCGGGACGAAGTACGGGCTGCAGATGGAGATCTTGTGCTGGGCGGAGTAGATGAGCGTGTTGAACAGGCGCAGGTTGTTCTCGGTGATGAAGCCGGGGCCGCTGGGCACGGCCTGGGCAGTGACCCTGCCCGGCGCCATTTCGGGCCGGTGCTCCAGCTGGTCTTCGAGCGACTCGTCCGTCTCACTTAGCCAGTCGGTGGCGAAGACGACGTTGAGTGTGGTGACGATGGGCCCGCGCAGGCAGGCCATGAGCTCCACCCATTCGCGCCCCACCTTGCGGTGCCGGGGGTTGTTGTAGGAGGGCTCGATCAGGTTCTGCGAGCCCGTGAAGGCGATTTCGCCGTCGATCACCATGATCTTGCGGTGGTTGCGCAGGTCCGGGCGGCGCCACTGGCCGTGTACCGGGCGCAGCGGCAGCATGGGCCGCCACTGGATCTTGCTCGCCTTGAGGCGCCGGATGAGTTTCCGGTAGCCCTTGATACGGAGGGTGCCGAGGTGGTCGAAGAGGACCCGGACCTGCACTCCGCGCTCGGCGGCTTCCTCCAGCGCGCCGAAGAGGTCATCGGTGATGTGGTCCGTGCTCATGATGTAGAACTCGGCGTTGACGAACGTCTTCGCCTCACGCACGGCGGCGGCCATGGCTTTGATGGAGTCCGGGTACCCGGGCAGCAGCTCCACGCTGTTGCCGTCCACCATGGGCAGGGAGCCCAGGGTCTTGTTCAGCTCCGCCGCCGAGGCCACCCATTCCGGGCCGCTGTAGCGGCTTTCGACGGCGGCCAGCTGGGACGTGCCGGCCCGGACGCGCTTGTTCACGGCATCCTGCTGTGCCCGGCGCTTGCGTGAGAGCTTGAAGTTTCCGAACAGCAGGAACAGGATCAGGCCCAGGGCCGGCACGAAGAAGATGCCCAGCAACCACGCCATGGCGGTGGTGGGGCGCCGGTTGCCGGGAATGATTCCCAGCGCCAGCACCCGGATGACCAGGTCAAGAATGCTCAGCGCCAGCACGAGCCAGTAAGGCGCGGTGCCCGCCAGCGGAAACGGCCACAACACAGGCTAGACCCCCACGGTTCCTCACCCGCAGGACCGGTTCCGGAACGGGCGTTCAGCCCAGCCTATCCCGCACACGCACGGAACGCCGTTGGGCTCTGTGGCTGCCAGCCGCCGGGCCGGCATCCCGGGCCGACGCTAAGCTGGAAGCATGACTCCTGCTGCCCCGGCCATCGTGCTGGTATTCCTTGACCCCCGGTTCGACGATGGCCGGATCGCCGATGCTTCGCAGCCGCAGCTGATGGCCACCGACCAGGGCGCCACCCGCGGCGACGGCGTCTTTGAATCCATGCTGGCCGTGGGCGGAACCCCGCGTAAACTCGACGCCCATTTGAAGCGCCTGGAAGGTTCCGCCGTGGCGATGGACCTGCAGATTCCTGAAGGGGACGCCTGGCGCCGCGCCATTGGGACGGCGGTTCGCGAGTACCGTTCCCAGCACCCGGCCGGCACGCCGGAGGAGGACGAGGTGGTGGTGAAGCTGATCTGCACCCGTGGCACCGAAGGCACGTCAACGCCCACGTGCTGGGTGCAGGCATCGCCCGTTCCGGCGGCAGGAAGGCGCCAGCGGGAGACCGGAATCGACGTCATCCTGCTGGACCGCGGCTACGACAGCGAGGTGGGCGAACGGGCGCCGTGGCTGCTCCTCGGCGCCAAGACGCTCTCCTACGCCGTGAACATGGCGGCCCTGCGCTACGCCCACAAGCAGGGGGCGGACGACGTCATCTTCACATCATCCGACGGCCGGGTCCTCGAAGGCCCCACGTCCACGGTCCTGCTCGCGCACCTTGACACGTCCGACGACGGCGCCGGCGGCACCCGCACGATACGCCGCCTCATCACCCCGCAGCTGGACAGCGGCATCCTCCCGGGCACGTCGCAGGGCGCGCTGTTCGCTGCCGCGAAGGCGGCGGGCTGGGAACTCGGGTACGGCCCGCTGGAACCCCGGGACCTTTTTGATGCCGACGCCGTGTGGCTGATTTCGAGCATCCGGCTGCTGGCTCCCGTGAACCACATCGACGGCAAAGAAATCGGTACGCCCGCACTGCGCAAGCAGCTGACCGCCGAGCTCAACGAGCTCTTCGCCACGATCGGGTAGTGCCCCCCGGACGCTCTCTCACTTTTCGTCGGGTTATTCCTGACGCTCTCTCACATTTCGTCGGCTGCCGCGCGGGCAGCTGCCTCGATCCGGGCCCGGTGGGCGGCCCATTCCTGGGGAGCCCGCGTGGTCAGGTTGGGGTCCCCGGGCCGCTGTCCTGCTGATCCGTCGATGAGCTCGCGGAGGATGTCCGCGTGGCCAAGGTGCTGGGCAGTTTCGGCGCACATGTGAACCAGGATCTGGTGCAGGGTCACGTGCCGCCGTTCCTCCGGCCACCACGGCACGGAACCCGCGGCGTCCAAGGGCAGCGCCTCAATGGTGGCGTCGCTGTGCTCAGCGGAGAACCGGTGGAGTTCCACGATCTGTTCCCGGGTCTCCCCCGGGGTGGCCCACATGTCGGCATCGGGCTCTGCGTCATCGTCCAGCCACGGCAGCGCCTTGGGGGCGGGGCGCCCGAAGACCTCGCCAAAGTATCCGAGTTCCACGCTGGCCACATGCTTGACCAGGCCCAACAGATTGGTGCCGGTCGGCGTCAGCGGCCTGCGGGTGTCGTACTCATCCAGCCCGTCGAGCTTCCCCAGGAGGTCGTCGCGCCGGGTGCGAAGGTAACGGTGCAGAATTGCCTTGTCATCCATAGCCGGCACTATACAGACGCTCTCTCACATCCTGCACGAATTTCCCCAACGCTCTCTCACTTCCTGCACGGTTTACACAGACGCTCTCTCACTTGATCCCGGGAAAGGTCGTCGGATCCGTTCATCGCGGTCTAATCCTGATTAAATGGCGTGATGATTCGAAGGGCACACCGCGGAGACCTCACCACCATGCAGGCCATCGAAGTCAGCGCAGGGGACCTCTTCCGCGGTCTCGGCATGGACTCCGTCGCCGACGACGCACCCTTGAGTTCCGAAGGGCTGGCAGCCTACGCGGATGCGGGTCTGTCTTGGGTTGCCACGGACAGTTCCGACCGTCCGGTGGCCTACATCCTGGTGCGTGAGGTGGACGGGTGGGCCCACATCGAGCAGGTCTCGGTCCATGCCCTTCATACCCGCAAACAGCTCGGCCAAGCCCTCATCGAGAAAGCAGGACGCTGGGCGGCCGGGGTCGGCCTCCCAGGGCTCACCTTGACCACCTTTGCGGATGTGCCTTGGAACGGACCGTATTACTCACGCCTGGGCTTTGAGCCGGTTCCGGAGGACCGGTGGTCAGCGGGGCTGTGTGAGATCGTGGCCGAAGAAGCTGCCCACGGTTTGGATGCCTGGCCCCGCGTTGTCATGAAACGGCCGTTCTTCGGCGCCGACTAACCCGCAGAAACTGAGAGAGCGTCCCGTTTCGGACCACAGAAACTGAGAGAGCGTCCCGTTTGGGTTAGGTTGCCGGGCCGGCGGATCCCGAAATGGATGCCTCGTGCTCGGCCGGGGTCCGCCAGGCGGCCCAGTCGAGCGGCTGGACCGACGGGCGGCCCAGCAGGTAGCCCTGCCCGGCGGTCATCCCGAGTTCCTTGACCGCGTCGAGCTCGGCCTGGGTTTCGATTCCTTCCGCCACCAGGTCCGCGCCGATCTGCCGGGCGAACTCGACCATGGCCGCGCCAAGGGTCTTTTGGCCCGCGCCTTGGTCGATCCCCGCGATGAGGTTGCGGTCGAGCTTGATGATGTCCGGGCTGAGGTGCGTGACCTGGCTCATCGAGCCGAAACCCGCGCCTGCACCGTCAACAGCTACCCGGAGACCAAGCATCCGAAGGGGTGCCAGGGCGGCCACTACGGGATCGTATTCGTCCTCGGCAAGGCGTTCCGTCAGCTCGATGACGATCCGGTCAACGGCCAGCTGGGACTGCTCCACGAACGCCCGGAGCCGGGGGTCAAGGCAGGTGGCAGGCGACAGGTTCAGCGCGACGTACACGTTCTCCGGCAGCTGTTCCGCTGCGACCAGCGCGGCCTGCAGGGCAGCGAATTCAAGGTCCGGGCCGAGGCCCACAGCTGCGGCTTCGTTGAACCAGTGATCCGCGCTGGCGCCGTCGTCGCTGACAAAGCGGGTCAGCGCTTCAACGCCGATGACGTTACGGCTGGAAAGCTCGTGGATGGGCTGGAACGCGGTGAGGAGCATCCTGTCGCCGAGGATGGCCTCAATGCGGCGCCGGCTCCGCCGGGTGAACAGCACGGTGGTGCCGTAATCCTCATCGGGCGTCGGCAGATCCGGGCTGGGCAGGTTGGCCTCGGGCAGCTCGGAAGCGTCAGACGGCTCCTCCGTGATGCTCCTGGTAGCAATCAAGTGTTCCAGGAGGGCGCGCTCGGGGTTCCCCGGGTGCGATTCCATCTGGCTGCGCAACTGCTCGCGCGCCCATTCGCTCTGCGGTGTGGCGTCATCCAGTACAGACTCGATGATGTCCCACGCCTGTCCGCGGATCGTCGGATCATTCACGTCCGATGGCGGGATCGACTCGTGTCCCCGGAATCCAGTCGATGCTTCATCGGTCAATGCTGGAAAAGAAGTCTCATCCATTGACATTGGCTATTCCTTTATAAGTGCTGGTCCCGGCTGAGCCCGGGACCCGTCCGTGACCACACCGCATACTTATTCGAGGATGCGGGAACCGCGAACGTTTCAAAAGCGTACAACGAGACGGGCTGTCTGTCTCTAGCTGTATCCGAGTCGTAATGCTAAGCAGGCGAGCTATTCCTCCACGAATTCCGCGGCCAGATGGATGTGGTTATCGGCCAGCCACACCGGGTTGAACGCCTTGCTCAGGTAGTTGCTCCCGGCGTCGGGGGCTATGGCCACCACCACCGAACCGTGCGGTGCGGCGAGCGCAACCCTCATGGCAGCCGCAACGGCAAGCCCTGACGACGGGCCAAGGGACAGTCCCTCCTCGTTCAGCAGCCGGTGCTCGGTGGTGTACACCTCGTTGTTGGGAACGCGCAGGAAACGGTCCACGATGCTGCGGTCGAAGATCTTGGGCCACTCGGCTTCCGGCCAGGAATTTCCCACACCGTCCACCAGGATCTCGCCGGGGTGGCCGCCGCTGTACACCGAGCCGACAGGATCCGCGGCGATCACCTCAACATGGCCACCCGTCTTTTCCTTCAGGTACCGGCCGTTCCCGCTGATGGTGCCGCCGGTGCCGATTCCGGCCACGAAGTGCGTTATTTTGCCGGACGTCTGCTCCCAGATCTCCGGTGCTGTCCCTTCGTAGTGGGCCAGCGGGTTGGCGGGGTTGTCGAACTGCTGCGGCCGCCACGCACCGGGAAGGTCGGCCGTGATCCGTGCCGCGACGGTCCGTGCGTTCTCGGGTGACTCCGCCGGTGCGGCCCAGTCCGTCACCACCACCTTGGCTCCGTAGCGGTACAGCGCCGCGAGTTTTTCGGATGAGATGGTGTCCCCGGTGACCACGACGACGGGATGTCCCGTCAGCGCGCCGATCAGCGCCAGCCCGATCCCGGTGTTGCCCGAGGTGCTCTCCACAATGGTGGCCCCCGGCCGGAGTTCGCCGCTGCGCTCAGCGGCGCGGACCATGCTCAGTGCCGTCCGGTCCTTGATGGAGCCGCCCGGATTGTCGGATTCGAGTTTGACGTAGACGGTGCTGCCGAGGCCCTTGCTCAGGACGTTCAGCGGCACGAGTGGTGTGTTTCCCACCTGCGCGAGGACGGCCGCGGCATCCGCCGCAACATCAGCGTCTTGAACCGCGTGCCTGCCTGTCATTGTGCTCATGGCTACCTTTCCGCCCCGCCGTTATGGTCACCGTTCAGGGCACGGCCCAGCACGCTGCCTACGGCGCCGTTCAGTTCGATGCGCGCCTCTTCCACCAGCGCCGCCGCCGGCAACTGCCGGGCCAGCAGGCCCGAAAGGCGCTCGACGACGAGGCCCGTCCCCTTTCCCAGCGGCCGCACCGCCCGCGCTTCGGCCCCGCCCAGCAGATACGCGGCCGTGAGCGCCTCGATGGCGAGAAGCTTTTCAGCAGCGTCCACGGAGCGCTCCAGGAGTTGGAGGGCCAGCGGAGCCAGCGTTGAGTGGTCTTCCACATCCGCGGACAACGTGGGCGCCCCGAGAGTCGCCGGCGCAGCGAGGACCTTGAGCTCGGACAGCAGGCCCGCCGCCGAGTACCAGAGCAGTCCAGGCAGCTCTTCGGGTTCCAGCGCGGCTCCGTTCCTGGCGGCCTCGAGGTGACGCTGGCGGATGCGCCGCTGCGGCGGGTAGAGCTTGGCGATCCGCCGTTCGCTGCTGATTCCCAGATGGGCCAGCCCGAGGCGCAGGCCTTCGAACGCCAGCGCAAGCTGCATGGGCTGGAAGTTCCCGCCGGACACCATCTGCCCCGAGCCGACATCGGCGAGCGGGTTGTCGCCCCGACCGTTGAGCTCCACCTCCAGAGCGTCCTCCAAGGCGGTAACCTGCCACCGGAAAGCTCCGTGGGTCTGGGGTGCGGCCCGGAAGGAGAGCGCGTCCTGCACTGACGCCTCCCGCGTCGGGTCCTCCAGCCATCCGCCCCGGAGCAGCCGCCGGACATTGCCTGCCGTGACCGTCTGGCCGTCCACCGCCTTGGCCGCCTGCACCGCCGGCGAAAACGGGCTGAGGTTGCCGCCGCCGTCGTGCCTTGCCGTCGCCTCAAGCGACAGCGCAAGCGCGGTGTCCGCGAGATCGGCGAGCCGCAGGATCCGGTGCAGCACCAGAGCGCCCACCCCGATCGAATAGGAGTTGGAGCTGACCAGGGCCAGGGCCTCGCCGGGCGCCAGTTCCAGCGGCACCAGGCCGGCGTCCGCAAGGGCCTGCCCGCCGGGCACCAGCTTCCCGTCCGGCGCCACCGACTGGCCTTCCCCGATGGCGACGGCGGCCACGGCGGCGAGATGGGTCAGGTCGGCCGAGCCCACGGACCCGTCGCGCGGGATGGCGGGGACCACTCCCCTGTTCAGCATTTCGGCATAGAAGCGGGCAGTTTCGGGCCGGACGCCGGAGCCGCCGCGGCTGAAGCCCAGGAGCCGTGCCAGCATGACGGCCCGGACCTCGTCGCGGTCCAGGGGGTCACCCACGCCGCTGTTGTGGTACCGCACCACCTGCACCTGGTAGGCAAGGATCGATTTGTCCTCTACAGCGGTGTCACGCCCGGAACCCAGCAAGGTGTTGAGGCCGTAGACGCGGTGGCCGGACTCGATGGCCTGCTGCACCACCTCACGCGAGAGCCCGATCAGCTCCAGTGCGTCCGTACTCAGGACGAATTTCACCGCCGGATCGGCCGCTGCCTCCGCGACGTCCCTGGCGCGCAGGTGGGCCGTGCCGATCAGGAAGTTGCCGCTGCCGTTGCCCATGGGACTAGAAGTCCAGCAGGTTCCGGCGGAAGCCGCCGTCGCCATAGCTTGTTCGGAGCAGCCCCCGGCGCCGCAGCACCGGTGCCAGGCGGTCCAGCACCCCGTGAACCGTGGCCGGGTCCACGAAACCGGAAAACAGGAAACCGTCCCCGCCCACCTGCGCCCCGGTCTCCTCGAGGTAGTCCGCAATGTCTTCGGCGGTGCCGATGATGCTGTCCCCGGCGCCGCCGCTGCGGGCCTGCAGGAGCTGGCGCAGCGTGGACCCGGGCGGACCGGCCTTGGCGAAATGGTCCAGGGTGCCCTGGTTGCTGTTCGTGGCGAGTTCGGGCAGTGGGGCGTCGAGGTCGAACTGCTTGAAGTCGATCACCGAGAGGTAGGAGATGGAATTCAGCTGGCTGTCAATGTCGCGCTGCGTGAGCTGCCGCCGCTGCTCCCGCAGCTCATCAGCTTCGGCGCGGGATCCCACCACGGTGGGTTTGAGGACGTAGAGCACCTTGACGTCGTCGGCGTTCCGCCCGGCCGCGGCTGCCTCGCCGCGGATCGAATCGCGGTAGGCCTTCATGCCGTCCACACCCCTCGCCAGGGCAATGGCGACGTCGGCGTTGCCGCCCGCGAACGCCTTGCCCCTCGGGGACGCGCCGGCCTGGACCAGCACCGGCTCCTCGGGCAGCGGCGCGGTGTTCAGCGGCCCCCGGACCTTGAAGAACTCGCCGTCATGGTTGATCGGGTGGACCTTCGTGTGGTCCGCGAAGACGCCCGCTTCCGCGTCCTCCAGGATGGCGTCCGGCTCCCAACTGCGCCAGAGCCGGCGCACCACGTCCACGAATTCCTCCGCCTTCTCGTAGCGGAGGTCATGCTCGATCTGCTGGTCCAGGCCGTAATTCTGCGCGGCAAGATCGCTGCCGGAGGTCACCACGTTCCAGCCCAGCTGCCCGTTGGAGAAGTGCTGCAGGGTCGCCAGCAGCCGCGCAGCTGTGAACGGCGGGTAGAAGGACGCGCTCACCGTGGGAACAATGCCGAGGTGCTCCGTGGCGGAGAGCAGGTACGGAACGAGGGCCAGCGGATCGTGCTTGGGTGCGAAGGACGCCTGGGCCAGCGACACCTTGGCGCTCCCGCCGTAGGTGTCCGGCACGGTAAGTGAATCCTCGATGATGAACAGGTCGAGCCCTGCCCGTTCGAATTCCCGCACGGCGTGCTGGTAGAGCGCCGGCTTTTTCCAGTCGTAACCGATGCCGTAACCGGGAGTGCCCCAGCCCTGGACACCAAATCCGTGACCCACAAACCAACCGAAGTGCAGCATGGGACTGACTGTATTCCCGTTGGATCTGTTCACGGCTGCCTGATTTCATCCGGCGTTACAGCGGTTCATCTCCCGTCATTATCCTCCCCGCACCGGCATTTGTAACCGCAACACGGGGTCACGTACAGGCCGCAAGTGACCCCCAATAGGCTCCGGGTTGACTGCTCATTGCGCGTGGTCCCGTTACGGAAGATGACGACGACGGCGGTGCAGGCGGCCGTCGTAAGTGTTACGTTTTTGGGGAGTAATGAGAACCGGTGGCAAGCCCTGACTGGCCGGTCGGCAACCCTCCCTTTCGCGGCGGGGTGCCTCAGGTGAATACTCGGCATATCGACCAATTCGAGCTGCAAGCGTGAGAGAAGGAGACCCGTCGTGTCTGACGCCCCCGCCCAACTGGTTCCGGCCGCCGCCCCGGCTGCCGCCCAGGACCAACCCCAGGAAAAGCTGGCGTACCGGCTGATCACCGGCCCCGATGACCGCACCTTCTGCGAGCGCATCTCCGCCGCACTGTCCGAAGGCTACGTCCTCCACGGGAGCCCGGCGGCCACCTTCAACGGCACGAGCGTGATCGTGGCGCAGGCAGTGATCCTGCCCGCGGCCATCGCCGCCGCCGACGCCGCTGTGGCAACCGCGGTGGACGAGCTCGACTTCGACGCCGACCTCGACGCCGACTTCCCCGGCGACGCTTTCGAGGGGCACGCGTGAGCTACGCCGGAGACCTGAGCCCCCAGGACGCCTGGGCCAAACTGGAACAGGGCGCCGTCCTGGTGGATGTCCGCACCGAGGGTGAATGGGCGCACATCGGCATCCCGGACACCAAGGCCACGGAAAACGATCCCCTTTTTATCCAGTGGACTTTCCCGGGCGGGATCCCCAACCCGGAATTCATCGACCAGCTGAAGCAGCAGGCCCCGGAGGACACCGGCGTCGAACTGGTATTCCTCTGCCGTTCCGGCGCCCGGTCGGTCGCCGCCGCAATCGCCGCCACGCAGGCCGGCTTCACCGCCTACAACGTCCTTGAAGGCTTCGAAGGCGAACCGGACCGTTGGGGCGAGCGCACCGTCAACGGCTGGAAGAACCGCGGCCTGCCCACCAACCTCGGAAAGAACTAAGTGACCTTCAACCCCGACGCCGCCGGCTGGAGCCCCGACACCCAGGCTGTCCGCGGCGGCCTTGACCGCACCAATTTCCAGGAAACCACCGAGCCGATCTTCCTTAACTCCGGCTTCGTGTACGAATCCGCGGCAGCTGCCGAGCGCGCCTTCACGGGCGAGGACGAACGGTTCGTCTACTCCCGCTACGGCAACCCGTCGGTGGCCACCTTCCAGGAGCGCCTCCGGCTGCTCGAGGGCACCGAGGCGTGCTTCGCGACGGCGTCCGGCATGTCCGCCGTGTTCACGGCACTTGGCGCCTTGCTCGCCGCCGGCGACCGGGTTGTGGCTGCACGCTCGCTGTTCGGCTCGTGTTTCGTCATCCTTAACGAGATCCTGCCGCGGTGGGGCGTGGAAACGGTGTTCGTCGACGGACCGGACCTGGACCAGTGGCGGGCCGCCTTGGCAGAGCCGACGACCGCCGTGTTCTTCGAGTCACCGTCCAACCCCATGCAGGAGATCGTGGACATCGCCGCGGTCAGCGAACTGGCGCATGCGGCAGGAGCAACAGTGGTGGTCGACAATGTGTTCGCCACTCCCCTGCTCCAGCGCTGCGGTGACCTCGGCGCCGACGTGGTGGTGTACTCCGGCACCAAGCACATTGACGGCCAAGGCCGGGTCCTGGGCGGCGCCATCCTGGGCACCAAGGAGTTCATCGACGGCCCGGTCAAGCAGCTCATGCGCCACACCGGACCGGCACTTTCCGCATTCAACGCCTGGGTACTGACCAAGGGCCTGGAAACCATGGCGCTGCGCGTCAACCACTCCTCGGCCACGGCGCTCCGCTTGGCCGAATGGCTTGAGGACCAGCCCGCCGTCAGCTGGGTCAAGTACCCGCTGCTGAAGTCACACCCGCAGTACGAGCTGGCAGCAAAGCAGATGAAAGCCGGTGGAACCGTGCTGACGCTGGAGCTGTCGCCGTCCGCAGGCCGTACGGCGAAAGAGGCCGCCTTCGCGCTGCTCGACTCCCTGCGGATCATCGACATCTCCAACAACCTCGGCGATGCGAAGTCGCTCATCACCCACCCCGCCACCACCACCCACCGTGCCATGGGGCCGGAAGGCCGTGCGGCCATCGGGCTGAGCGACGGCGTGGTCCGGCTCTCGGTAGGACTCGAGGATGTTGACGACCTGATCCGGGACCTGGAACAGGCACTGAAGCAGATCTAGCGTGTCCTGGCGGACGCTCGCCTCGAATGTTCCGCTGCCGGAGCAGAACCTGCTGGGCATAGCAGCCGGCCTGCTGCTGCAGCGCGTACTGCCTTTGCCCTTGGGCGGCGGGACAAACCGCGTTGCGCCGGGCACCGAGTGGCCGGGCATGCGGCGGCCACACGCCGGCGGGCAGCGCCTTGCCGGTCAGCAGGTCATTGGCCTCGGCGCCATGGCAGCGGGGTGCTTCGTAATCGGCTGGTCCTGGGCGGCCGCCCGCGGGACGCGCCTGGCGGACCCCGGCGTGCTGGTCACCTCAGGACCCTATGCCCTCTGCCGCAACCCCATGTACGTCGGCTGGTCCCTCCTTCACCTGGGGATCGGCCTGATGCGGGATGAGGCGTGGACCATAGCCGCCCTCGCGTTTTCGGCCGCCGTCCACCGGCAGGTACTCCGTGAGGAGTCGCTACTGGCGAACAAGTTCGGCGACAGGTTCAGGTGCTACGAGCGCTCCGTGCCACGCTACATTCCAGCGTTTGCCAGCCGTGGGCGAGGATGGTGTCGATCAGCTGGGCCAGCTCGGGTACATCGTTCGGGGTGACTTCAGGTCTCGGGCAAACAGAGTGTTCACTACGTGTACATTCCCGAACCGCCGCCGAGGCCTCGCCCGCCCCGGCATGTCCCGGCGGCTACAGGCCGAATGCGGAGGGCAGCCGCGGCGGCGTCCTCCGTTTCGGCGTCGCCTTTCCTGACGGGCGGAAGACCACGACTTCCCAGCTGCACGCTGGAATGTTTGACGGATCAGAGACGGTAGCGGGGCCGGTCCTGATGATGGCAGGCGGCGGTGGGACCCGTCATGGGAGGCTATGCCCAGAATGCGTCGCCCTTGGCGGTGTCCTGGAAGAACTCCCGTCCCTCGGTGATCTTGCCGCCAGCCACCCGGAATGCGATGACGCCGTCCTGGTCCAGGGCCCGGCCGCCGTTCTCTGCCTGGTTGTGTTGCACCGCAACAGTGTTGGTTTCCCCGCCGATGATCTCCTCAACTGTCACCTTCAGGTTGCCTCCTGAACGGGCACCGAGTTCGCCGAAATAGGCCAGGATAGCGTCGCGGCCCTCCTTCTTTCCGGACAGCACGCCGTCTCCGGCGACGTGCCAGACTGCGTCCTCCGCGAATATTTCACCAAGGGTTCCCATGTCACCTGCGCTGAATGCCTCGTATCCGCGCCGGACCAGTTCAACATTCTCCTGGCTTCCCATTTCGGGCACCTCTCCGTCATCATCGCCGGGTAATTCCCGGACGGACTAAGGCTATTCCCAGCCAATATCCTTGTCGATGGATCCCGGAAACAGCAGTGCCTAGGTGTCGAGCTCCCAGTGGATGCGGATGGCATCGGCAATGGGCGCGGCGGCGACATCCACTCTGAAGGCCACTGGCGCGGTTCCGGTCTCTTCTATAACGGTGTCGTGGTAGACGCGGCCGCAGGCGGGGCACAGGGTGTAGAGGTCCTCGTCCTCCGGCCACGCGGCCAGTCCTGCAGGCACTGGCGTGTCCCCGCCAAGGTGGACCGGCATGCCGTCGGAGTTGGCCTGGATCAGTCCTTCATCGCCCACAGTGTTTCCGCATACGCAGGTGATGGTGGTGACATCATGGCCGGTGACTTGGGCGAATTCGGTTTCCATGGCGGGCTCCGGGGTTGTAGGAACTGATCACGACTGCCGAACGCGTAACAGAACCGGCGCGGGCCCGCGCGCGTTGATGTCTTCGGCCCTGCGCATGGTGACTTCCACCGAGTGCGCCACGACGGCGGCCAGCGCGGCGGCGGCATCAGAAGCTCCTGCGAGGCCGTCCTGCATGGCACGGCGCTGCTGTTCCGAACCGGTCCCGCGGTCCAGGATCCTGCGCACGCCGTTCCGGGCCAGTTCCAGTTCGCCCTGTTCCGCCAGGACCGGCGCCACGAAGTCCACCAGCGCCTCCACCACTTCCTCGGCCGGAGCCGGGCGGAACGTGCCGAAATCGAGCAGTTCACCGCGAAGCCCGCAATTGCTGGCCTGCCACGCCGCCATTCGCAGGAGCACGGTGGGGACAGGGGCGGGGTCAACTCCGGCCCGCCATTCCCTGCTGGCCGACTCGACCAGGCCGCGCACCAGGACGGCGATCAGCGCAGCGTCCTCGGCTTCCAGGCAGACGTCGGCCACACGGACCTCCACCGTGGGGTGGTTGCGGGACAGCCGCGCGTCAAAATAGATCATCCCCTCGTCCAGCAACACCCCGCTGTCCAGCAGCCGGGTGACCACGCGCCGGTACATGGAGTGCGTGCCGAAGATCTGGGACGGGCCCGACGTCGGCCACCGGTTCCAGGCCTGCGTGCGGTAGCTCTCGAAGCCGGTCTCCACGCCGTTCCAGAATGGCGAGTTCGCGCTGAGCGCAGTCAGCACTGCCAGCTTGTCCCTGATCCGGTCAAGGACAGCCACGCCTTCCTCGGGCGACTCGATGAACGTGTGAACGTGGAACCCGCAGGTCAGCTGCTCGTGGACCGTGAGCCCGAACCGCTCCTGCATGGTGGCGTAGCGCGGGTTCGGCGTGGTGTGCGTCGTGGAGGCAATCGGCGATGTTGCCAGCGCGGCCACCCGTGCGCTGTGTTTCTTGGCGGCGCGGTCGGCCAGTCCCCGGCCCTCGCGGATCTGGTGGAGCAGCTCCGCGTAGTCGAGGCACGGCCGCGTCTGCGTCTCGATCTGCTCAAGTTTCAGCTCGGCAGTCAGCCCGGTGGCGTCGTCGTCATTCGTTGAGTCATTCGTTGAGTCGTTCGTTGCGTCATGCGGGTCTGGAATCCTCGGCTTGTCCGGGGAATCGTCGGCGGCGAGCTTCCGCCCTGTCAGGAGGGCGTCCGCCAGCGCCAGCGGCTCCCCGGTCACGGGGTCCACGATCAGCAGCTCTTCCTCAACCCCGAAAGTTCGCATGCATACATTGTGCGCCCGTGACGCCGCGTTAGACAGGTTCCGCAACGGAAGCCCTTGAACGGACGGGCACGCCCTGGGACGCGCTGCGTCCCAGGGCGGACGTCAGTCCTGGAAGTATTCGATCTTCGCCCCGATGGTGTTGAGCCGCTCGGCCAGATCCTCGTACCCGCGCTCGATCACGTAGATGTTGCGCAGCTCAGACACTCCCCGGGCCGCCAGCATCGCCAGCAGGATGCACGCCGCCGGGCGCAGGGCAGGCGGGCAGCCCACCTCCGCGGCACGCCACCGCGTGGGTCCGTTCACGTAGATCCGGTGCGGATCCAGCAACTGGACGCGGGCTCCCAGCTTGTTCAGCTCAGTCAGGTAGATCGCGCGATTCTCGTAGACCCAGTCGTGGATCATCGTCTGGCCTTCGGCGTTGGCGGCAATGACGGCAAAGAACGGCAGGTTATCGATGTTCAGGCCGGGAAACGGCATCGGGTGGATCTTGTCCGCGGGGGCATGCAGGGCGGAAGGCTTCGTGGTGACGTCCACCAGCCGGGTGCGCCCGTTGCGGGCAAAGTACTCCCCGGAGATCTCCAGTTCCTGGCCCATCTGTTCCAGGGTGGCGAGTTCGATTTCCATGAACTCGATGGGGACACGGCGGACGGTGACCTCAGAATTGGTGACGATACCGGCGGTGATGAGGCTCATCGCTTCGATGGGGTCCTCGGACGGGAAGTATTCGATGTCGACGTCGACGGACGGCTGCCCGGTGATCTTCAGGGTGGTGGTCCCCACCCCCTCGATCACAACGCCCAGCCGCTGCAGATAGAAGCAGAGGTCCTGGACCATGTAGTTGGGGCTGGCGTTGCGGATGACCGTGGTTCCGCGGCGGTGCGCAGCGGCCATGATCGCGTTTTCGGTGACCGTGTCACCGCGTTCGCTGAGCACGAAGGTGCGGTTGTCGCCGTCGGCCGGCGGAGCCTGTACGGAATAGAAGCCGGACTTGGCTTCTACCGAAAGGCCGAACTGGCGAAGAGCCTGCATGTGCGGCTCCACAGTTCGGGTGCCCAGGTCACAGCCGCCCGCGTACGGAAGGCGGTACTCTGCCGACTCGTCCAGGAGCGGCCCCAGCAGCATGATGACGCTGCGGGTGCGCCGGGCGGCCTCCACGTCCATGGAATCAAGGTCCAGGACGGCGGGGCGGCGGAGCTGCAGGTCGTTGGCGTTGAGCCATGTGCACTCGACACCGATGCTGGTCAGCACCTCGACAATCCGGTTCACTTCCTCGATCCGGGCCAGCCGCCGCAGCGTGGTGGTGCCGCGGTTGATGAGGCTTGCACAGAGCAGCGCCACGCCGGCGTTCTTGCTGCTGTTGACGTCCACGGAACCGGAGAGGGTGCGGCCGCCCTCCACCCGAAGATGTGTCATCTGCGGCCGGCCGACCTTGACGATGCTGCGGCCCACAATGGCCTCAAGCCGCTGGATCATTTTCAGGCTGAGGTTCTGCTTGCCCTGTTCCATCCGGGCGATGGCGCTCTGGCTGGTTCCCAGCTCGGCCGCCAGCTGCCCCTGGGTCCAGCCTTTCTCGCCGCGGGCATCGCGGAGCAGCAGGCCTACGTGTTCAGCAGTCTCTTGAGTCATACGACGAAAATATCACGCATGAGCTATTCGGCCATGCGAATCGCCGGAAAATGCATTTGAACTCACGAAATATCCACTTCGTGCGATATGTGCGGGGTCGAACGCACAACGGTTTCCGCCGGACCCGGGCTAGGGATACTTGTCCCCATTGCCCGCACCGCCGCCGTGGCGCAGGATGAAGTAACGCATCTCTAGGGGGAAGAATGGGCTTGTACGGCCCCGCGCCAGGCCATGACCCGGATTTCAACGACGAGTCCCGGACGGCGTCGTGATGAACCGGTCCGCGCAGCGATCCGAACCCCGAACCATTTTCCTGGTTCTGCTCTCGCTTGTCCTGACGTTCGCCGTTGGCGCCTGCTCCCCTGGAGGAACCACCATGCCTGAAGGAATCGACAATCTGAACAGCCGGGTGCTGGAAGCGGCGACCACGGGCACGGAGCTGAGGCTGGCCGATGCCACCGACTTTGACTGGGACGAGGCCGGCTTCGTCACCGAGGGGACACCCGCGAAAGACATTGAGGCTGCGTTCGGCGAGGCGGTCACGGGGGAGAACCGCTACACGGCTTCCCCGGCGCTGTTCATCTTCCTCAAGGACGGCAAGGTCGCCAAGGCCGTTCGTATTATTCCGGATGCCTTCTTCGGTGGGGATGCAAAGAAAAAGTACGGGCGCGACGTCGTGCTTACGCCGCCGGAAGGCCACAGGGGATTCCTCAACTGGCGCGAATAATGCTGGCCCGTGACCACTCCGAGGCGGGCCCGGGCGGTCTATTGCTGCTCGAGGAACACCATGTTCCAGGTCCCCGCCCCGACTGCCGCGGAGACGGCCGCGGCGGCAATGAGGAGCCCGCCGAGCACCACCCAGATATCCAACGCACTGTACGTCGATTCGCGCGCCCAGGTCCGTTGCGCGCCGCCAAAACCGCGCGCTTCCATGGTGACCGCGAGCCGTGAAGCCCGGCGGATGGCCTGCACCAGGAGGCCGAAGCTCTGCCCGAGCGTCGCCCGGAGACGCTGCGCGGGGTTCCCGTGCGAGCCCACGCCCCGGGCGCGCCGGGCCATGCCGATGGTCTGCCATTCCTCCGCCATCAGCCCGACCAGCCGCATGGCCGCCAGCGTGCCAAGGACAAAGCGGTGCGGCAGCTTCGCCTTCTGGGCGAGGGCATCCGCCAGGTCGGTGGGATCCGTACAGCTCATCAGCAGCACCGCGGGAAGGGCGATCGCCAGTCCCCGCAGCAGGAACCCCAGCCCCAGCTCCAGCGAGCCTTCGCTGATGGACCAGATGCCGACGTCGAGCAGGATCCTTCCGGTGTCCGGCGCCAGGATCGAGGTGCTCCAGCCGCCCAGCGCGGCCGCCACGATCAACGGCCACCCGCGCTGCCACAGCAGCGCGACGGTCAGGCCGGCCAGCGGGAAGAGCAGCAGTTCGAAGGCCAGCGCCACGGAGGCGGACACCCAGTCGATGGACAGCGCCAGCACCACGGTCATGAGCATCACGACGCCGAACTTGGCCAGCGGATTGGCCCGGGTGAGCAGGGCATGGTTGGCGTGCAGGGTCAATGCTTCCCTCATGGCGCGGCCACCTCCGGATTGCGCGGGCCGGGTTCCTGCGCAGCAAGATTGAGCTGGGGCGCACCAAGTTTCAGCTCGGTGCCGCCCAGGACGTCGCTGAACTCCTGGTCGTGGGTCACGGACACCACGGCCGTGCCGGCGTCGAGGAGTTCGGAGAGGAAGGACGCCAGTTCCGCCCAGGTGTTGGCGTCCTGACCGAACGTGGGCTCATCGAGGATCAGCACCCTGGGATGGGCGGCCAGGACGGTGGCGACGGACAGCCTGCGCTTCTCGCCGCCTGAGAGTGTATAAGGGTTCGCATCCACGAGTTTGGTCAGCCGGAGGCGTTCCAGCAGTTCGTCCACGCGTTCCTCTCCGTGACCGAGGTGCCGGGGGCCGAACATCAGCTCGTCCAGCACCCGGCCGGTGACGAACTGGTGCTCCGGCTCCTGGAACACGGTTCCGATCCGCGCGATCAGCTGCTCCGCCTTCCATTTGTACGGGTCGATTCCGGCGCCGTCACTGAGCTCGACCGTGGCGGATACCTTACCTTCCACCGGCTGGAGCAGCCCGGCGAGGGTCAGGGCGAACGTGGATTTCCCGGAGCCGTTGGGGCCGGTGATGGTCAGCGCCTGACCGGCCCGGACCTGCGCCGTGATGCCGGACTGCACCGGGACCGGCGGAACGGTTTTGAAACGCCGGCGGCGGGGACGCTCGCGGGATACTGCCAGGCTTTCCGCGGCCAGCAGCAGGTCCCCGCCAGCGGGCATTCCGGCACCGTGCCCACCAGTGGCACCCGGCACTCCTGCGGCACCGGAACGCGTCCGGGTGGCGGGCACATACCCGGGCACCCAGACGCCGGCGGCTACGAGCACGTCCCGGGCCTGCGCCAGGACCTGATCCGGGGACCCGTCCAGGAGCACTGCGGATTCCGTGGCCGATCCCGGCTGCAGCACCACGATCCGGTCCACGAGGTCCTTCCACACGCCCACGCGATGCTCCACCACCACCAGCGTTGCCCCCGTTTTGTCCAGGCACCGGCCCACGGCGTCGCGGACCTCCAGCACACCGGCGGGGTCGAGGTTGGCCGTGGGTTCGTCCAGGAGCAACAGTCCCGGGCGCATGGCGAGGATGCCGGCCAGCGCCAGACGCTGCTTCTGGCCGCCGGACAGGGCCGACGTCGGATGGTCCAGCGGCAGGTGGGCCAGCCCGACGTCGTCGAGCGCCTCCCCCACACGCTTCCAGATGTCCCCGCGCGGTACGGACAGGTTTTCGGCGCCGAAGGCGACGTCGTCCCCCAAACGGGAGAGGACCACCTGCGTCTCCGGGTCCTGCTGCATCAGCCCCGCCCGCCCGCGCTGGGCGCGCGGCGGGGCGCCGTCGATCAGCAGGGCGCCCGTCTCGTCGGAGTCCTCGGCGTCCGGGGTGCCCCCGTGGTGGGCGCCGGCGTCGCTGTCACCGAGCACTCCGGCAAGGGCATGCAGCAACGTGGACTTGCCCGCGCCGGAGGGGCCGAGGAGCAGTACGCGTTCGCCCGGCTGAATGTCCAGGTCGAGGCCATGGACTGCCGGCTGGGACCGGCCGGCGTGCCGCCAGCCCCAGCCCCGCGCCGTGACCGCTGCGGGGCGGACGCTGTCGGTAAACGTCATGAGCAGTGTGCCGTCATCAGGAGAAGACGGGCTCCGTGGCTGCCTTGCGGGAGGCGAAGGAGCTCAGCACACCTGTCCTGGCCAGGCCGCGCGTGGCGATCCAGGACAGCCCCCCGGCGATGATGGCGCCCGAGATGGCGGTGAAGATGATGTAGGCCAGCTTGTCACCGGCAGCGTACGCGATGTTCCAGCCCCACGGCGCGAACGCATCGTTCAGTCCGCAGAAGAAGCCTGCAGCGGCGCCGGCCAGCAGCGAAACGGGCAGATTGAACTTCTTGTAGACGAACACGGCGAAAATGATTTCCGCGCCAAGGCCCTGGACGAAGCCGGAGAACAGCACGGACGCACCGTACTGCGAGCCCATGATCAGTTCCCCGGTGGCAGCCACGGTTTCGCAGAAGATGGCAGCGCCCGGCTTGCGGATGATCAGCATGCCTAGGACGGCGGGAATCATCCAGCCGCCGGCGATGAGGCCGGTCAGCGGCGGGTAAACGGCGTTGATGGGCGGTGAAACAGCGGCGGCACCCTGGGACCATGCCCAGAAAATAACGCCGCCGGCCACGGCGATCAACGCGGCAACAACAATGTCCACCACGCGCCAGCTCTTCTTGCCGTGGTGCAACGTCTGCTTTGCAGAAATATCAGTCATGTCTTCCTCCTGAGGTACAGGAGGGGAGAGTGCTTCCCGGCCGGACCGCGGCTTCCGCCGCCTGCTGCCGGACACTCTGAGAACTCGACTCCCTTGCGCCGGTACTAACCGGATCAGGTTCGAGGGTCTGCGGCTGTCCGCACTCTCAGCGCCCGCCTCCGGTTCCCCTGGACTGCTCCAGTGATGCCCGACGGCGACGCTCCCCTGTCGTATCAAATCGCCCTTGTGGGCGTTGATCAGTTTACACCCGGGAGCCCGCGAAATCCCGGGGGAAGTTGTCACAATCGGGTGGCCCGCCGCCTTGTTCCGGGGGAAGGCTGACCATGCTCCGCGCACCGAGGGGGCTAGGCTAGGGGAAGCCCTGTTTCCGCCGTCTTAGGAGTACCTGGAATGAGTCTTTTCATCAAGCTGCTTGGAACCGGAGTGAGCCTGCTGGCCGGATTCGCCGGCACCAAGGCCGTTGACGTCATCTGGGAAAAGGTCACCGGCAGGAAGCCGCCCAAAGGCGACAAGGATGACGTTCCCACCACCCTGCGCAGCGCCCTGACCTTTGCCCTGATTTCGGCAGCCGTCAGCGCGATCATCCAGGTTTTGGCCAACCGCGGCACCCAGCGTGCCATCACCCGCTTCGCCAAGAGCCAGGACATCGTCTAGCCCACACCCTTATTGGAATTTTTGTCCAGATAATGGCCGATGAGCGGGCTCGAAGTCGCGTTATCTGGACAAAAACTCCATGGGAAGTTAGGCCCGGCCGCTTGCTTCGTCGTCGTCCGCGTCACGTTTGTCGGCGGCTTTCTGCACCACGGCTTCCAGCTCGTCCGTGGTGAGGAGTTCCCTGTGCAGGTGCTTGGTGCGGTAGCCGGCCCTGCCCACCATGTGCGCGGACACCGGCACGGTGAGCACCTGGAAGATCCACGCCACGAACAACACGGGCCACACCCACCAGGTCCGCAGCTGCAGGCCCACCGCTGCCAGAAGCAGGAAGAGGCCCAGCACCTGGGGCTTGGTGGCGGCGTGCATCCTGCTCATCAGGTCGGGGAAGCGCAGCAGGCCAACGGCCGCGCCGAGGGACATCACGGCGCCCACCACCATAAAGACGGCTGAGACCGTGTCGATGACTGTGTCCACACCGGAAACCTCAGGATTCATTGGGCTGCTCCCGCCGGTCCGCCACGAAGCGGGCCACGGTCACGGACCCGATGAACCCGATGATGGACAGCGCCACGAGCAGCATCAGGTTGTTCAGGTGCCGGTTGACGGCCATGTCTATGCAGAGCGTGGCCCCGATGATGGCCAGCAGCACGTCGGAGGCGAGGACCCGGTCCAGCAGGGACGGGCCGATGGCGATGCGGACAATTGCCCCGGCCGCCGCGAGGGACAGGATCCCAGCCGTCACGGTCAGCACGATCTCCATCATGAGCCCACCTCCTGTTTCAGTTCGGCAAGTTCCTCTTGGGTGCCCATGATCCGGATCAGCCCGGCCTCGGTGTCGCGGACTTCCTTACGCAGGCTCATCACGTCGTCCCCGTTGCGGACGTTCAGTCCATGGATGTACAGGGTGGACGTGGAGCGGTCCACCTCCACCACCAGGGAGCCGGGAATCAGTGAGATGACGTGGCCGGTGGCGGTCACCATCAGGTCCGAATGGCTGCGGAGCTGGACGGCCACGACGGCGTTGCTCACCTTAGGACCGCGGGCCACGGCTAGGTAGAGCACCTGGAAGCTGGCGGCCACCACCTTGCCCAGGAACACGACCGCGAACGGGACGGCACGCACCACGCTGAAGCGGCCGCCCAGTTCCACCGGGGGCAGGTAAAACAGCCTGGCCACCACCACGGCGATGAGCGCCCCGAACAGGAGGTTGCCGGGGCTGAAGTCCTGCCAGAGCGCCGCCCAGACAAACACCAGCCAGACCAGGAGCGGCAGCTCCTGCCGGATCGAGATCCGCCGTCGGCTCATTTCTGCGCCTCCTGCGGCGCAGGTTCAAACCGGGCAGGTTCAAACCGGGCAGGTTCAAACCGGGCAGGTTCAGGCTGCATAGGTTCAGGCTGCATAGGTTCCGGCTCGGCAATCGGGGGCACCGGCGCGTTCCCGCCCAGCACCGCCTGGATATAGCCGGACCGGTCCAGCATCTCGACGGCGGACTGGTCCGCCACCCGGAACAGCGGCCCGGCGAAGACGGTAAGCGCCACGCCGAAGATCACCAACCCCAGGGTTGATCCCACCATGGTCCGCGGCAGGAGCGTGACGTTGCGCTTGCCCGCGCGGTCGCCCGAATCGGAGTCCTCAGGGGAGGCCAGCAGCACCGGATCCGGGTTCTCGGCGTCCTCGGGCTTGCGCCAGAATGCACGGTTCCATACGCGGGCTACGGCAAGCAACGTCAGGAGGCTGGTCAGGACGCCGCCGATCACCAGGGCATAAGCCAGCGGTGTGCCGAGCTCCACGCCCGCCTGCATCAGCCCAAGCTTTCCCAGGAAGCCCGAGAACGGGGGGATCCCGGCCAGGTTCATGGCGGGAACGAAGAACAGCAGGGCAAGCACCGGGGACAGCTTGGCCAGCCCGGCAACGCGGTCGATCGATGAGCTTCCGCCGCGTCGTTCGATCAGGCCCGTCACCAGGAACAGGCTGGTCTGGATGGTGATGTGGTGGGCCACGTAGAACACCGCCGCGCCCAGTCCCGCCACGGAGGACATGGCCAGCCCGAACACCATGTAGCCGATGTGGCTTACCAGGGTGAAGGAGAGCAGACGCTTGATGTCACTCTGCGCCAACGCACCCAGGATTCCCACCACCATGGTCAGCAGCGCTGCCACCATCAGGGGAGTGTTCAGCGAGTCCCCCGGAAAGAGGAGAGTCTCGGTGCGCACCATCGCGTAGACGCCCACCTTGGTCAGCAGGCCGGCGAACACCGCAGTGACGGGAGCCGGCGCCGTCGGGTACGAGTCAGGCAGCCAGAAGGACAGCGGGAAGACGGCCGCCTTGATGCCGAAAGCCACCAGCAGCATCACGTGCAGCAGCATCTGCGTTCCCGGATCCAGGTCCGCCAGCTTGATGGCCAGGTCCGCCATGTTGATGGTTCCGGTCGCCCCGTAGATCATCGCGATCGCGATCAGGAACAGGACCGACGACACCACGGAAACCACCACATAGGTCACCCCGGCGCGGATGCGGGGGCCGGTTCCGCCGAGGGTCATCAGCACGTAGCTGGCCGTCAGCAGGATCTCGAACCCCACATAGAGGTTGAAAAGGTCCCCCGACAGGAACGCGTTGGACACCCCGGCCACCAGGATCAGGTAGGTGGGGTGGAAGATCGACAGCGGGGCGTCCTGGTCGCCGTCGGCCATGCCCTGGCCGGTGGCGTACACCAGCACCGCGAGGCTGACCGTGGAGGAGACCACCAGCATCAGCGAGGAGAACTGGTCCACCACCATCACAATGCCCCACGGCGGCAGCCAGCCGCCGATGTTGACGGCCGCGGTTCCGCCGTCCCACACCGAAGCCAGCAGGATGCACTCCAGCAGGAGGGTCAGGGACAGCAGCGTGATGCTGACCACCCGCTGGGCCCGCGAGTGCCGGATCAGCACGAACGTCAGGGCGGCACCGAGGATGGGAAGTACGACGGCGAGCGGGGCAAAGCTTGCGATGTTCACTTCACACCTCCTTCGGGGCCGGGGGTCACGTTTTGGGAGCCGGGCTGTTCTTCCGCGGCGGCGTCTTTGGCGCGGATGCTGTGGTCCCCCGCTTTCACGGTGGCGTGCTCCGGGCTGTCGCCGGAAGCGCTGTCGCCGGAAACACCCGAATCGGAAATTCCCCGGCCGTCGGATCCGATCATGGTCAGCGGAAACTCGGACGTCTCGACGGGGATCTCGGAATCGTCCTCGGCATCGAAGCTGGGGGTTTCGGCCACGCGGAGGTCTTCGACGTCGTCCTGGATCTCATCGCGGCGGGCCAGCACCCATGAACGGTAGATGATGCCCAGCATGAACGCAGTCACCGCGAAGGAGATCACGATCGAGGTCAGGATCAGCGCCTGCGGGAGGGGGTCGTTGTAATCCCGGGGGTCCGTGTCCTTGCTGAACATGGGTGCCAGGCCGGCGTAGCCGCCGGTGGCCAGGATCAGCAGGTTGGTCGCGTTGGCCAGCAGCATCAGGCCCAAGAGCACCCGGGTGAGGCTGCGTTCCATGATCAGGTAGATGCCGCAGGCGTAGAGGGCTCCCATGACCGTCAGCAGTGTCAGGTTGACGTTCATGCTTTCCCCCTCCCGGTGGTTTCCGCGGGAACCCCGTCCGGTTCCTGGCCTTCGGTCTCGCCGGCCGGGCTCTCTTCAAAGTGTTCATCGATTTCGGCGCCAAGGCTGCGCAGCACGTCCAGCACCAGCCCTACCACCACGATGTAGACGCCGATGTCGAAAATGGTCGAGGTGACAAACTTGATGTCGCCGAACACCGGCATCCACAGTTCGATGATGGCGCTCTGGAAGACCTGGCCGCCGAGCAGCAGCGGAACCACCCCCGACGCCGCGGCCGTGGCCAGCCCGATGCCCAGGAGTGTTCCCGCGCCCACCGGGGTGGCCTCCCGCAATTCGAAGCGGCCGCCGGCGAGGTAGCGGATGGTCAGGGCAAGCCCGGCCATCAGCCCGCCGGCGAAGCCGCCGCCGGGAAGGTTATGGCCGGCGAGGAGGAGGTAGATGGAGAAAACGACCATTGAGTGGAACACCAGCCGGGTGACCACTTCGAAGATGATGGAGCGCCGTTCGGGAGCCAAGGTGCGTCCTGCGACGAGCCAGGCGTCCCGGCTGGAAGCTGCAAACTTGCGGGTCAGGGCCAGTGCGGCGCTGTCACGGGAGCTCTGGCCGGCAACGGACCGCCGGCCCACCGTGCCTTCGGCAACTGAAGACGAGGACCGGATGCCGTCGCCGCGCCCCTTCACAAAGATGAGGCTGGCCACGCCGGTGGCGGCCAGCGCGAGCACGGAGATCTCGCCGAAGGTGTCCCACGCCCGGATGTCCACGAGGGTGACGTTCACGACGTTGAGTCCTCCGCCGCCGTCGTAGGCGAGCCGCGGGAACTGCAGGGAGACGGGCGTCGCGATCCGGGCGCCCATGGCGTAGATGGCAACGAAGATCATGGTGACGCCGAAAGCCACCCCGATGATCACGCGGATCACGCGGTACTTGCCGCCGGTGCGGTCCCGGAGCTCGGCCGGCAGGCTGCGCATGGCCAGGACGAACGCCACCAGGATGATGGTTTCCACCAGCATCTGGGTCAGGGCCAGGTCCGGTGCACCCTGCAGTGCGAACATGAGGGCGATGCCGTAGCCGGTCACGGAGACCATCAGTACCGCGAGGAACCGCTTGTTCGCCCGCACGGCAGCCAGCGCCCCGATCACGATGCCGGCCCCCGCCACGAGCTGGAGCGGCGAATTGGGATCAATGAAGTACAGGCCGTCCGGCAGGGGCTTCCCTGCAATGATCAGGGCGGTGAGGGGAAGCACGAACGCCACTGTGAGAATCACGGCGAGGTAGAAGAACAGCGAACCACGCTGCGTGCGTCCCGTGACCCAGACTGCCACGTCATCCAGGGCGCCGATGGTTACCTGGTAGGCGCGGTCGCCGTCCACCCAGGCCGGCACCAGGCTCTGACCCCGCGCCACGAGGTTGCGTCCGTAGAACATGGCCATACCCAGCACGAAGGTGATGGCCGTCAGGCCGAGTGCGGGGGTAAACCCGTGCCAGAGCGCGAGGTGCCCCGCCGCGCTTCCCGGATCGCCGCCGTCGTGCACGAATTCCGCGGCGTACGGCTGGATCCACTCGTCCACCGGCGCCGGCCACAGGCCGTAAACGATGGTGAGCAGGCTCAGCAGCGCCGGGGCGGCAAGGAAGGACGGCTTGATGGCCTTGAACGGTGTGGGCTCGATGCCCGGCTTTGCTGCGAAGGCGCCCCACATAAAACGTGCGCTGTAGGCGAAGGTGAGGATGGATCCCAGCACCAGCCCGGCAAGCACCACGAGTCCCCAGGGGTTGGGCTGGCCTGCGGAGTCAGGGGACGTGCCGTAGTGCACGAAGGCCTCGAACACTGATTCCTTGGCCACAAAGCCTGCCAGCGGGGGGATTCCGGCCATCGAGGCGGCACCGATGGCCGCGACGACAGCCAGCGCACGGGATGACTTGTAGACCCCGGACAACTTGCGCAGGTCACGGGTTCCGGACTGGTGGTCGATGATGCCCACCACCAGGAACAGGGTGGCTTTGAAGAGCCCGTGGGCCAGGAGCAGGGCCAGCCCCGCCAGCGCAGCATCCGGTTTGCCGAGCCCCACCACCATGGTGAGGAAGCCCAGCTGGCTGACTGTGCCATAGGCGAGGATGAGCTTGATATCCGTCTGCCGGAGCGCCCGGTACCCGCCCACCAGCATGGTGGCCAGGCCCAGGACCAGCACCATGGGCAGCCAGTAGGCCGTTTCCGCGAACCCCGGCGCCAGGCGTGCCACGAGGTAGACGCCGGCCTTCACCATCGCCGCGGCATGAAGGTACGCGCTCACGGGCGTGGGCGCCGCCATGGCGCCCGGGAGCCAGAAATGGAACGGGATCAGTGCCGACTTCGTCACGGCACCGATGAGGATGAGTACGACGGCGGCGGCCACGGCTCCCGCTGCCGGCCCGCCGGCCAGCCCCGGAGCCTGCTCCAGGATGGCTGAAATCCGATAGGTTCCGGCGCTGGAACCCAAGATAATGAGGCCCACCAGCATGGCCAGGCCGCCCGCCGTGGTGACCATCAGTGCCTGCAGGGCAGAGCGCCTGGCGGAAAGCCTGGTGCGGGCGTAGCCGATCAGCAGATACGACAGGACGGTGGTGAGTTCCCAGAAAATGAACATCAGGAGCAGGTCGTCGGCCGTGACCAGGCCGAACATCGCCCCGGCAAAGGCCAGGAGCTGGGCGCCGAAGCCGCCCAGGTTGCTGTCCTTGTTCTTGAAGTAGCGCGCGCAGTAGACCAGCACCAGTGCGCCCACCCCGAGCACCAGCAGGGACATGATCCAGGCTAGGGCGTCCATCCGGAACGCGAGTTCGATCTTGAGTTCGGGGATCCAGGGCAGGATTTCGGTGACTGCGCCGCCCGGGGAAGGCGGTGCCGCGGAGGCTTGGCCAGATGCGCCCTGGTACACAGCGTCGCGTTGCAGAAGGAGCCAGGCGAACGAGCCTGCTGGGACCGCGGCCAGCGCGTAGAACGAGTTCCTGCGGAATTTCCGGAACAGAAACGGCGCCACAGCGGCCACCGCGAAATGCACGGCAAGGACTGTGATCACTGGTTATCTCCGCAACGTCAGGAATTCGATTGTCAAAAGTTGGAGCAGGCGGCTATTCGTCAGGTTCGGTGCCCACAGTTTATCAAGCGGACGCAAACACTTTTGACACGCACGGGGCGGGTGGTGGACCGGTTCCCCGTGACTCCGGGGAGTTTCCACCTTCCGTTAACTCGTCGTTGCGCTTAGGGCGGATAGCATCAGCCTATGAACCCCGCCACCGCCTCCGCGGCTACGCAGCCCCCGTCCGAACTGGAGTCCGGAACGCTGGCCACCAGCAAGGGAAGGGTCCTCGCCTGGGCCGCCTGGGACTGGGGCTCAGCGGCCTTCAACGCCGTGATGACCACGTTTGTGTTCACCGTCTACCTGACGTCCAATGCTTTCGGCGGCGAGGACCAGGCGTCCGCGGTGCTCGGCGGTGCCCTCGCCATCGCCGGCGCCGCTATCGCCCTCCTTGCGCCGGTGACGGGCCAGCGTTCGGACACCGGTGGACGCCGCAAGCTGTGGCTTGGCGTCAACACGGCCGCCGTCGCCGTGCTTACCGGATTGTGCTTTTTCGTCTTTCCGCGGCCGGAGTTCCTGCTGCTCGGCGTCACGCTCATCGCCCTGGGCAACGTTTTCTTCGAGTTCGCCGGGGTGAACTACAACGCCATGCTGGCGCAGATCTCCACCCCTAAGAACATCGGCAAGGTCAGCGGCTTCGGCTGGGGCATGGGCTACCTGGGCGGCATCGTCGCGCTGCTGATAGTCCTGCAGCTGTTCGTCCAGCCCAGCTTCGCGTGGTTCGGCGCCTCCACCCAGGACAGCCTCAACATCCGGCTCGTGGCGGTGTTCTCCGCCCTCTGGTTCTTCCTCTTCGCCCTGCCGGTCCTGTTCGCCGTGCCGGAACTGCCCAAGCCGCAGCAGGCCGCCAAGCTGGGTTTCCTGGCCTCCTACGGGTTGCTGGTCCGCCGCATCAAGGCGATCTACCGGACCAGCCCGCACACCATCTTTTTCCTCCTCGCCAGCGCCATCTTCCGGGACGGACTTGCCGCCGTCTTTACGTTTGGCGGAATCATCGCAGCGGGCACCTTCGGGTTCGAACTGAAGGAAGTCATTTTCTTCGCCATCTTCGGCAACGTCGTGGCGGCTGTGGGAGCAATGATCGGCGGCTTCCTGGACGACCGGATCGGGCCCAAGGCCGTCATCATCGGTTCCCTCGTCGGCCTGCTGGTCGCCGGCACGGTCATCCTGGTCCTGGGCAACGGCAGCTATGTCTTCCTGGGCCAGGCATGGGCGGGTGCCACCACGTTCTGGGTGTTCGGGCTCTTCCTGTGCCTCTTCGTTGGCCCGGCCCAGTCGTCTTCCCGCGCCTACCTTGCCCGTCTGGCACCCCACGGCGAATCCGGGGAGCTCTTTGGCCTGTACGCCACCACGGGCCGGGCCGTCAGCTTTCTGGCACCAACGCTCTTCACGCTCTGCATCGCAGTGGCCTCCCCGCTCGTGGAACCGGGCGAAGCACAGCGTTGGGGAATCCTCGGCATCATGGTGGTGCTGCTGGCCGGACTGCTGATGCTGCTGCCGGTCAAACCGCCCGGCAAGGTGCAGATCGCCGTGGTTCCTGACGCCTGAGCAGGCGGCCGGGAATTCGGCGGTTTCGGAGCCACAACTGCCTCCGCGCGGACTAGGCTGGTGCCATGAACGTGGATGAGACAGACCTCCCTGGCCTCGGCAGGCGCAAGGATTTCATGACCGCCTCGGGGCGCCGGATCGGCGTCGTGGAATACCGCGAGGGTCAAACCGAACTGATCGTTTCCACCTGGGACGATCCCGATACGTGCCAGGCGTCCATCCCCCTGACAGCTGACGAAGCCGCCACCCTGGGCAACCTCCTGGGTGGCCAGCGCCTGGCGATGCAGCTGTCCGAGGAGCACCGGGAAATCCCCGGGATCGTCACGCGCCAGTTCTCCATCGGCGCCGACTCTCCATTCAACAACCAGCCCATGGGCAAAGCCTGCATCCGCACGCGCAGCGGTGTCTCCATTGTTGCCATCATGCGCGAAGGAGAGGTAGTGCCCTCTCCGGGACCCGACGTCGTCCTTCACCCCGGCGACCTGCTCGTGGCGGTGGGAACGCAAGAAGGCCTCGACACGGCGGCCGATATCCTGCGCAACGGCTGAGCGGCATGGATCCGCTCGCGCTAACCCTCATCGAACTGGGGGCCGTCGTCTTCTGCCTGGGCCTACTGGCCAGGCTGGCCGGGCGGATCGGGATGTCCCCCATTCCCTTGTACTTGGTGGGCGGGCTGTTCTTCGGGGCCGGTGGCCTGGTCAAGCTGGAAGGAATGCACGAGTTCGCACATCTCTCCGGCGAGATTGGAGTGATCCTCCTGCTGCTTATGCTCGGATTGGAATATACGGCCACCGAGCTGGTCACCGGGCTGCGCAGGTCATGGCAGGCCGGTGTCCTGGACTTCGTGCTGAACTTCCTACCGGGCGCAGGGCTGGCAGTACTGCTGGGCTGGGGGGTGGTGGGAGCGATGGTGATGGGCGGCGTCACGTACATCTCGTCCTCCGGCATTGCGGCGAAGGTGATTACCGACCTCGGGCGCATCGGTAACCGCGAAACCCCGGTGGTGCTTTCCATCCTGGTCTTCGAGGATCTGGCGATGGCCGTCTACCTGCCTGTCCTGACCGCCACGCTGGCCGGCGTCAGCTTCCTGGCAGGCCTCCTGACAGTCGGAATTTCGCTCGCCGTGGTCACAGTGGTGCTCGTAGTGGCCCTGCGGCATGGACACCATGTGTCCAAAGCGGTGCACAGCGAAAACTCCGAGGTCTTCCTGTTGAACCTCCTGGGCGCGGCGCTGCTGGTGGCCGGCCTCGCCGCCGCCATGCAGGTCTCGGCCGCAGTAGGGGCGTTCATGCTCGGCATCGCCATTTCCGGTGCCACCGCGCACAGCGCAACCCGCATCCTTGAGCCCCTGCGGGATTTGTTCGCAGCAATTTTCTTCGTGGTGTTCGGCCTCAACACGGACCCCACGTCCATCCCGCCGGTTCTTGGCTGGGCACTGATCCTTGCCGTCGTCACGGCCGCCACCAAGATGATCACGGGAATCTGGGCGGCAAAACGCGCAGGAATTGCCCTCCCCGGCCGCTTCCGTGCCGGTGCCGCGCTCATAGCCCGCGGCGAATTCTCCATCGTCATCGCCGGCCTCGCGGTGGCCTCCGGAGTGGTGCCGCACAACTTGGCGGCACTGGCAACGGCCTACGTGCTCATCATGGCCATCATGGGTCCGCTGGCGGCGCGCTACGTGGAACCGATCGTGAAGATGTTGCGGCGCCCGGCTAAACGCCAGCCCGCCCCCGCCGCCTAAACAGCGACGCTCTCTCAGATCCTGCCGCCCAAACAGCGACGCTCTCTCAGATCCTGCCGCCCAAACAGCGACGCTCTCTCAGATCCTGCCGCCTAAACAGCGACGCTCTCTCAGATCTCGGTGCGGTGGAAGTTCAGGTGGCTGCGGCTGGCGGTGGGACCGCGCTGGCCCTGGTAGCGGTTGCCGTACTCACCGGAACCGTAGGGGAACTCGGCGGCCGAGCTCAGCCTGAAGAAGCACAGCTGGCCGATCTTCATACCAGGCCAGAGCTTAATGGGCAGGGTGGCCATGTTGGACAGCTCGAGGGTGACGTGGCCGGAGAAGCCAGGATCGATGAACCCAGCGGTGGAGTGCGTCAGCAGCCCCAGCCGGCCGAGTGAGGACTTGCCCTCCAGGCGTGCGGCGATGTCATCCGGCAAGGTCACGGTCTCGTAAGTGGAACCGAGCACGAATTCGCCCGGGTGAAGGATGAACGGCTCCCCGGAGTCCACTTCGACCAGGCGGGTCAGCTCAGGCTGGTCCTCGGCGGGGTCGATGTGCGCGTATTTGTGGTTGTCGAACAGCCGGAAAAACCTGTCGATCCGCACGTCCACGGACGACGGCTGGACCATCAGAGGGTCATACGGATCCAGGACAATCCGTTGGGAATCAATTTCGGCACGAATATCGCGGTCAGAGATCAGCACACTCAAAAATACCGCACCATTGCCGACCCCGCGGTCCGGGGCTACTGTTGCTGCTGTTAAGGAACGTCATCTCCGCTACAGGATGAGTCTGATGTTGCGGCTGTGACGGCGTCTCTCCCGGCAAAAGGGACGACGTCGACGGATCTGGGGTTGACTTGAGGAAAATTTCGGCACGGGCAACGGCGGCCATGATCTGCGCGCTGGCTCTCATCCCGCCTGCTGCCGGCCAGCTGGGGGGATTTTCCTCAAGCCCGGAATCCGCCGGGTCTTCAGCCGCGGGGCACCAGACGCAGAGCGTCGCCCTCGGCCCGCCGTCGGCCACGTACGACGGCGGCACGGAAGCCGCGGCGCCGGGCCTGGCCCCCGCCGTGGACCCGGACATCCGGGCGGGCGACTCCGCCGGATTGGCAGATACATCGGGAGCCGCATCCGCTGTTGCCCCCGCCGGCACTACGTCCACGGCACCCATGCCGGCGTCCGATGCCGGGCAGGTTTTGCCGTCCGCCCAGGACACCCCGCCCGAACCTGCGTCCATTCCGCCGCTGTCCGCCACGGAAGCGGACCTGGCGGCTTTGACCCAAGCTCCGTCGCAACCTACGCCCGCCGCCACCACCGAGGCGCTCCAGGCGGAGTCCCTCACCACGGAAGCCCTGGTCAGGGACGACGCGTCGTCGCAGATCAAAACCGTCTTCAACGCCATCAACAGCTACCGGGCTTCGTTCGGACTTCCCGCCGTGAAGTACCACGCCACGGTGGCCGGGATGGCACAGGAGTGGTCCGACAGCATCGCCTCCCGCGAAGTGATCGAGCACCGCTCAAACTTCTGGACCGACTCCCGCGCCCTCAACCCCACCAACGGCGCAGGGGAAGTGATCGCGGTCCGCTGGGACCGCGACGCCGCACAGCTCGTGGAGTGGTGGAAGGGCTCACCTGCCCACAACGCCATCCTGAAGGACCCGCGGTTCAATGTGATCGGCGTCGGCATCACTTTCACGGACGGGAACTGGCAGACCACTCCCAACCGATACACCATGTGGGGTGTGGTGAACTTCTTCGGGTACAGCACACTCCCCGCCGGAACGACCACCAGCCCGGGCGGCAGCACTGAACCGCCGGCGCAGCCCGTCACGGTCTGCGATCCGCTGGTCCGGCACATGCCCCCGACGGCGGACCTGGCGGCGGCGGCCATCAAGGGTCCAGGCGACCTTGTGTCCGTTAACTCGTCTGGCCAGCTCCTTAACCGCCCCTCGCTGGGGAACCGGCAATTCGGTGCACAGCAGGTCATTGGGAGCGGGTTTGGCACCGCCAAGGAAGTTTTCGTCACGGACTGGGAACGCGACGGCGTTTTTGACCTCCTGGTCCAATGGGCCGACGGGCGGATCACGTTGCATGCGGGAGCGGTTGCCGGCGGATTCCTCCCTGCCGTGACGCTGGGCCAGTCCGGATGGGCCGGAATGACCCTGGCATTGGGAGGCTGGTGCGCCAACAACCGGCTCCCCCAGCTGGTGGCACTGGACGGGTCCGGGAACCTCTGGCTGTACCCCAACCGGGGAAAGGGCGACCTGGTGACCCGGACGCTGATGGCGTCGGGCGTGTCAGCCAGCCGGCTGGCCATGGTGGATTACGACGGCGACGGTTTCCAGGATCTGCTGGCGCGGCAGACGGACGGCAACGTCCGCCTCTACCGCGGCTCAGGCGCACCGGCACCACGAGCCGAAGCACGCAGCGTGGTGGTCAGCGGATGGACGGACGTCACAGCGATCCGTCCGCTGCAGAATGTCACGGGCCTGAATTCGACGGGGCTGGCTCTCCGGCGCGCTGGCGACGTGGTGCAGTACTGGGACCTCAGCACCGGTGCGCTGTCCTCGCCGTCATCCATCCCGGGTGCGTGGGCGGGGCAACGCCTGGCCCAGTAACCGCCGGCCGGCTGGTACCCGGTGGCTATTGCTCCGTCGGCCGGGCTTCCAGGACTGACTTGAGGCGTTCAAGTTGGGCGACTTCCGCCTTCATGGTCCGCTGGATCATGAAATCCATGAGTCCGGCCAACCCCTTGGGCCGGAATTCCAGCGCGAACCGGACCCGCGTGTTTGTTCCCTCGGTGCTCAAGTAATAACCGCCGTGCGGCCGCGCGGGACCGGCAACCACCTGGAACTGGATCTCGGCGCCCGGCCTGAGCTGGGTAATCTGGAAGTCCGCGGCAATGGGGCGCCCCGCCGGCCCTGTTAAGGTCTGCTGGTAAACGGCGCCGTTGGCGCCCACGGCGCCGGACCGCAGTTCAATGCTACGGATTCCTTCACGCCACGAGGGAAGATTCAGCCCGTCCTGCAGGAACTGGTACACGGTCATGGCATCGCGTTCAACGACGACCTCGTACTCTGCAAATGCCACGGGGATCCCTTAATTGTCGGACAGCTTTCTGACGTAGCCCGTTCCCCTGATACTGCAGCTAACCCCCTCAGGATATTCAGGAGTGGCCGCTTCGGAGCCGCCTGCGCCGTGCCTTAACCGAACAGTTATGGAATGCGTTCCCCGCGCCCTCTTTGGCCGAACCGTTGGCCAGCCGCTCCCGCCAACGCAAGCGGGACGTGTTCGCAGTGACGTGTGCGAGCGGACGTTCGCCAACGTTTTCCGGTGTCCCTGTTCGGGGACGGCGCGCGCCTGGGGTAGAGTAAATCCGGTTGACGCAACCGGGACTATCAACCACATTGTGGCCGGTCCCCATGCGGCTGTAGCTCAATGGTAGAGCGCTAGCTTCCCAAGCTTGATACGCGGGTTCGATTCCCGTCAGCCGCTCCAATTTCCCCGCGAACTTCGCCGCTCCCGTTGCAGGCGCCTCCCAGTATCACCCGCCGCAGTCGCCTCCCGCGCTCCGCGGCTTGCCCCCCTGGCATTAGGCGGCTACCTGTATCGTCAGAAGTCAGGAACCCCTTCGGTTCCGCTACAGGAGCAATCATGGCTGACAAGTCCCCGCGTCAAGCAGCATCCAAGAAATCCGGCAAATCCATCAAGGAAAAACGCGCCGACAAGAGGGCCTCGGAAGCGCCCGCCAGCTCCCTCGACAAGGCGACCGCCGCCAAGTCAGCGAGCCCCAAAAAGAAGTGACCGGCTCCGTGAACCACCTCACCCTCGGAGTCCTCGCCAGCACGCGAAAGCCTGACGAACGGCGGCTCCCGCTCCACCCCCTTCATCTGGACCGCATAGCACCGGAGCTCAGGCGGCAGATCATCCTTGAACAGGGCTACGGCGAACGGTTCGGTGTCTCGGACAGCCACCTGGCCTCCCTTGTGGGACGGATTGCCACCCGCGACCAGATCATTGCCGACGCCGACGTCGTCCTGTTGCCCAAACCGCAGCCCGAAGACCTGGCAGAACTCCGCGACGGGCAGGTCCTCTGGGGCTGGCCGCACTGTGTCCAGGACCGAGCCATCACGCAGCTGGCCATCGACAAGAAGCTCACGCTGATCGCCTTCGAGGCCATGAACCACTGGGCCGGCGACGGCGGCTTCGGCCTGCATGTTTTCCACAAGAACAACGAGCTGGCCGGCTACTGTTCCGTCCTGCACGCACTGGCCCTGACCGGGTCCACCGGCGTTTACGGCCGGCGGCTTTCCGCCGTCGTCATCGGTTTCGGCGCCACCGCCCGCGGTGCCGTCACGGCGCTCAACGCCCACGGCATCCACGATGTCCAGGTGCTGACCAACCGGGGCGTGGCCGCGGTCGGCTCGCCCATCCACTCGGTGCGGATCGCCCAGTTCGACCATGACGACAAGGCGCCGTTCCTCAGCCAGGTCATCACCGAACGCGGCAGGGTGCCGCTGGCACCCTTCCTCGCCGCGAGCGACATCGTGGTCAACTGCACGCTGCAGGACCCCAATGCCCCCCTCACGTACCTGCGTGAAGAGGACCTTGGCGCGTTCCGTCCCGGCAGCCTGATCGTGGACGTGTCCTGCGATGAGGGCATGGGCTTCAGCTGGGCGAAACCCACAACGTTCGCCGAGCCCATGCTGACGGTGGGCAGCCACATCGATTACTACGCCGTGGACCACAGCCCGTCCTACCTGTGGAACTCCTCCAGCTGGGAGATCAGCGAAGCGCTGCTCCCCTTCCTGGAAACCGTCATTTCCGGTCCCGAGGCATGGGCCGGAAACGATACGATCGCCCGTGCCATCGAAATCCGCGGCGGAGAGATCCTCAACAAGGACGTGCTGCAGTTCCAGCAGCGGCAGGCGGAGTACCCGCACGCCCCTCTGGGCGCGTAGCGGCCGGCTGGTGCGCCGGTCCTGAAGGCCGGCGCACCGGCCGCTTCGCCGTTCGCCTGACAATCCGGAGCAGGTGGCGCCGGTCCTTGAGGTCCACTTTGAGGGTCAGCTCACCGCGCCGGGCCAGTACGACGGCGACAGTCACCGCCGCCAGGACCGGCACCCCGCCGGAGACCAGGATGGCGGTGTGCGGGTCCAGGTGCTCGGCGATCCAGCCGATCATGGGGCCGCCGATGGCCTGGCCGCCGATCAGCACCATGATGTACAGGCTCATGACGCGTCCGCGGATCCCCATGTTGGAGCTGATCTGGACCAGCTGGTTCGAGGCGGTCAGGAACATCAGGCACCAGAACCCGGAAAGCACCATGGCCGCGCCGAACCACACCATGGACGGCGCCAGCGCCGCCAGGCAGAGCATAAGCCCGTACATTCCGGCGCCAAGGACCACTGACCGCAGCCGCAGGTGCCGGCGGCGGGTGGAGGCAATGGCCCCGGCCAGCGCACCGAGCGCAACCAGCGCGTTCAGCAGGCCGTAGCCTCCGGCACCGACGTCGTACACGTGGTCCGCGAAGGCGGCCAGCAGCACCGGCAGGCTCATGGCGAATACTGCGATGAACCCGGCCATCAGCCACGGCCAGTAGATGGTCGGCTTGCTGAGTGCGTACCGCAGCCCCTCCCGGAGCATTCCCTTGCGCTTTGGAGCAGGGGCACTGATGAACAGCTGGTCCTTGCGCAGGAGCAGGAGCATGGCCACCGTTGAGCAGCAGGCCACGGCGTTTGCGGCGAAGGCCCAGCCGGCCCCCACGGCGGTGAGCAGAAGTCCGGCGATTGCAGGGCCGATGAGCCCGCCCAGCTGGAAGGTTGTGGAATTCACGCTGATGGCGTTGCGCAGGTACGTGGGGCCGACGAGTTCGTTAACGAAAACCTGCCGTGCCGGCTGGTCAAGGACGGTGACAAGGCCCAGCACCAGGGCGATGGTGTAGACGTGCCACACTTCAATGCGCTGGCTGAGCGCGAGGATAGCCAGGGCGGCTGCGAGCAACGCCGCGACGGCCTGGCACAGAACCAGGATCTTCCGTTTCGGGAACCTGTCCGCCATCATCCCGCCCCACGGCCCCAGCACCAGGGACGGCATGAACTGCAGCGCCACGGTGATGCCGACGGCGGTGACCGAGCCGGAAAGCTGCAGCACCAACCAGTCCTGCGCGATCCGTTGCATCCAGAGCGCCACCACCGCGATGAAGTGCCCGATGGCAAAAATACGGAAATTGGGGACCCGGAGGGAAATGAAGGTGTGGCGCCACGGGAGCCGTTCAGTGACGACGGCGATCGGCTGGGTGGCGTCCGCGGGCCGCGTTGGCGCAGTCTGCGGCGGATCAGTCTGCGAGGGCGGGGAACAGGCGGAGGCGGCGGACTCGATGACGGGCTGGCTGACGGTTGCCGTGGAAGGCGGAGGGGGTGCCACAGGGAATCCTCAAAAGGTGCGGGTGAGCGGGATACCTCCACGCTATGGTGGCCCAAAGTGATTATGGAAGCGTATTGTTCCTATAACTAACATTGCGAACCGTAATACTGCCAGGCGCGGGGCCGCCCTCACGGGGGTTCCGACACCCGCGTCCGCCGCCCGCCACCCCAGGAGTGCCATGTTTGAACCCGCCCAGCTCCGGTCCTTTTTGGCTGTCGCCGAGACCCTGAGCTTCACGAAGGCGGCGGAGCGGCTGGGCCTGGCCCAGCCCACTGTCAGCCAGCACGTGCGCAAGCTGGAAGCCGCGGCGAAGCGGGTGCTGATCGCCCGTGACACGCGGGATGTGCGGCTGACGGACAACGGCGATGCCATGGCAGGTTTCGCCCGGACCATCCTCGCGGCCCACGATGCCGCCTCCCGCTATTTCTCCGGGTCCGCCATGCGCGGCAGGCTGCGTTTCGGCACGGCGGACGACCTCGCGATCACAGGCCTCCCCCGGATCCTCCGGGAGTTCCGCCAGATCTACCCGCAGATCAACCTGGAACTCACAGTGGGCCAGAGCGACCAGCTCTACAAGAAACTGAATGCCGGCCAGCTGGACCTCGTGTTCGTGAAGTGGGTTGCCGGAGCCAAGGACGGGACTGTGGTGCAGCACGACGCGTTCGCCTGGGTGGGCCTGGAACAGACGGCACTTGAACCAGGGGATCCTGTTCCGCTGATCGCCTACCCCTCGCCCAGCCTTAGCAGGAAGCTTGCCATTGACGCCCTCGAATCCCGGGGCCGGACGTGGCGCATCACCTGCACCACCCGGCAGATCAGCGGCGTCCTGGCGGCGGTCCGGGCGGGCATCGGCGTGGCCGTCATGCCGTCCTCGCTGGTCCCCGAGGACCTCAAGATCATCACCCGACGCTTTGACCTGCCGCCGGTTGGAGACGTCGACTTCACCCTGATCCGCAACCCTCTTGCCAATGCCGAGGTGATCGAGGCGCTCACCCAGGCGATTGTGGGGCGCACGCTGAAGCGCTCCGCGTAGCAGTTGGGTACCGCCCAAGTAGTGGCATTAACAGCACTTAACCAAGTAAGTACTTTCCGGGCATAAACGATTAGTGCGCGTAAGTGATTGAAGATATTACGCGCGTAATTTATGCTTGAATTCTGTTAAAGGTTATGCAGAAGCCAATGACAACGATTCGATGACGAACCGTGTCCGCCGCCGCTGCCTTGGGGGCGCCTGTCGGACAACGTTCGGGATAGGCATGCGATGACGCCAACCACGAACCACCCGCATCTTTCAGTCTCAAATTCAGTCCACTCACTAAAAACGGTACGCCCGCTGGCGGTAGGGACGCACCGCAACACGCCAGCACATCATGAATCAAGCGCACACGCTGATCTAGTCACTCAGCGCGAACCGCACGCCGCCGCCACCCTGGTGGACACCGAGTTTGTGGGTAGCCCCTACTGCGAGCGCTGCGGCACGGATGAGTTTATTTACTTGGAGACCTTCGTCCCGGCAAAGTACCGGCACGACGGCACACTCCGGAAGCCGGGCGAAGTTACGTACTTCTGCACCGGCTGCGAAGATTTTTCGGCACACTCGGTCCCAGCCTCGTGGGTGCCGCCCGGCTGGTATTTGGGCTAGCCGCAACTCCCCTGATAATCACCTAACCTGATACTCGCCTCAACAGAAACGAATCGCCGCCGGCAGGCACCCGAGGGTGGCCGCCGGCGGCGATTGCTTTTGGCCTGAACCCGTCTGGGTGAGGCTACCGAACTGCGTCCTAGATCAGGGTGTCCGAGAGGTGGTTCGGGGTTCCGAAGCGGTGCGCGGTGATGCTGACGGCCTGCTCGTGCAGGAACGGCAGCAGCTCCACACGGCCGGCCTCGGTGACGGGGTGGCCGTAGATGGCAAGGTCCGGTCGCCCGCCGGTGGCTTTGGCCAGCGCCGTCGCGTCGCCGCCCAGGAGCCGGATCCGTCCGCCGGACAGCTTGCCTGCAGCGGCGAGCCCCGCCGCGGAGGCCAGCCACGCGGCGTCGTCCTCCACGGTGACTGTGATATCCAGTGCAGTGAGCGCCGCCTGCAGCGGAGCAGGAAGTTCGACGGCGGTGGATACCGTCAGTGCCGACCCGGCCAGGACGCCGGCGGCTACTGTCCGCACCAGGGCAACGACAGGTTCATCCGCGGAGAGCCGGACGGTCACCGGCAGGGAGCGGTAGCGGAAGATGTTCCGCTCGGCGCTCAGGCCGGAGACATCCTTGGCGGTGCCGAACTCTTTGGCCCAGGCGAGGGCGTCGGAAGCCAGTGCACGCTGCAGGGATTCGAAGGTGGCACCGTCCAGTGAGCCCTTCGCGGCACCAACCAGGCGGCGGACGCCCGCATTGGTGACGGCTGCCGATGCGCCGGCGGCAGTGCTCGGCTTGCTTTCCCAGGCACCGAGACCGGCGAGGTAGTTGGGTCCGCCAGCCTTGGTTCCGGCGCCGACGGCGGACTTCTTCCAGCCGCCGAACGGCTGCCGCTGCACGATTGCTCCGGTGATGCCGCGGTTGACGTAGAGGTTGCCTGCCTGGATGGTCTCCAGCCAGAGCCCCACTTCCTCGGTGCTCAGTGAGTGCAGGCCGGCGGTCAGGCCGTACTCCACCTGGTTCTGGATGGCGATGGCGTCTTCCAGGGTGTCCGCTGTCATGACGCCCAGCACCGGACCGAAGAACTCCGTGAGGTGGAAGTAGGATCCGCGGCGCACTCCGTAGCGGACGCCCGGGCTCCAGAGCCGGCCGGACTCGTCCAGCTGCCGCGGCTCAACGGCCCAGCTTTCGCCTTGGCCAAGGGTGGTGAGGGCGTTCAGGAGCTTGCCGTTGGCGGGTTCGATGATCGGACCCATCTGGCTGGCAGGGTCCTCCGGGTAGCCAACCTTGAGGGACGTGACGGCGTCAATGAGCTGGTTGTGGAACCGCTTGGAGGTGGCCACAGAGCCCACCAGGATCACGAGCGAGGCGGCGGAGCACTTCTGGCCGGCGTGCCCGAAGGCAGAGTAGGCGACGTCCTTGGCGGCGAGGTCAAGGTCCGCGCTGGGCGTGACGATGATGGCGTTCTTGCCGCTGGTTTCGGCGAGGAGCGGCAGGTCCTTGCGGAAGGAGCGGAACAGCTCGGCGGTTTCGTAGCCGCCGGTCAGGATCACACGGTCCACGGCGGGGTGGGAGATCAGCTGCTGGCCGAGTTCACGCTCGCCCAGCTGGACCATGGTGAGCACGTCGCGCGGCACGCCGGCTTCCCAGAGCGCTTCGATCATCACGGCACCGCTGCGGCGGGCCTGCTTGGCGGGCTTGATCACGACGGCGGAGCCGGCGGCGAGTGCCGCGAGGGTGGAGCCGGCCGGGATGGCCACCGGGAAATTCCACGGCGGGGTCACCACGGTGAGCTTCGCGGGCACGAACGTGGCGCCGTCGACGTCGTCGAGCTTGCGCGCGGACTCGGCGTAGTAGTGGGCGAAGTCCACGGCTTCGCTGACCTCCGGGTCGCCCTGGTCGAGGGTCTTGCCGGTTTCGCTGGCCATGACTTCAAGCAGGTCGGCGCGGCGGGCCTCCAGGATATCGCCCGCACGGTGCAGGACGACGGCGCGCTCGGCGCCGCTGAGGGCGCCCCAGGCTTTGCCCTTTTCGACGGCCGTGGCGATCACCGTGTTGAGCGTCTCTGCGTCCGCGATGGTGGCGGCTTCCACGGAGTCGTTGCCAAGCGTGGAGAACGGAACGCGTTCCAGGATTGCGCGGCCCCAGTCTCGGTTGGCCGGCAGGGACGGGTCGGTGTCCGGGGTGTTCTCGAAGAAGTCGCGCGGCATGGGCTCGGCCGCGAGGCTGCGGTCCTGCCGGCGGTTGGCCGGCGGAACCTGGTCATCGAGCTCTGCCAGCGAGGCGAGGAAGCGCTGCTTCTCGCGCTCGAAGAGCGCTTCGTTTTCGCTGAGCTCGAACACTGCGGACATGAAGTTGTCCTGGCTCGCGCCCTCTTCGAGGCGGCGGATCAGGTAGGCGATGGCGACGTCGAACTCAGCCGGGTGCACCACGGGGGTGTAGAGCAGGAGCGAGCCCACATCCTTCTTGACGGCTTCGGCCTGCCCCTGCGCCATACCGAGCAGCATCTCGAATTCGATGCCGGATTCCACGCCGCGCTGCTTGGCGAGCAGCCAGGCGAACGCGATGTCGAAGAGGTTGTGGCCGGCCACACCGATCCGGACGTTCTTGATCCGGTTCGGGTGCAGCGAGTAGTTGATGACGCGCTTGTAGTTGGTGTCCGAGTCCTGTTTGGTGCCCCAGGTGGCCAGCGGCCAGTCGTGGAGGGAAGCCTCGACGTGTTCCATGGGCAGGTTGGCGCCCTTGACCACGCGGACCTTGATCGCGGCGCCGCCGTCGGCGCGGCGGGCGGCGGCCCAGTCCTGCAGGCGGATCATGGCGGACAGGGCATCCGGGAGGTAGGCCTGGAGCACGATGCCGGCCTCAAGGTTCTTGAACTCCGGCTTGTCCAGGATCCGGGTGAAGACCGCAATGGTCATGTCCAGGTCCTTGTATTCCTCCATGTCCAGGTTGATGAACTTGGCGTTCTGTCCGGCACCGGCAAAGGAGGCTGCGCGGGCGAACAGCGGAGTGAGCTTTTCCACGACGTGTTCCACCGCCTCGTCGAAGGCCCACGGCGAGTGCGGGGCCACGGTGGAGGAGACCTTGATGGAGACGTAGTCCACGTCCGGGCGGGCCAGCAGCGTGTGGGTTCCTTCGAGCCGGCGGGAGGCCTCGTGTTCGCCGAGGACGGCTTCGCCGAGGAGGTTGACGTTGAGCTTGATGCCGTCCTTGCGGATTTTCGCGATGGCCGGTCCCAGCTTGGCATCGGTGGCGTCGACAATGAGGTGGCCCACCATTTCGCGGAGCACGCGGCGGGCGACCGGGATGACCACCTGCGGCAGGGCCGGAGCCATGGTGCCGCCGAGGCGGACGGCGCTGCGCATGTACCAGGGAAGGAACGCCGGGACCTTGGGCGCGAGGGCAGCAAGGTTGCGGGCGGCCACGCGGAGGTCTTCGGGGCGGACCACGCCGTCCACGAAGCCAACGGTGAAGTCGAGCCCGTTGGGGTCCTTCAGAACGCCGGCGAGCTGTTCAGCGGAGGCATCCACGGGGACCTTGGCGGCTTCCGTCAACCAGTGGCGCACCAGCCCGATTGCGTCGCCGGCCAGGGCCTGGGCTTCGGGCACGTGGGACGTGGCTGCAACGGCCGGTTCGGTGGCCGCCTTCCCGGTGAAGACGCCGGGCTCCGTTGAAATGTTGGTCATATCTAACACTCGTTCTTTCCGTTGGTGAGGTCGTTCTTTCCTTCAGTATGATCCTCGGGTCACTTAAGATAAAGCGATGTTTTCTGAGCAATACAGGTTAGAAAACCCAACGATTAAAAATCCCGTCCGAACGTTCGGAATCCACCCCGGACGCTCTCTCACTTCCTGCAGCTTTCCAGGCGACGCTCTCTCAGTTTTCGCACACAAACGACGAACCCTCCCCCACCGAGGTGAAAGAGGGTTCGTCGATATGGCACCGGATCTGAGAAAGCGTCCGGTTATTCGTTGCAGGAAGTGAGAGAGCGTCGGACTGCTACCCCACGGGGCGGTGCATCTCCACGGCTTCTTCGTGCCGCGGGCTGTCGGGATTCATCAGCGAGTGCTTGCGGCCGTAGCCGAAGTAGATGATCAGGCCGATGACCAGCCAGATCACGAAGCGCCATTTGGTGTCCGCGGGAAGCTGCCAGATGAGCAGCGCGGAGGCCAGGACGCCGAAAGCCGGGATGAACGGCATCAGCGGAAGGCGGAACGTGCGGGGCGCATCGGGCTTCTTGTAACGGAAGACGATCACGGCCACGCAGACCACCACGAATGCTGCCAGGATCCCAATGTTTGTCAGGTCGGCGACAGCCTTGATGGGGAAGACGCCCGCCAGCAGCGCCGAAGCGACACCGGCAATCCACGTCACGCGCTGAGGAGTTCCGTGCTTGTCCGTTCCAGCGAACCAGCCGGGCAGGAGACCATCGCGGCTCATGGAGAACCAGACGCGGGTGACGCCGAGCAGGAAGGTCAGCATCACCGTGAGGATGGAGAGAACGGCGAATACCGAGATGATGGTGGCAATCACGGGCAGGCCGACACTGGTGAACGCTGAGGCGAAACCGGCGGCAGGATCGATGTCCTTGTAGTTCTGCATTCCGGTGAGGACCAGGGTGGCCGCCACGTACAGGAGCATGGCGATGATCAGAGACAGGACGATGGCCTTGGGCATGTGCTTCTTGCCGTCCGTGGCTTCCTCGGCCGCCGTACTCATGGCGTCGTACCCGAACACGGCGAAGAAGACGGTCGCAGAGCCCGCCAGCACCGGGCCGAAACCGCTGGGCATGAACGGGTTGTAGTTATTGGTGTCGATGTAGAAGACGCCCAGGCCGATAATGAACAGAATCAGGACTACTTTGATGGCCACGGCTACCAGTTCAAACCGGCCGAAAGCCTTGGTTCCGCGGGACAGGATCCAGGTCACCAGAAGACAGACCAGGATGGCGGGAATGTTGACAATGCCGCCCTTGCCTTCATCAGCCGTCGAGGTCATCCACGTCGGAAGGTGAATTCCGATGCCGGAGAGGAAAGCGTCAAAGTAGCCGGAAATGCCGATAGCCACTACCGCTACGATTGCGATGTATTCGAGCAGAAGGTCCCAGCCGATAAACCAGCCAATCACTTCGCCCAGGGCCACATAGCCGTATGTGTAAGCGGAACCGGCCCGTGGGATCATTCCCGCGAATTCTGCATACGACAGCGCTGCCGCCGCTGAGGCCAGGCCCGCGATGAGGAATGAGAACAGCACTGCGGGCCCCACACCCGGAGTGTCTTCATTGCCGGCCGCCACCAGCCCGGCGAGGGAGAATATCCCGACGCCGATAATGCCGCCGACGCCGATGGCTGTCAGTTGCCAGAGGCCGAGCGATTTGAATAGTCCGCTGTGCTTGTTTTCTTCTTCAATGTCGTCGAGTGGCTTGCGCCGCATTATTGATTGGGTGGTATCTCTAGTACTCATCAGGAACTCCTGCTTGGGGTGCGGCCCCATCGCGGTGCCCTGGCGAGGGTCTGTGACGGGGGTAACTCACTGGATCAGTATGCAAGCCCAATTGCATTAGATAAAGTGAATTCTCCTAATTAATATTCATTAGATTTAGCGAAGGAACAGCCATGCTCGACGTCCGGCGGTTGAGGCTGCTCCGTGAACTGAAGATCCGGGGAACCCTGGCCGAAGTGGCGGACGCCCTCCAGTACAGTCCCTCGTCGGTCTCCCAGCAGTTGGCACTGCTGGAAAAGGAAGCCGGAGTCCAGCTGCTGCGCAAGACCGGACGCCGGGTCCAGCTGACCCCGCAGGCCGAGGTCCTCGTGGCACACACCGCCCATCTACTCGAAACCCTGGAGCAGGCCGAGGCGGACCTGGCGGCCTCGCTGACCACTGTTACAGGCACGGTCCGGATCGCCGTCTTCCAGTCCGCGGCCTTGGCCCTGATGCCGGGCACCCTCACGCGGATGGCCGCCAGCTACCCCGAGGTCAGGATCGAAATGGTCCAGCGGGAGCCGGAGACTGCCCTGCACGAAACGTGGGCCCGGGACTTTGACCTGGTCATCGCGGAACAGTATCCCGGCCACGCCGCCCCGCGGTACGCGGAACTCGACCGCCTCCGGCTGACCGGCGACGCCATCCGGCTGGCCATCCCCGGACCGGACAAGGGCCTGCCGCCCATCAGTTCGCTCGAGGACACGGCGGACCTCGCATGGGTAATGGAGCCGAGAGGTGCCGCGTCCCGGCACTGGGCCGAACAGGCCTGCCGGAGCGCCGGCTTTGAGCCCGACGTCCGGTACGAAACTGCCGACCTGCAGGCACAGATCCGGCTGATCGAGTCCGGCAACGCCGTCGGCCTGATGCCGGATCTGGTCTGGACCGGACGGGGAACGTCGGCGGAACTGCTGCTCCTGCCGGGCAATCCGCACCGGACCGTGTTCACGTCCGTGCGGCGGTCCAGCGTCAAGCGGCCCGCCATCCTGGCCGCCCGGGAAGTGCTGGCCATAACCGCCGACTCGATTGCTCCGGCGGGGCCTGTCCCGCCGGAGGCCAAGTCCGCATGATCCCCGGCATGGCCATGTTCGCGGCCCCAGCAGGGGAGTTGCCTACGTCACAGCGCGGAATTACACCGGGCGTTAGACTGAACACGTTATGAATCGCACAATGTTTAAGTCCAAAATCCACCGGGCCACTGTCACGCATGCCGATCTGCACTACGTCGGGTCGGTCACCGTTGACCTGGACCTGCTGGAGGCTGCGGACATTCTCCCGGGAGAGCTCGTAGCGATCGTCGACGTCACCAATGGCGCCCGCCTGGAGACATACACCATCGCGGGCGAGCGCGGTTCCGGTGTCATCGGCATCAACGGGGCGGCCGCGCACCTGATGCACGAAAATGACATCGTCATCCTGATCACCTATGCCGAGATGACCACGGAAGAGGCCCGGTCCTACACGCCGAAGGTTGTCCACGTGGACAAGGACAACAAGATTGTCCAGATCGGCAACGACCCCGCCGAGGGCCACACCCGCGGCCTCATGCGGCCGCCGTTCGCCCTTAACAATTCCGCCCTGAACTAAGCGGGCAGCCAGCCCGGGCGCCCCGGCATGGCGCGGATCCGGAAGTGTCCCCGGCCGGAATCCGGCCCGTCCGGATACCGAGATCCTGCCCACACTCCGGCTTCAGGCTGATTAAATCTGATTAGGCTGGGATGGTGAACGCTAACCCCTGCCCGCCTGCCCTGCCAAGGACACCGCCAGGGACGCTTTCAGGGACGTTCGGGTGCTAGGCGTTCTCGCGGGCTTCTTCGTGGTGTGGTGCATCATCCTGGTCGGTATGTTCGTGGGCCGACGGAATGTGCTCGGGGAGAACGCCCGTTCCGTGCTCAGCTCGCTGACCTTCTTCGTGGCCAGCCCGGCGCTCCTCTTCGAGACGCTCGGCAAGGCCAAGCTCCACGATGTCTTTGCCGCTCCCCTGCTGGTCACCGCCGTCGGTGCGATGGTCACGGCCGCACTCTTTTTCGTGATTGTCCGTTTCCTGCTGAAGCGGACCGTGCCCGAGTCGCTGATGTCGTCCATGAGCGCGTCACTGGCAAACTCCGCCAACCTGGGCATCCCCATCGCCGTTTATGTCCTCGGCGACGCCAGCTACGTGGCGCCGCTGCTGATCTTCCAACTGGCCTTCTTCACGCCGCTCTTCCTGATGGCGCTGGATGCCACCACCAGCGCACACCGGACCACGCCCGCCCGCTTCGCACTCATGATCCTCAAGAACCCGATGATCGTGGGTTCCGCGCTGGGCCTGGTGGTGGCGGGAACTGGATGGCAGGTGCCGGAGCTGGTCATGCAGCCCATCCACCTGATCGGCGGGGCAGCCATCCCGGCCATGCTGATCGCGTTCGGCATGAGCCTGAACGGCTCCCGGCCGCTGCAGGCAGCCGCCGGCCGCCGCCTCGACACCCTCCTGGCCAGCGCCTTCAAGCTCGTGATCCATCCGGCCATCGCCTACGTTTTCGCCCGGATGCTCGGCATGGAAGGGCATGCCCTGTTCGCCGTCGTGGTGACGTCCGCGCTGCCCACCGCCCAGAACGTTTTCGTGGCGGCCAGCCGCTACCGGACGGGCATCACCGTGGCGAAGGACACCGTTCTCATCACCACGGTTGTGGCCGTCCCGGCAATGATCGTCGTGGCCCTGCTCCTGACCTAGTTCTTCTGGTGCTGGTCCAGGAGCCGGGCGCAGCGGATGAAGCCGAGGTGCGAGTACGCCTGCGGGTGGTTGCCCAGGTGGGTTTCGGTGCCGGGATCGTACTCCTCGGGCAGCAGGCCGGTGGGACCGAACAGGTTCACCAACTGGTCGAACAGATCCCACGCCTCCTCGATCCGGCCCACCGCCACGTAGGCCTCAATCAGCCAGGTGGTGCAGATGTGGAAGCCGCCCTCCAGGCCCGGCAGGCCGTCGTCGTACCTGTACCGAAAGACCGTGGGTCCCACCCGAAGTTCCCGTTCCACGGCGGTGACGGTGTCCAGGAACCGCTGGTCGTTCACGTCCAGCAGGCCGGACAGGCCGATGTGCAGCACCGCTGCGTCCAGGTCCGGACTGTCGTAGGCCACGGTGTAGGAGGCCGCTCCGTCGTCCCAGCCTTCGCGGAGGACTTCCTCGCGGATGGTTGCGGCGGTGGGCGCCCAGGACGGTTCCGGTTCCCTGCCGTGCCGGGCAGCGGTGCGCAGGGCACGGTCCAGAGTCACCCAGCACATGACTTTGGTGTATACGTGGTGCCGCGGGGCCCGGCGCGCTTCCCAGATGCCGTGATCGGCCTCATGCCAGCGGGCCATCACCGCGGATGCCATCTGGACCATGAGCTCCCAGTGCGAATCCTCCAGCGCGCCCTCGCGTTCGCTCACTGCGGAGATAAGTTCAGCGATGGGCCCGAACACGTCGAGCTGCACCTGGTGGTCCGCTGCGTTGCCGATCCGGACGGGGCGGGATCCCGCATAGCCGGGCAGGCTTTCGATGATGGCCTCCGTGGACAGCGGTGCTCCCGTGACCGAATACAGCGGGTGCAGCCATTCCGGCCCGGGCGCGTTGTCCAGGATCCGGCCCAGCCAGCGGAGGAACCCGTACGCTTCCGTGGTGGAGCCCAGGTCCACCAGCGCGTTGACGGTCATGGAGCCGTCCCGCAGCCAGCAGTAGCGGTAGTCCCAGTTCCGGGTGCCGCCGATTCCTTCCGGCAGTGACGTGGTGGGCGCTGCGAGCACGGCACCGGTGGGTTCGTGCACCAGCGCGCGGAGCACCAGCGCCGAGCGGCGCACCAGCGATGGCTTGACGCCGGGCAGCGCCAGGTCCTGGACCCACCGCCGGGAGTGATGGGCGACGGCGGCACGGCGCTCCGTTTCGCCGCTCACCTGGGCGTGGCTTGGATCGGTGTCACCGCAGCGCAGGTTGAGCACCACGGGCCCGTTCTGCAGGTTGACGTCGGCGGTGGCAGTGGCATGGCGGCCGTCCGAGGTGATGGAAAAACTGACGCCGGGAGCCAGCAGGATGATGGGATCCGAGGTGCCCACCACGTGCAGTTCCTCGCCCCGGGCCTCCATGCTGAACGGCGCGTTGGCGTAGTCGGGCCGGGGAGCGAAGACGATCCTGGCCGCGCCGCTGCCTGACAGCACCCGGACCAGGCTGGTTATCCCGTCCGGGGCCGGTTCGAGGTAGTCGGTCACCGTGACGTCTGCCCAGCGGGTCTCCACAATCATGGTGCTGTCCACATAGCGCTGACCCAGAACCTGGGACGCCTTGACGGGTTCCACCGAGAAGTGACCCGCGGCGTCGCCACCCAGGATATGTGCGAACAGGGACCCGGAGTCCGGCAGCGGATGGCTCATCCAGCACACCTTGGCTTCAGGGGTGATCAGGGCCGTGGACGAGCCGTTGCCGATCATGGAGTGGCGCTCCAGGCCGACGGCGTCCTCCCCGAACAGCCACGCCCGCCGCAGTTCAAACAGGATGGCCAGTACCCGGGCGAAAGATTCGGGATCCCGCAGCCGGTGGGACGCGGCCGTTGGTCCCTCCCCCACCTTGATTCCCATGTCCGGGCCGCGGAGCGTGGCCATGGCCAGTTCGTCGCTGGAGGCATCACCGGCATACAGGGCGGCGCTCACGCCCAGGCGGGCACGGAGATGCTCCAAGGCGTCGGCCTTGGACGGTTCCACCACGGAGAGGTCCAGCACGGAACCGTCAACAATGTAGAACAGTCCGTGGGCGCGGGCCACTGCCTCGGCTTTTTCCAGCACTTTGGCGACGATCGCGGGCGAGGCCGGCCGCGTGTGCACGGACACCGCCACCGGCTTCCGTTCGATGCTGATCCCCTTGTAGGCGCCGATGGTTTCAACCAGGGCCTGGCTCGCCTGCTGCAGGACGGATTCGGTGGCCAGCGAGAGCCCGTGGGCGAAGCCCATGTCGAATTCCGCCCCGTGCGAGCCGACCAGGTGCACTTCCGCCGGAAGCCGGGACACGGCCGCCAGATCCCGCAGCGACCTTCCGGAGATGACGGCGGCGTGGGTATTGGGCAGGGCGGCCAGGGCCCGGAGGGCGATCGCGGCGCTGCCCAGCGGCAAGGTTTCGGTGGAGATGCCTTCCGCATCACAGAGGGTGCCGCCGTAGTTGCAGGCCACCAGCAGCCCGGGCGTCCGGGCAAGGATCTTGAGTTCAGCGAGCAGGTTCGGCGTGAGGCCGTCGTCGGCTGCATCCGACTGCACAAAGGCGCGGAGCAGGCCGAGCGGCAGGGACCGAGTCAGGAGTGCGGAATCGGCCACGGTCTGGTTGAGCGGAGTAGGCACAGTCGACGTCCTTCGGATAATCCCCAATGATGCGTGAGAAAGTCCGGCGAGGGACATACCCCCAGTTTCCTGTGCCGTCGTTACACCAGAATATCCCTGTCATTGCGGGAATGTAACGTGTGCGCGCCCTCCTTTAGAGGCAGAAGGCGGCTCCCGGGCAGCTACCGCCGAGCCCGCTTCAGCACAACCACTGTGGCGTCGTCGGAAACGTCCCGTCCGGAGGCCAGCTCCAGGACCGCGTCGCAGGCTGCCTGCGCGCTGGCGCTGGCGGACACAGTGCCCGCCACCACGGCGGTCAGGACCTCGACGTCAGGGTAGACATCGAGCAGGCCGTCGCTGACCACTGCCAGCGAGTCGCCCGGCTCCAGCGAAACCTGGTGCGCGTCCCATTCCTGGCCCGGCCAGGCTCCGACGGGCGGTCCGCCGGTGAGCAGCCGGGAAGAACTGCCGTCCGCCTTGATGTGCAGCGCCAGTCCGTGGCCGGCGTCCACGTAGCTCAGGATGCCGGTGGATGCGGCGAGCCGGGCGTGAAAGAGCGTGACGAAGGACGCGGACTGCTCCAGGTCGGCTTCGAGGATCCGCCCCGCGGACTGGAAGGCCTCGCCCAGCGGCGATCTGTGGGCAACCGAACGCATGACGGCGCGGACGGTGGCCGCGATCAGCGCGGCCCCCATGCCTTTGCCCATGGCGTCCGCCAGCGTCAGCTGCAGGCCGCCGTCGTTCGGGTACCAGTCGAAGAAGTCGCCGCCGACGTTCCGGGACGGCCGGAACGACCCGGCGATGTCGAACCCGTCGAGGGACAGGCCCTCCGCCGGCAGCAGGCTGCGCTGGACCTCGACGGCGCGGCGCAGTTCGTCCTGGACTGCGGCTTCGTGTACGGCGCTGGCGCGCGGCCGGCGGAACAGTGCGGTGATCCTGGACCCGAGCTCGCGGGGGCTGAAGGGCTTGGTGAGATAGTCGTCAGCGCCGGTGTCGAGCCCGGTCAGGCGGTCCAGTTCCTCGCCGCGGGCGGTGATCATCAGGATGTAGGCGTCGGAAAAGCGGCGCAGTTCGCGGCAGACCTCAACGCCGTCGATGTCGGGCAGGTTCAGGTCCAGAGTCACCAGTTCAGCGCCGTCGCGCTGCATCAGTTCAATGCCGGCCCGCCCCGTTGAGGCGGAGGAAACCTGGAAACCCTGCTTGGTCAGGATGTGGACCAGCAGGCCGCGGATGTCTTCATCGTCCTCAATGACCAGGGCACGGCGTACGTCCGGCTCAACAGTCATGCACTTATTAGACTCCGTGCGGCTGTTATTGTCACATCCGCATCTTCCGTGACGTTCTGCCACACGGGCTGTGTGCTTGCTGCCGGGTCGGGCGAGCGGTCCGGTGCGGCCGCGGCACCCGACCGCGGACATCCGCGGCCGGGGAGGCGGCGCCTAGACCCGGGCCATCCCGGCTGCCGCGGCGAGCAGTTCGACGGAGCGCAGGCGGGCCTCTGTTCCGTTGCTCTGGTGGGCCACGATCAGCTCGTCCGCGTCAGCATGGGCAGTGAACTCGTCGAGGTAGTCCATCACCACATCCGGAGTGCCGATGGCCGAGTACTTCATCATCTGCGCCACGTGCTGGCCCTGCGGCGAATCGAGGATCATGTCCGCCTCATCGTCGGTGAACACCCTGCCGTTGCCGAAGAACAGGGACACGCGGGCGCGTTTGGTGGCCTGGAACATCTCCTGCGCCTCGGCGGCTGAATCGGCCGCAATGACATTCACGCCGGCGATCACATGCGGAGCGTCCAGCTGGGCCGAGGGCTTGAATTCGCGGCGATAGGCGGCCACGGCGTCCTGCAGGGCGTTGGGTGCGAAGTGCGAGGCGAAGGCGTACGGCAACCCGAGCTGCGCTGCCAGCCGGGCCCCGAAAAGCGAGGACCCCAGGATGTACAGCGGCACGTTGGTGCCCTTGCCCGGCGTGGCCTCCACACCCTGGATGCGGGTGGGACCGGTCAGGTAGCCCTGCAGTTCCAGGACATCCTGCGGAAAGCTGTCCGCCGACATCGGGTCGCGGCGGAGGGCCCGCATGGTGTTCTGGTCACTGCCCGGCGCACGGCCCAGGCCGAGGTCGATGCGTCCGGGATGCAGCGTCTCCAGGGTGCCGAACTGCTCGGCGATGGTCAGCGGGGAGTGGTTGGGCAGCATCACGCCGCCGGCGCCCAGCCTGATGCTGCTGGTGTTGGCCGCGATGTGGGCGATCAGCACGCTCGTGGCCGAGGAGGCGATGGAGGACATGTTGTGGTGCTCGGCGTACCAGACCCGGCGGTAGCCCAGTTCCTCGGCCCGCTGCGCCATGGCCACGCTGCCGGCGAAACTCTCGGCCGCTGTTTGACCCTTCGCGATGGTGGCCAGGTCAAGGATGGAAAGCGGAACAGTCACGGAGGAGCCGGCCTTTCGTAGCGGAGCTGTGGCGGTCCGTTCCGGTGGCGGAACAGGCACACTGGCGACAACGACGGCGGCGGCCGGGTTATTTCTGGATGTCGCCGTGGCGCCGGACACGCAGGAGGGACCGCCCTGCCCGGCGACCCCTCGCTGCGTTTTAGCTCACCTGTGCTAGTTTCCCGCTGCGCTAGGCCACGCAGCCCCCGAGGGCGATCTGCCCGTCGATGGCAGCGATCTGGTCCTGGACGCTGCCAAGTTGGGCCTGGAGGGTTTTGACTTTCGCCTTCTGCAAATCGACGGCATCCTTGTTGACCTTCTTTTGCGCGGTCAGAGTGTTGAGCTGGCCCAGGGCGGACGTAACCTGCTGGTCCAGTGCCGTCAGCTGTGCCTGGAGCGTCTTGAGTTGAGCCTCCGTGGCGCTAATCTCGCCGTTGAGCTTATTGAGCTGGTCCAGCAGTGGAGCCACCTGGGTCTGCAGACGCAGCACGTCAGCTTCCTTGCCTGAGATCTGCTCGTTGAGGACCGCCAGCTGGGCGACCAGGGTGTCCAGCTCCCCGTTCAAGCCCGCGATCTCACCCTGCTTGGTCACAACCGATGCGTTGGCGTTGTCCACGGCGGATTGGAGGACCGGCAACTCGTTTTGGAGCCCGCTGACCTCTGCCCTTTTGGCCTCGACAGCCGCATTGGCAGCTGCAAGGGCACCGTTTGCTTCGGCCAGCTTGGTCTGGAGCCCGCTGAGAACGTTCTTCTGTTCCGCGACTGCGGCTTGGGCTTCAGCCACGCCCTGGGTCAGTCCCGGAAGTGCAGCCTCCAGGTCCGCCACTACCGTCTCCTGCGCCGCTACGTTGGCTGCGGCCGTAGCCGCGGCATCCTTGAGCGCGGGCAGCTGACCCTCCAACACGCTGAGTTCTCCCTGCTTGGCAGTGACAGCGGCATTGGCATCGTTGACCGCAGTCTGGAGCGCCGGAACCTGGCCGTTGAGCGTCGCGATCTCGCCTTCCTTGGTGGCGACAGCGGCGTTGGCTGTGGTCAGCGCGGCCTGCAGCGGCGCCGCCTGCTGTTGCAGGGCGCTGCTTTCCTGCTGCTTGGCCAGGAGCTGGGCGTTGAGGGTGTTGACTGAATTCTGCAAAGTGGTCAGATCACCCTGGTACCCGGAAATTTGGGCGTTCTTGGTGGTGATCTGGCCGTTCACGGTGGTCAACTCGGCCTGTTTGAGGGCGCGCTCATCCTGGAGATTCCGCTTCTTAATTGAGTTGCCGTTGATGGCATCGATTTGAGCCGTCAGGTTGGCGATCTCGGCCTCCAGCGATGCCTTGGTGGCCTGCAGCGCCGCGAGCTGGGACTGTGCTGTGGTCAGGTCAGCCTGCTTGGCCGTGACCGCGGCGGTTGCGGCGGTTAGCTGTCCCTCCAGGGTGGCGATCTCCGCGCTGGCGGCGGCAATCTGGTTGGTGTTGGCTGCGAGAGCCGACGCCGCGGCCGCCGCATTGGCCTGCAGCGAGGTCAACTCCGTCCGGGCCTGGGTGATCGCAGCGTTCTTGTCGGCCAGGGCATCCGCCGCTTGGCTGGCGGCAGTTTGCAGCGCGGCGAGTTCGCCCTGCGCCGTGCCGATCTCTGCGTTCCTGGTGGCCACAGCATCAGCCGCAGATTGGGCAGTGGACTGCAGGGTAACGAGTGTGGCTCTTGCTTCCGCAACCTTCGCCTGCTGGGCCTCCAGCTGCGCCTGCGCGGCCTCCCCCGCATCTTCGAGCCGCGTCAGCTCGGCTTCCGCGTCACTGACCGCCGAAGCGGCCGCGGTAACCGCTGCCGCTGCGTCGTCCGCGACCGCCGTGAGGTTTGTCAGGTCGCCCTGAGCCTCCACAATGTCGGCGTTTTTTCCTGCCAGCGCGTCAGCGGCGGCGTCGGCTGCCGCCTGGAGCCCCGAGAGTTCGCCTTCGGACGCGCTGATCTCACCCTTTTTCTCTGCCTCCTGGGCTTCTACGGCAGCTTTCTGCTGCTTGAGCTGCGCAGCCTCGGCCTGGGCCACGCCAAGCTCCTCCTGCAGCGGCGTGAGTTGAGCTTCGGTGGTGGCTATCTCTGCCTTGAGTCCGGCCAGAGCCTTCTCGGTATCCGCGACCGACTGGGCCGCGTTAGCCTGGGCGACCAGGAGTCCGGCCAGCTGGGTTTCCGCGGAGCCTGCGTCCGTTACCAGCTGCTTTTCCTCTGCCTCAAGGTCCGCAATAGCTTTGTCTGCCGCGGCGATCTCCGCCGTCAGTCCGTCCGCCTTCGTCTGCAGCCCGGCGCGTTCGGCCTGCAGGGATGCGATGAGAACGGCATTCTTGCGCGCCGCCGCCTTGAGCAGGTTCTCCTGCACGGTGCCGCGGTGGGCAAGCTGGTTCACCACTCCGTTGCAGATGCCTGCTGTATCGGTTGCCGCTTGGGAGGCCGGGGCCAGCACCAGCATGCTGGTCAGGACACCGGGGAGCACGACGGCGGCAGCGAGCCGACGGACGACGACGGATGTGGTGGACGCTTGTTGCATGGGGACCCCCGGGGTGCGAGACGGGATCTACGGCCATCGTTGGCCGCAAATGTAGTCCCGATGCTAGGGGCGTCCGCCCGGGAAGACACCAGTAGATTCCACTCGACTTTGGTTGTCTTCGTACCTGTTTCGTGAACGCAGTACTCGTTTCTAACTGGAGTTAGCTAGAGGTTGATCGGTGCACTTCTGTCACACGATTCACGCGGTAGCAGCCCGGGTTACTTGCAGGCGTAGTTGTAGTCGAGGCCACCGGAGACATACTGCGTCAGCGCCACGCGACTGCCCGGGGTGAGCCCTGACAGGGAACAGTTCGACTTGGCGCCGTTCAAGGTGCGGGCGCCGGCAAGCCAGCTGGGAAGCCCGGCCAGGCTACTCGTTGAGGGAACGGTGCCGGCGATCTGACCCCACTGGTACCCGGTGGAATAGATCCCGACGTCGGCGCCGATGCTTTCGAAGTAGGCAGTCATGCCCTCAAGGTCGGCCCGGTTGGCTTCCTTGTCCGGCTGCCAGCTGTTTTCCGTCTCCACGTCCAGCCACCAGAAGTAGTCCTCCGGGTCGTCCACCCCACGCAGCACGGCGTCGTCGTAGGCTTTGGCATAGCCGTACATGTAGGCGCAGGCCTTGTCATTCTTGCCCTCGCACTTCCCGTACGGGTTGTCCACCACAGTGCCTGAGTAGAAGTTGGACGAGGGCCACCAGGACCCGGCCAGCCCCGGATTGGCGGTGTTCACGTACAGGGCGACCCGCGGCTGGGAGGTCGCCTGCGGATATTTGATGGTCAGGGCCGCCCAGTCCAGCTGCGCCTCGAGGCACGGGTTCGTGGTGTTCGCGAGCCCGTTGTTGACGCCGACAATTGCGAAGGCGAGTCCGGAGGGAAGGGTCTTGCCGCACTGCGGCCACGAGACGTCAATGCCCACCGGATCGGCAGGCCGCGGCGGCGCCGCCGTCGCAGGTGCTCCGCCAAGCACCGCGAGGGCAACGGCGGTGGCAACGGACAGAACCATCTTCAGCATTGATGCGGCCATACCAAAGTCTACTGCGGAGGCCTTGGGCAGGCCGGTCAATTCACGGCGCGGCCTGCCCAAAAAGCAGGCAGTCGCTCGGCCCACCGTGGAAAACGCCGGGACCGCGGCGTACGCTCATGGCATGAACCCACAAGAGCTCGCCAACCTGGCGCACCTGCGCCGGGCGCGGGACCTGATCGACAGGGACTTCGCCCACGCCTTGGACATCCCCACCATGGCCCGCAAGGCCCTGATGTCGCCGGCGCACTTTTCGCGGCAGTTCCGGGCCGCCTACGGCGAGACCCCGTACAGCTACCTGATGACCCGCCGGATCGAGCGGGCCATGGCACTGCTCCGCGGCGGCATGAACGTGACCGACGCCTGCATGGCCGTGGGCTGTACGTCGCTGGGTTCCTTCAGCTCGCGCTTCACCGAAATCGTGGGAGAACCGCCCAGCGCGTACCGGGCCCGCGAGCACAGCGCGGTGGAGGCCATGCCCGCCTGCATGGCGAAGATCCGGACGCGGCCCACCCGGCACAGCGCCGCGAGCGGGGCGGACGCCGGGACCGGGGACGGTGCCCAGGCGAGCAGGATTCGAGAAGCGATACTCATGCCAGCCGAATAGCGTTAGTGGCATGAACATTTCACTCCAGTACTGCAACATCACAGTCAACGACACTGAAAAAGCACTCGTCTTCTACCGGGACGCCTTGGGCCTCGAGGTGCGCAACGACGTCGCCTCCGGCGGATTCCACTGGGTGACGCTCGGCAGCGCCGCCCAGCCGGATCTCGAGATCGTGCTCTCCGAACCGCATGCCGGCCGCTCGCAAGAGGACGGGGACATGATGCAGGAGCTCCTCACAAAGGGTGTCTTGCCGATGCTCGTTTTCCGCACGGACGATCTGGACGCAACGTTCGAGAAAGTCCGGGCGTCCGGCGCCGAGGTAATGCAGGAGCCCATCGACCAGCCCTGGGGTCCTCGCGACTGCGCCTTCCGGGATCCCTCCGGCAACATGGTCAGGATCTCGCAGACTCCGACGGCGTAACTCTCCACTTCCACACGAATCCCCCGCCGGATGCTCCGGCGGGGGATTCTGGTTTGATGGGCCCTGAACCCATCAAATTCCTGGCTTTCACGAAAGATCTGGAGCCGCGCGGCTAAGCTGTCGGCATGGCCATGAAATCCACCGCAGATAAAGTCGCCACCATCCAAAAGGGGTACACCCTGGAAGGCGCCACCATCGAGCTGGGAGCCGCCATCGTCGACGGCGAACTCCACAAGGATGCCCCCGTCCGGCTGCCCCTGGCCATGATGAACAGGCACGGGCTGGTGGCCGGTGCAACAGGAACGGGGAAGACCGTCACGCTGCACATGATGGCGGAGCAGCTGTCCACTGCCGGGGTTCCGGTGTTCCTGGCCGACATCAAGGGAGACCTGTCCGGGCTGGCCACCGCGGCAACGGGCAGCGAGAAACTCAAAGCGCGCACGGACAGCATCGGCCAGGCATGGGCGGGCAAGACTTTCCCGGTGGAATTCCTGGCCCTCGGCGGGGACGGTAACGGCATCCCCGTCCGGGCCACCATCACATCCTTCGGCCCCATCCTGCTCTCGCGCGTCATGGAACTCAACGACACCCAGGAATCCAGCCTCCAGCTGGTCTTCCACTTTGCAGACAAGAACAACCTGGAACTGATCGACCTCAAGGACCTCAGGGCCGTGATCCAGTTCCTCACCTCGGACGAGGGCAAGGACGAGCTCGAGGAGCTGGGCGGCCTCTCCAAGGCGACGGCCGGCGTCATTCTCCGTGAGCTGGTGACGCTTGAGGCATTGGGTATGGAGGCCTTCTTCGGTGAGCCCGAATTCGATACCGCCGAACTGCTTCGCACGGCTCCCGACGGCCGCGGCGTCATCACCTGCCTGGAACTGCCCACGCTGCAGACCAAGCCCATGGTGTTCTCCACCTTCCTGATGTGGCTGCTCGCGGACCTCTTCGAGGACCTGCCCGAAGCGGGTGACCTGGACAAACCGAAGCTGGTCTTCTTCCTCGACGAGGCGCACCTGCTGTTCAACGACGCCTCCAAAGCGTTCCTGGAGGCCATCACCACCACTGTCCGGCTCATCCGGTCCAAGGGCGTGGGGATTTTCTTCGTCACCCAGACGCCGAAGGATGTTCCGGCCGATGTCCTGGGCCAGCTGGCCAACCGCATCCAGCACGCGTTGCGGGCCTTCACTCCGGAGGACGCCAAAGCCCTGAAAGCCACCGTGTCCACGTTCCCGGTGAGCGATTACGACCTCGAAGAGACACTCACGTCGGCCGGCATCGGCGAAGCCGTCGTTACGGTGATGAATGAGAAGGGCGCCCCCACGCCGGTTGCATTGACCCGCCTCCGGGCACCGGAATCACTGATGGGTCCCAGCACCGATGAGCTGGTCAAGAGCACCTCGGCCGGTTCCGCCCTGCTCGTGAAGTACGGCACGGCGGTGGACAACATCTCCGCCTACGAGAAAATCTCCGGAAAGTCCGCCGCCAGCACCGGAGCTGCAGCCCCAGGCCAGCCGCCCACACCATCCACGGGCGTCTTCGTGCCCAACAGCCCCGTTCCCGGAACCATGGACCAGACCGCCGTTGACGCAGACGCCCGCCGCATCGAGGAAGAAATCCTGGGCCGGCCCAGCAGCAGGCCGGCGCCGGATCGGGCCCGGCGCGCGGAGCGCACAGCGCCCCCGGCCCCGCAGGAACCAGGCGGAGGAATGGTGGGCGACCTCGCCGGAGCCCTGGGCGGCGCGCTCGGCGGTGGCCTCAAAAGCATGGCCCGCTCGCTCGGAACCCAACTGGGCCGGGAGCTCTTGCGGGGCGTTTTCGGCACCTCCTCCAGACGCCGCCGTTAAGGTCGGCAAGCCGCCGTCGTACCGTCCGGAAGCAGCCGTGCGGTGTCACAAGGGACGGCCTCCACACCTGCTTTCAGGCGCCTTGCAGGTAACGTAAGGTGCGTGCAGATGAGTCAAGCGTTGGTGAGGATCGCGGCCGGGTGGCTGTTGGGCCTTATGCTTGCCATCGCCGGAGCCGTGGTGGCGGTCAACCTGGTGAACGCGTCAGTGGCCGGTCCCGAGCAGCCCGTACGTGAATATCTGGACGCTTTGCAGAAGGGCGAAGGCGAAAAAGCGCTGGGTCTCCTGCGCGCTTCCGTGCCGCAGAGCGACGCCGCCATGCTCGACGGAACAGCGCTGCAGACGGCCGCTTCCCGCGTCACCAACGTGAAGTTCGGCGAGACCCAGGAGCGTCCCGGAAACCAGGTCATGGTCCCCATGGAATACACCATCGACGGCAGCAGGCTGAGCACGGAGTTCCTGCTGGAGCGGACCGGGACCGAATGGCTCTTCTTCAACAAGTGGGCGTTCGTGCCGGCAGCACTGCCTGTCCTGGAAGTCACCGTGGTCAACTCCAGCCAGGCAACGCTCAACGGCGTGCCGGTGAACATGCCCAACGGCCGCAATTCCTTCGCCGTCTTTTATCCCGGCGAGTACGAGGCCAGCCTGAACGGCGAATACTTCGCAGCGCCGGCCAGCCGTGCCACGGTGTCCGGCCGCGACGTTCCAACGGCCCCGCTGAGCCTCCTGACGCAGGCCACCCAAGGGCTGAAGGACGCCGTGGGCTCCAAGGTCAAGGAATTCCTGGATACCTGCGCCGCGGAAGCCGTCAAGGAACAGAAGCTCCAGCCAGACTGCCCCTTCTACCACGCCACGTTCAACCGGGTGACGCCGGGAACGATCAAATGGAGCATCAGCGAGTACCCGAAGGTGTCCATTGAGCCCTTCGGCGGCCGCTGGGTGGTGGCCCCGCTGGACGGGAAGGCCCGGTTGGAGGCCCAGCAAACGGACCTGTTCAGCGGCGCCGTGACCGACCTGAACGTGGAACACGACTTCAGCTTCACCACGCGGCTCGACGTCGACGGCGACACCATCAGGGTCACCCCGCTCCTCAGCTACTAGGCCGCCGGCGGTTCCTTAGCTGGTGCCGCTCGTCGTCGCTGACAGAACTGGCCCGGCTCCCAACCCCCAGGGGGTCGAAAGCCGGGCCAGTACAACATCCATGGACGGCGGAGCCTCAGTCCATCCCGCGGAGGTCCAGGACCAGCTCAGTGTCGCCGTCGGCCTGCAGGACCACCGGGATGCCCCAGTCCTGCTGGTACAGGTGGCAGGCCGCGTGATCGGGGATCTCGCCGTCGGCCGTTTCGGGGCCGTCACAGGCCGCGGCGCGCGCCGTAATGTGCAGTATGCCCTCCGGAACGTCAGAGGAGAGCTCCAGCGTCCGCTGCAGCCCCACGGACGTGCCGCCGCCGGCAACCAGCAGCTCGGGCGGGGTGGAGGAGATCTTCAGCTGCGTGGGGTCGCCCCAGCGGTCGTCGAGCTTCTGCCCGGTGGGCGCCGTGAAGCGGACCGTGAGCTCCAGCGTGCCGGGGGCAACGGGGCTCTTGGGCCGGTGCGTCTGCACTGCGCCCTCGTCCACCTGCTGCGCTTCCTTGGGGATGGGCACGTAGACCAGCTGGTGCTTGTTTGCTTCCACCACCACCAGCAGCGGCTCAGAGCCTGCCACGTGCGTGTGGTCCACAATCACGTCGGACGGCTCGGACAGCCCCCGGGCAAGGGTGGACACGGTTCCGGTCGCGGGGTCGTAGCGGCGGACGGCGCCGTTGTAGGTGTCAGCAATCGCCACGGAGCCGTCGGGCAGCACGGTGACGCCGAGCGGGTGCTGCAGCCGCGCCTCAGCGGCCGGTCCGTCGCGGAAGCCGAAGTCGAACAGGCCCTTGCCGACGGCGGACTCCACGGTGACCGTACCGTCGTCGTCAATCACCAGTTTGCGCAGCGCGGACGTCTCGGAGTCAGCCACCCAGATGTTGCCGTTGGCGTCCTCGGCCAGCCCGGACGACTGGGCGAACCAGGCTTCGTGGGCGGGGCCGTCCAGGAGGCCCTCCAGTCCGTTGCCGGCCACGATGGACACGCCGCCGGTCAGGGGGTCGAAGCTGAAGATCTGGTGGACACCGGCCATGGCGACCACTACGGCGTTGAGCTTGGCGGACCACACCACGTCCCACGGCGAGCTCAGCGCAACGTCCAGGGGATGGTCGCCGAGCCGTCCGGTGAAGCCGGCCGCGTCCTCGTCCACGCGGGCGGGCCCTGTTTCAAGCAGGCGCTGCACGCCGCTGCCGACGAGTGTGGTGACGGTTCCGTCCGCGAGGCACAGCCCGCGCAGGCGGTGGTTGACGGTGTCGGCAATCACGACGTCGTAGCCGGTCTTCGCTGCCACGTCTTCCGGCAGGAGGACAAGGCCCTGCGGCTCGTTGAACTGAGCGGTGGGCTTGACGGAGTCGACGTCGGCGCCGGGGCCGTCAGCGTGGCCCTTGGTCCCGGAGCCGTAGGTGCGCAGCACCGTGTGGAAATCAGTGTCCAGCTCCACCAGGCGATGGTGACCGGTGTCCGTGACCAGCCAGGAGCCGGCGTCGGGAGTCCCGGCGTCGGGAGTCCCGGCGTCGGCTTCCGCGCTGGCTGGCTTTCCGGCAGAGGTTCCGCGGCCCGCGGGGAGGAAGAGTGCTTTGCCCGGGAACCGCAACGTGCCCGACGTCGGCTCCGGCGCCACGTACGGGCCGTTGCCACGGTGCAGGGTCCCCTTCGCCTCGTGCTCGGCGATGAGTTCCGGGATCAGCACGGACAGGCCGTCAGCGTGGCCTTCGCCGGACAGGTGGGCCACGATGTAGCCCTCGGGGTCGATGACCACCAGCGTGGGCCAGGCGCGGGCCGTGTAGGCCTTCCAGGTTTCCAGCTCGGGATCGTCCAGGACCGGGTGGTGGATCTCGTAGCGCTCCACGGCGGCGGCGAGGGCGACGGGATCGGCCTCGTGCTCGAACTTCGGGGAGTGGACACCCACAGTCACCAGGACGTCGGAGTACTTCTCTTCGAGCGGACGCAGCTCGTCGAGGACGTGCAGGCAGTTGATGCAGCAGAAAGTCCAGAAATCCAGGAGCACGATCTTGCCGCGCAGGGCTTCGAGGTCCAGGGACTTCCCGCCGGTGTTCAGCCAGTTACGGCCCACCAGTTCGGAGGCGCGGACCCGGAGGTGGGTGCGTACGGTTTCGCTCATCAGCGTCCTTCCAGCTTTGAGTTGCGTTCAGCCAGCTTGGCGTCGCGTTCAGCCAATTTGGCAAACATATCGTTGTAAGCGGTGAGATCGGCGTCGTTATTCCTGTCGGCCGCCCGGTCGGTCCGTTTGGACTCCCGTGCGTCGGAGCGGGACCACATCACGGCGACGCCGATGGCCACCAGGAGGGTGGGTACTTCACCGATGCCCCAGGCCACTGCGCCGCCCATCTGCTGGTCCAGCAGCGCGGACGGCCCCCAGGCCCGGCCCAGGTTGCCGAAGTAGTCCGCTGCCAGCAGTCCGGTCCCGCCCATGATCGCGACACCGAAGAAGGCGTGGAAGCCCATGGTGGCCAGCAGGAGCAGCAGCCGCATGGGGTAGGGCGCGCGGCGGGGCAGCGGATCCGTGCCGATCATGCTCAGCACGAAGATGTAGCCGGTGAGGGCGAAGTGCAGGTTCATCAGTTCGTGGCCCACGTGGTCGCGCATGGCGTAGCCGAAGGCGTCCGAGTAGTAGAACAGCACAATGGAGCCCGCGAAGTTGGCGGCCGCGAACAGCGGGTGCGTGACCAGTTGAGAGAGCTTGGAGTGCACAAACAACAGCAGCCACTCACGGATACCGCGTGACCCGTCGCCGCGTGCCGGCAGGGCCCGCAGCGCGAGGGTCACGGGGGCACCGAGCACCAGGAAGATCGGAGCCACCATGGTGAGCGCCATATGGTCCACCATGTGCGCGGAAAACAGCACCCGGCCGTAGACCGACGGCGGGCCGGACGTGATGTAGGTAAGGACCAGGAGCCCGATCACCCAGTTGACGGTGCGGAACCAGGACCATTTGTCACCCCGGCGCCGGACCTTGGCCACGCCGAGGACGTAAGAGACCAGGCCAAAGACGGCGATGGCGATCCACAGCCAGTCCAGGCGCCATTCCGTCAGCCAGCGTTCCGGGGTCAGTTCGGGCGGCAGTTCATAACCGGAGAGAATAAAGGCCGGCGACGCGTCCGGGGCGAACGTGGTGGGCTGCGGCGGGGCCGATCGGCCAAGTGCGACGGCAATGCCGGACGTTGCGCCCATGATCAGCAGTTCGGCAATGACCAGCTGCCACAGCACTCGACGGGAGGACAGTGCGGCGCCCTTGCGGTGGAGCTGCGGGATAACCCACTGGCGGTGCATGAGGCCGATGGCCCCGAGCATGAGCGTGGCCACGGCCTTGGCCAGCACCATTTGCCCGTATGCGGATCCGAACAGATCGTGCCAGCTGGTGATCCGAATGCTCGCGTTGATGACACCGGAGGAGAAGACCAGCACGAAGGCGAATCCGGCCAGAGCGGAGAACCGGCGGAGCGTGGGCTCGGTGATGTCTGACTTGGCGCCGGCGCTGGCGCTGGTGTTGCCTCCGGTCAGGATGCCGGACAGGACGGCCAGCATGATGATGCCGCCCACCCATGCGGACACGCCGACCAGGTGCAGTGCCAGGGAGTTGATGGCGCCTTCATGGTCGCTGGAGCTCGAGGAGTGGCCGATCAGCGCGATGGGCACCATGCCCACGAGCGACAGCACAAGGGTGATGGCCAGCCCGGTCAGGGAACGCACACCAAACAGTGCGGTGGTTACGACGGCAGCCACGATGGTGACGGCGAGCCAGGCGCGGCCGGTCTCGATGTCCGTCATGAAGTAGACCAGAGCACGCGTGAACTCGGCGTCGCCGGAGAGGGACTGGCCTGCCACGTCCGAGTAGGTCAGCACCAGCACTGCTATCGCGGACAGCGTCCACGCAGCGCCGGCAGCCGCCGCCACAGCCAGTGCTCTGGAGAACGCCGGGTGCTCCGGGGTGCTGGTGTCCTTCGACCGGGAACCGTTGGCGTTGCGCGGCAGGATGCCGACGGCGAAGATCAGGCCGCCGATCACTGTAGCCAGGGAGACGTTGTGGAGGGCCTTGCTGATGGGGAGCCCCCAGCGGATCAGGGCTCCGGGGTCGGACACCTCGCGTGCCGCGGCCGCTCCTGAGAACAGGAGGGCTGCTGCAAGGCCTAGGAAGAGCGCTGCCACGCCCGCGAACTGCCACGGCCGGGAAATGCCCGCCGCGCCGCCAGCTGCCCCAGTCTTTCCCGGCTGGGGGGAAGGCTGCGGAAGGGTGGGGCGGGATTTTGCTGCTGAGGGCACCTATCCATTGTCCGCTACGGGTGCCTGCGCCGCGAATCGGAGGGTTGGCTGCTGACTGGCGTGTTTGCGGTTAACGCAAAGGGAGCGGCAACCCTGAGGTTGCCGCTCCCTTTCAAGCGTTGGACGCCGGATGCTACTTCTTGGAGACAGCGGCCTTCAGCTTGGAGCCAGCGGTCAGCTTGACGCTGTGGCCAGCGGCGATCTGGATGGTCTCGCCGGTCTGCGGGTTGCGGCCGGTACGGGCTGCACGGTCGGTGCGCTCAACTGCGAGCCAGCCCGGGATGGTGATCTTCTCGCCCGCGGCGACAGAGGTCTCGAAAACCTCGAACAGTGCATCCAGCACGGAGTTGACGGCTGCCTGGCTGGTGCCGGCCTTGCCTGCTACCTCTGAAACAAGTTCACTACGGTTCTTAGCCATTGATGTCCTCCTGGACGGTCATGATTTCTGGAGCCTGCACGCGGCATGCGTACAAGCCACTGTTCGAAAACTTACCAGCTTGCCGCGGTCAGGTCCGCAAATTCCGCGTGTTTCCGCCATTTTTTGAGGTAAATCACCGGTTTCTAGGCCTTTCGGGCCCTTATTTCGCCATCAGCGGACGCTCCCCCAGCTTCCCCGGCGAACGGCCGGGCAACCTCCTCAGCGTCCGCCGCCCCCTCCGCTGTCCGCCAGGGCGACGCTCTCTCACTTTTTGCGGGAAATTCCCGGATGCTCTCTCAGTTTTCGGGGGGAATTCGTGGATGCTCTCTCAGTTTCCGTTGATTGACGACGGCGGTGGTCGCCTTGGGTGCCCGGCCGGCCTGTGGAGGGGGTGAGAGAGGGTTGCCCGGAAAGGGCCCGGGATGTGAGAGAGGGTCCTGGTTTTTGGTGCAGGATGTGCGAGAGGGTCCTGGTGTTCCGTGGCCCGGGGTGTGGGTGGTTGAACGGGGTTTTGGGTTTGGCGGGGTGGTTAAAGTGGGAGAGCCTCCAGACTGTGTCTGGAGGCTCTCGACCTAATGGTTGTCCGGCGGTGACCTACTCTCCCACACCCTCCCGGGTGCAGTACCATCGGCGCTGTGGGTCTTAGCTTCCGGGTT